>NZ_JAZKJP010000013.1:0-313969 GCF_047470925.1 Tenacibaculum ascidiaceicola
ATCGCAATGGGGCTCACCTCTTACCATTCCGAACAGAGAAGTTAAGCCCATTAGCGCCGATGGTACTGCCACTGGTGGGAGAGTAGGTCGTTGCCTTTCTTTTAAACCTCAATCTTTTACTAGATTGAGGTTTTTTTTTGCTCTTATTTTAAATTCAATACTTTATTACTACTAAACTAAAACATCAAGATAACTCCAAAATTGGAATTAACATAAGACGCTCTTTTTGAAATAGTAATATTGTATAGATCTCTTATTATTAAGGTATAGAGATTATATATGGAGTTCATTTATTATTCACAATAACTACCACAACATTTTATAATATGTATCTTAGCATAAAAATATTTGCTAAGTAACTTATATTACAAAGCAAGCGTCATATTTCAAGTATATTTGCAACAATATGAATGAAAACCTAAACCCTGAAAGTACAAACTACTCAAATGAAGAATTAGATGTAGAAAAAAAGTTACGTCCGCTCTCATTTGATGATTTCTCTGGTCAAGATCAGGCAATAGACAACTTAAAAGTTTTTGTTGAGGCAGCGAATCAACGAGATGAAGCATTAGATCATGCATTATTTCACGGGCCTCCAGGATTAGGTAAAACGACGTTGGCTCATATTTTAGCTAATGAGTTAGGAGTTGGTATAAAAGTAACCTCAGGACCTGTGTTAGATAAACCAGGAGACTTAGCAGGCTTATTAACCAACTTAGATGAACGAGATGTTCTGTTTATTGATGAAATCCATCGATTAAGTCCTATAGTTGAAGAATATTTGTATTCAGCTATGGAAGATTATAAAATCGATATTATGATTGAATCTGGTCCAAATGCACGTACAGTTCAAATTAACCTTGAACCATTTACTTTGGTAGGAGCTACTACTCGTTCAGGATTGCTTACAGCACCTATGCGAGCTCGTTTTGGTATTAGTAGTCGATTACATTATTACTCAACAGAATTACTAACAACGATTATTCAACGAAGTGCTTATATCTTAAAAGTGCCAATTTCTATGGAGGCAGCGATTGAAATTGCTGGCAGAAGTAGAGGAACACCTCGTATTGCCAACGCATTATTGCGTAGAGTACGTGATTTTGCTCAAATTAAAGGAGATGGTACTATTACCATAGAAATAGCAAGATATGCCTTAAAAGCATTAAATGTGGATGCACATGGTTTAGATGAAATGGATAATAAAATTTTATCTACGATTATTGATAAGTTTAAAGGAGGTCCAGTTGGAATAACCACTTTAGCTACAGCTGTAGCTGAAAACGCTGAAACTATAGAAGAGGTTTATGAGCCTTTTTTAATCCAACAAGGATTTATTATGCGAACGCCAAGAGGAAGAGAAGTAACCGATTTAGCCTATAAACATTTAGGAAGAATTAAAGGAACTAGCCAAGGAGAACTCTTTTAAAGTTTAGAATAAGCTATGGATAATAAGTCTAATACAGAAACGAAAGGATGGTTACAACGATTAAAAGATGAAAGTTGGGAAGCGGAATTATTGGTTTCTGCAATTGCAATTTTTGGTTCTTTTAAGCTTTTTGATATCATTGGTTGGATTGCAAATTTCTTTATAGATTTTCTAAATCCTAACCAATATTATATAGGGTATTTCATTACTTTTTTTGGGCTAATAGCAGTAAGTATATTGGCTTCAATGTTTGTAATACATTTCTTCTTAAGAGCTTATTGGGTGGGCTTGGTAGGGCTTAATTCAGTTTTTCCTGACTATAGTATAGAAGATAGTGCTTATTCAAAAATTTACACAGAAAAAATACTTTCAATATTACCAAAACTAAAAGACTCAATACAAAAAGTAGACGAGTTATGTAGTGTAATTTTTTCTGTAGCGTTTACCTTTTTATTAATGTATGGTTACATGGCATTTTTTTCAAGTATTTACCTGTTATTATTCAACCTACTTTCAGCGTATGTAAATACCTATATTCTTTTAATACCAGCTTTTTTAATTGCAATCAGCCTGATGTTGCAATCAATAATTACTATGTTCTCTAATTTAAAGAAGAATAAAGAAAAAGAAAAACTACAAGTCTTAAATTTCAAAGTGGTAAAATTTGTGTCAATGATATCTTTTGGACCACTATATAAAAGTATTTTGCAAGTATCAATGATATTTGGTTCAAATTTTAAGAAGAAAAAATCAATAGTTTATTTAATGTTGTTTTTCTTTTTTTCGGGAGTGGTTCTAGCAAGCATACAAATCCCGAAAACAAACATATTTTATCTAGTTATTTCAAACAAGCAGAACTTTTTCAATAAATACAAAACGTATTCAGATTACTATAAAGACAGTAATAAATCCAATACATTTTTGCTAGCTCCTGAAATAGAGTCAAGTAAAATAGAGTCAAAAGTTGTAGAAGTATTTATACCCATATTTAAATACGAAAGAACGATAAGAGAAGAGATTTGCGGTGAATTTGAAGAAAAGCCTAATGTATCAAAAATAATAGAAGATCAAAATCAAGCTAAATTTTTACTAGCCTGCTATAAAGAATATAATAAAGTGTCAATAGATGGAGAAATTATACCTATTGATTTTATAAGATATGACAATCATCCTAGAACGAAACAGTTTGGATTACAGGGATATATAAATATTGAAAATTTATCAGAAGGAGTGCATACTCTTAAAATAGAGAAAAAAAGTATGAAAAAAAACTTTTTAGAATGGACAATTCCCTTTTATAAGATAAATAATTAAAGAACGTTTTTATAGAGTAAATGAATTTACTAAAAAAACTCATACCAATATTAGAATGGTTGCCTAACTATAAAAAATCGCAGTTAAGAGGTGATGTAGTTGCAGGTATAACAGTTGCTATTGTCTTAATTCCACAAGGTATTGCTTACGCATTAATTGCTGGATTACCACCAATTTATGGATTGTATGCAGCTTTAATGCCTCAGTTAATGTATGCTATTTTTGGAACATCTCGTCAAGTAGCAATTGGTCCTGTAGCAATGGATTCATTAATAGTAGCAACAGGAGTTTCTACCTTAGCACTTACAGGTTCAGAAAGTTACATCGCCATTGCAATATTACTCGCACTGGTAGTAGGAACAATTCAATTTTTAATGGGAATTTTCCGTTTAGGATTTATCGTAAACTTTTTATCAAGACCTGTAATAACAGGATTTACTTCTGCCGTAGCTTTAATTATCGGACTGAACCAATTTAGAAATCTATTAGGAGTTGAGTTTGTACAGAGCGATCAAATTCATGTACTATTAGAAGATATTCTTTTCAGACTTAAATATTTTAAAACAAATACAACAATTATAGGCTTAATAGCATGTGCTATTATTATAATATTTAGAAGAGTCAATAAAAAAATACCAAATGCCTTAATCGTAGTTATACTCGGTATACTAAGCATACGTTTTTTTGGAACACAGCTCTCTGATGTTGCCATTGTAAAAGATATTCCTTCAGGTTTACCAAAATTTTCAATGCCAGTAATTGATGTAGCTCTAATACGTGAATTGATGCCTATAGCAGCAACCTTAGTTATGGTAGGATATTTAGAAACCATTTCTATCGGAAAAACGTTGGAAGCCAAACAAGACGAGTATAGAGTAAGACCAAATCAGGAGTTAGTAGCTTTAGGTTTGAGTAACATGGTAGGATCATTATTTCAATCGTATCCATCAGCATCAAGTTTTTCTCGTTCGGCAATTAATGCAGAATCAGGTGGAACTACAGGAGTTTCAGCAATAGTTTCTGCAATTTTAGTAGTGTTTACATTACTTTTTCTAACACCTGTTTTTTATCACTTACCAAAAACTATTTTATCAGCAATTATTATAGTTGCAGTTTTTAACTTAATAAATGTAAAAGAAGCAAGAAGGCTATGGAAAGCTAATAACCTAGATTTTTGGTTACTCTTAGCTACTTTTTTGGCTACTATTTTCTTCGGAATTGAATACGGAATTTTAATCGGAGTAGTTTTATCATTAATTGTTTTAATTTTTAGAACCTCAAGACCCTATGTAGCTGAGTTAGGAAAAGTACCAAATTCAGATTTCTATCGTAATAAAAATAGGTTTAAAGAAGTTATTTTAGATGATGAAATTTTAGTTTTCCGTTTCGATGCACAATTATTTTATGCCAACTCTAACTATTTTAGAGATAAATTGGACGAAATGACAGAAGAAAAAGGGAAGGCATTAAAATTGATTGTATTAGATGCGGAGAGTATCAACAGAGTTGACAGTACAGGAATAGAGATGTTAAAAGAACGCATCGTTTATTTTAATAAACACAATATTCAGTTTTATTTTGCAGGAGTAAAAGGCCCTGTAAGAGATGCCTTTTTTAGAGGAGGTTTATTAGATGTTGTAAGTTTAGATCACTTTTTTATGCGTGCCAATGGAGCCGTAAATTTTTATAAAACAGGAGATAATCAAAATCAGAAAAAATACGCGCAGTATATACACCAAGCGTATAAATAATATATAATATCATGAAAATAGAGCAAATTTATACAGGTTGTTTAGCACAAGGAGCCTATTATATTGAAAGTAATGGAGAAGTAGCAATTATAGATCCGTTACGTGAAGTTGACCCTTATATAAACAGAGCTGAAAAAGATGGCGCTAAGATCAAATATATTTTTGAAACTCACTTCCATGCAGATTTTGTAAGTGGTCATGTTACGCTTGCTGAGAAAACAGGAGCAACAATTGTATACGGACCAACAGCAAAAACAAATTATGAGGCTCATATAGCTACAGATGGGGAAGTGTTCACATTAGGAGATATTACTCTTACCGTATTGCATACTCCAGGACACACAATGGAGAGTACTTCTTATTTATTAAAAGATAAGAATGGAAAAAACCATGCAGTTTTTAGTGGAGATACCTTATTTTTAGGTGATGTAGGGCGCCCAGATTTAGCACAAAAAGCAGCAAACTTAACACAAGAGGAATTAGCAGGATTGCTATATGATAGTTTACGTACAAAAATTATGACCCTTGAAGATGATGTAATTGTATATCCAGCACACGGAGCAGGCTCAGCTTGTGGTAAGAACTTAAGCAAAGAAACAGTTGGTACTATTGGAGATCAAAAGAAAACCAATTATGCATTACGTGCAGATATGACTAAAGAAGAGTTTGTAAAAGAAGTAACCGATGGATTATTACCTCCACCAGAATATTTTCCTTTAAATGTAAAAATGAATAAGGAAGGATATCAATCTATTGATGAAGTTATTAAGAGTGGAGCAAGAGCATTATCGGTAGCAGATTTTGAAAAAATAGCAAACGAAACAGATGCGTTGATTTTAGATGTACGTCATCAATCAGAGTTTATTAAAGGATTTATACCACAATCAATTTTTATTGGTTTAGGAGGAACATTTGCTCCATGGGTAGGTGCATTGATTAAAGATGTTACACAGCCAATTTTATTAGTTACTCCTGAAGGAGAAGAAGAAACAACTATAACACGCTTATCTCGAGTTGGTTTTGATAATGTATTAGGGTATTTAGATGGAAGCTTTAATTCATGGAAAGAAGCAGGAAAAGAAATAGATACGTTACGTTCTGTTTCTGCAGATGTTTTAGCAGAAGCAATTACGAAAAAAGCACCTGTTTTTGATGTTAGAAAGCCAGGAGAATATGCAAATGAACATATTGTAGATGTACCAAGTACACCGTTAGATTTCTTAAACGAACATGTTGAAGAATTTCCAACAAAAGAAGATTTTTATGTACACTGTGCTGGTGGATACCGTTCAGTAATTGCAGCATCTATTTTAAAAGCAAGAGGATTCCATAATATAATTGATGTTACTGGAGGATATAAAGCTATTAAAGAAACTGATATTCCAAGAACAGCAACGGTATGCCCATCAACTTTAAAATAAGGATAATGAAGAGAGGTATATTTTTAGTAGGTTTATTTTTAACGATGGTAGTATCGTGTAAACCTCAAACCAAAGAGGCAAAAGATATCACGGTAGAAAATCTACAAGTAGTTTTAGAAAACGAAGATAACGTACAGTTATTAGATGTTAGAACACCGCAAGAATGGGCAGAAGGAGTTATTAAAACTCCAATTAAAATAGATATTACTGGAGATGATTTTGAAGGAAAGGTTTTAGAAAAGTTAGATAAAACTCGACCTGTATATATTTACTGTCGATCTGGAGGTAGAAGTAAAAAGGCTGCCGAACTTTTAGCTGAAAAAGGTTATGAAGCCTACAATGTTTTAGGAGGCTATTTAGAATGGACAGAGAAAAATAAAGAATAAAAGAAAATCCCGAGTGAAAGCTCGGGATTTTTTATTCATCTAATTACTCTTCAAACATTGTTTTGATTGATAATTCAGTTTCGTTGTTATTGTTAATTATTATGACTTTTTCAAATTTACCATCAAAATTACTATCAATAAATTTTAATTCTTTTTTTGAATCGTAAATTAAAACGAATTCTTCTGGTACTCCATCCTCATCATTATCGAGAGAATAACCAACTTTATCCCCAACTGAATTATAACAATCAGTTTTTTCATAAACGCCATTTTCATTCCTGTCAAAACAAGTTTGATATACTTTTCCATAAGTAGTATAAACTCTAGCAATTTCATAATTGGAATCAAAGTTTACATCAAAAAACTGATTAGATATTTTATTGTTCTCTTTCCAGTAGCTAGTTAAGATTTCGTAATTATTTATCCATTTAAAAGTAAAGTTTTTAGCATCCATTAAGAGAGAAACTTCTTTGTTTAATTTAAAAGAATAAATTCCAAGCCCGATACTTGTTAGAGAAAGTAATATTATTAAGGTTTCTTTCAGTTTCATAGTAATTTGATTGTTTTTTAATTGAGTAGTCAAAGGTAAAAAGAAGCTTCATAAAAAAACCGAGACAAATTGTCTCGGTTTTTTGTTTTTCTAGCATTTTCCCTCTTAAAATTTTAACGTTGCACCTACTAAAAAGTTTCTAGTAGCTTGCGGATAGTAACCTGCACCATCAACAGTAGTAGTTGTTCCTGGAGTAGTCCACGTATCGTCGTATGTATAATAATATCCTCTATCAACATATTCTTTGTTAAAAATGTTGTTTACTAACCCAGTAAGTACAATCGATTTAAAAATTTTGTTGGTTTTAATCTCGTACACAATATTTAAATCACTCGTAAAGAATCCTTTTAAAACATCTAAATCAGATACTCTACTATCTAGGTTACTCATAAATTGTTTTCCAACATATTTAGATAAGAATGCGATTTGTATATTGTTAGCTGGTCGATAAATCAATGCATTTCCAAAAACGATGTCAGGGGAAAAAGTAATAGGAGTATCTTCTAAATTTTGTAATTCCCCATTAATTTCAGCATTGTAATCTCTATTAATATTTTTACTAAAAGCAATGTTAGGACGCATAGATACTTGTTCAGATAAGGTAATATCTGCATCAATTTCCAGTCCTAAACGATAACTACTACCACTAGAAGCACGTAAAGGTTCTCCAGTATTTGGGTCAATAGCACCGGTAAGAATTAACTGATTCTGATAATCCATATAGTATACGTTTGTATTTAATCGAACTGTTTTATTAGCCAAACGCCAACCTAACTCATAATCATCTAAGCTTTCGTGTTGAGAATTACCACCTTCAAAATCATTTCTATTAGGTTCTCTGTTCGCTTTAGCGTACGAAGCATATAAACTATGTTCGTCATTTATGGTATAGGTAAGCCCAAACTTAGGATTAAAGAAGTTATAATCTTTATCAACATCAATAGGAGCTCTATCAGATGTCAATCCTTTCGTTTGATAATTTACAAACCTTCCTTGTACATCAACAAACGCTTTAAATTGTTCTGAAAGACTAAACGTAGCTTTAGAGAAAACACTCAAATCTGTTTTTTCAGAAGTACTATCGTAGTAATGGTCATTAATATTGGTATTTGGAGCTAAATCGCTTCCCCATATTACTTCTCCATAATGGTCGTTATTAAAGGTACTATAAGAAGCTCCAGAAATAATTTCTAGTTTATCATTTTTGTAAGTAGCATTCGCATTAGCAACATAAAAATGATTGTCTAACCATCTTCTAACAATCACATCACTACCATCTACAATTAAACCATCGTAGTCTGCAGCATCACTTCCTCCTTTAAACTGCTCGTAATATCCTTTACCACGCGTATAGTTTAAACCTATGTTGGTGGACCAACTCTCAGATAATTTTTCATTCCAGTGTAATTGGTAGTGATCTTGCCAATAATTATCGGTTTCATTATCATAGGTATACGGGTTTTGACGACGATCTTCTTTTAGTTCTTCAGGAGTTAAGCCATACCAAGCTTGGTAGGTTCTTTCCTTTCCACCAAAAACTAAAGCTTTAATCAAGGTGTTATCATCAGTATAGCTACCTTGTAAGAAATACGATTTTAAATCAGTGAAAGCACGATCAACATATCCGTCAGAATAAATGTTAGACAAACGTCCTGCGAACTCAAACCCATTATTTAATTTTCCAGTAGTAAATTTTACGGTATGCTTTCTTGTTCCGTACGAACCAAAAGCATTTGAAATTTCTCCACCAGCTTCTTCCGAAACGGCATCGGTTAAGATGTTTAAACTAGCTCCAAAAGCTCCAGAACCGTTTGTAGAAGTACCCACACCACGTTGTAATTGTAAACTTTGGGTAGAAGAAGCAAAATCTCCCATATTAACCCAAAAAGTCCCCTGACTCTCGGCATCGTTATACGGAATTCCGTTAATCGTAACATTTACACGAGTAGCATCCGAACCACGTACACGAATATAAGTGTATCCAATACCAGCACCCGCATCAGATGATGAAGTTACTGACGGTAAATAGTTTAATAATACAGGAATATCCTGTCCTAAATTACGTTTTTCAATTTCTTGTTTGCTAAGGTTAGAGTGTGTTACAGGTGCATCTGCTTTTACACGAACAGCAGAAACCAACACTTCGTCTAAAATAGCTTCATCAGAAATTAACTGAAATGTAAACTGTTGATTTTTGGTAATAACAACCTCTTGCAAAAGAGGTTTGAAACCAACATGAGAAACCTTAAATACATAAGTTCCTTTTGAAAGATTTAATGTAAAGTCACCCTTGAAATCGGTAGCAATTCCTTTGTTAAGAGAGGCAACAGTAACAGTAGCACCCACCAAAGGATTTTGGTTACCATCAACTACTTTTCCAGAGAAAGTAACCGTTTGTGCGTTTGCTGTTAAGGTTGCAAATAATACGAGTAAAAAAGCTATTAGTTTTACTTGTGGTTGTTGTTTGAAAGACATCGGTCTCATTTTATAAAAAAACAAAATCGAATAAAAAGAGGTAATTATTCTTTAGTTAAACATTGAATAATTGTGAGCGTAAAGCATAACTTTACTTTTGCATTCGCTAAAAAGGTCTACCAGACCTTTTATTTACGCTCGCTTCCCTAAACAGCATTACCTGTTCCAGGTTCGTTGGGTATGATCTCAGCCCTACTTTTAATTATAAGTTATAAATGTTGAATTTTAAGTTAACTAACAACTATTCATTAAACACTAATAACTCAAAAAGGCACCCCTTTATGAGAACGGTGCAAAGGTAAATATGAAATATGAATTAAGCGCGATAAATAGCGGGTTTTTCTAGGCTTGTTTATAAAAGAATAAGGAGTTATTAAGTAAGTAAAAAAACATTCTAATCAATTTATAGATTTAACTCATGCATTCCATTGTAAATTTAATATTTTAGTGGTGAAAATATCAGATATTTATGAGTAAATCTTTTAAAACGAGCGTTAATAAAACGCATGATTTTGACTTTACTGAAGCGCAGATAGAGACGCTAGATATAGTAGAAAAATCAAAAAATAACTACCATGTACTTGAGGGTAACCAATCGTATCAAGCTACCATACTTCAAACAAATTTCAACAAAAAAACATATACCATTCAAATCAACGGAAATACTTACGAGGTAAATATTGCTGATGAATTAGATATGTTAATTGATGAGTTAGGATTAGAAGTAGCTGAAGAGAAAAAAGAAAACGATATCAAGGCACCAATGCCGGGGCTAATTGTTTCTGTAGATGTTGAAATTGGTCAAGAAGTAAAAGAAGGAGATGGGATCTTAGTGTTAGAAGCCATGAAAATGGAAAATACCTTACAAGCACCAAGAGATGGAGTTGTAAAATCGGTAGCGATACAAGCAGGTGATAAAGTAGAAAAGAATACGGTTTTAATAGAAATGGAGTAATATGAAAAAGATATTAGTAGCAAACAGAGGAGAAATTGCATTGCGTGTTATGCGTACGGCAAAAAAGATGGGTATTAAAACGGTAGCTGTTTATTCGGAAGCAGATAGAAATTCACCACACGTAACTTTTGCAGACGAAGCAGTATGCATTGGTCCTGCACCATCGAATCAATCGTATTTATTAGGAGATGAAATTATTGAAGTAGCGAAAGAGTTAGATGTAGACGGAATTCACCCGGGATACGGATTTTTAAGCGAAAATGCAGCCTTTGGAGAAGCCGTAGCAAAAGCAGGAATTGTATTTATAGGTCCTAAAACACATGCTATTGAGGTGATGGGGAGCAAACTTGCGGCAAAAGATGCGGTAAAAGCCTATGATATTCCGATGGTTCCGGGGATTGATGAAGCGGTAACCGATGTGGAGTATGCATCGAAAGTAGCGAATGAAATTGGCTATCCAATTTTAATCAAAGCCTCAGCAGGTGGTGGAGGAAAAGGAATGCGTGTTGTTGAAAAAGAAGCTGATATAAAAGAACAAATGCAGCGTGCAATTTCAGAGGCAGAATCAGCTTTTGGTGATGGTTCGGTGTTTATAGAAAAATATGTAGGGTCGCCACGCCATATTGAAATCCAAGTATTGGCAGATGCTCACGGAAACGTAGTACACTTATTTGAACGTGAATGTTCGGTACAACGTCGTCATCAAAAAGTAGTTGAAGAAGCACCATCAAGTGTATTAACTCCAGAAATTAGAGAAGCCATGGGAGCCGCAGCAGTAAGAGTTGCGAAAGCCTGTGATTATTTAGGAGCAGGAACCGTAGAGTTTTTATTAGATGAAAACAAAAACTTCTATTTCCTAGAAATGAATACACGTTTACAAGTAGAGCATCCAGTTACCGAACTTATTACAGGAGTAGACTTAGTAGAACAGCAAATAAAAATAGCAAGAGGAGAGGAGCTATCATTCACCCAAGACGATTTACAAATTAACGGACACGCGCTAGAATTAAGAGTGTACGCTGAAGATCCGTTAGATAATTTTGCACCGAGTATTGGAGTGTTGGAAGTGTATCAACATCCGAAAGGAGAAAATATTCGTGTAGATGATGGTTTTGAAGAAGGCATGGAAATTCCTATTTATTACGATCCGATGATTTCTAAATTGATTACCTACGGAAATACGCGTGAAGAAGCTATCGAGCTAATGAAGCAAGCCATTAGTAATTATAAAGTAAAAGGAATAGAAACTACGTTGCCGTTTGGAAAGTTCGTATGCGAACATGAAGCTTTTACTTCAGGGAATTTCGATACTCATTTTGTAAAGAAATATTATACGCCTGAGTTGTTAGAAGCAGGATATAAAAAGGAAGCAAAGATTGCTGCACAAGTAGCCTTACAGCAGTATTTAAAAGAGCAACGTATTTTAAAAACTTGTTAATACATCATGTGCGTTAGGGGGTGCAGCGGCATCCTTTTGTTGTCAGTTCGAGTTTGCGAAGCAAGTATCGAGAACCAACAAAAGATATAGCGGAAAGCCCGACCCTTGGGGAACGCCCAAAAAAGAATATAGATGAAATCTAAAATAGAAGAATTACAACATAAAGTAACCGAAGCAAAATTAGGAGGTGGACAACAACGTATCGACCGTCATCATCAAAAAGGAAAATTAACCGCTCGTGAGCGTATCAATTATTTCTTAGATGAAGGTTTTTTTGAAGAAGTAGGCATTTTAGTAACCCATAGAACGACCGATTTCGGAATGGAAAATCAGAAGTTTTATGGTGACGGAGTGGTAACAGGATACGGAACTGTAAACGGACGTCTTGTGTACGTATTTGCACAAGATTTCACGGTATTTGGAGGTTCGTTATCAGAAACACATGCCGAAAAAATCTGTAAGATTATGGATTTAGCCGTAAAAGTAGGTGCGCCATTAATCGGATTGAACGATTCTGGTGGAGCGCGTATTCAAGAAGGAGTACGCTCGTTAGGTGGTTATGCCGATATTTTTTACAGAAATGTACAAGCATCAGGAGTCATTCCACAAATCTCAGCAATTATGGGACCTTGTGCAGGTGGAGCAGTGTATTCACCAGCCATGACCGATTTTACCGTTATGGTAGAAAATTCAAGTTATATGTTTGTTACGGGACCTAACGTAGTAAAAACAGTAACCAATGAAGAAGTTACTTCGGAAGAATTAGGAGGAGCAAGTACGCATGCAACCAAATCGGGAGTTACGCATTTAACGGCAGCGAACGATGTACAATGTTTAGAAGACATTAAAACATTGTTGAGCTATATGCCGCAGAACAATCAAGAAACTACAGCAAAGCTACCGTTTGAATTAGGCGATGAGATTAGAGAAGAATTAGCCAACATCGTTCCAGATAATGCCAACAAGCCGTATGATATGCGTGCTGTAATTGATGGTATTGCTGATGCAGATTCGTTCTTTGAAATTCATAAAGATTATGCGGATAATATCGTAGTTGGATTTGCTCGTTTAGGAGGAAGAAGTGTTGGGATTGTAGCCAATCAACCGATGAGTTTAGCAGGATGTTTGGATGTAAACAGTTCTAAAAAAGCAGCACGTTTTACCCGTTTTTGCGATTGCTTTAATATTCCGTTATTGGTGTTGGTAGATGTACCAGGGTTTTTACCAGGAACCGACCAAGAATGGAATGCCATTATTACTAACGGAGCAAAATTATTGTATGCGTTGAGTGAAGCTACCGTGCCAAGAGTAAGTGTAATTACCCGTAAAGCCTATGGTGGGGCGTATGACGTAATGAACTCAAAACATATTGGTGCCGATATGAATTTTGCATGGCCTAGTGCAGAAATTGCGGTAATGGGAGCAAAAGGAGCAAGTGAAATTATCTTTAAAAAGGAAATTGCTGAAGCAGACGACCACGAAGCGAAGCTTGCCGAGAAGGAAGCAGAGTATGCTGATAAATTTGCGAATCCGTACCGTGCAGCAGAACGCGGATTTGTAGATGAGGTTATTTTACCACAAGATACCCGTAGGAAACTAATCAAAGCTTTTGCGATGTTAGAAGGGAAAAAGGTAGAAAGACCTAATAGAAAACACGGGAATATTCCGTTGTAACAAAATACATATCAATATTTTTAAGAGGCGCTTCATTTTAGAAGCGTCTTTTTTTTGGAGGTATGTAAGGAGAAAGAAAATCAATCTAACTAAATAGAGATAGCAATAATCCTAATAATTAAGAGTCAAACACTACTGTCAAAATCGTTTAAAATTTATAACTTATTCTTCTCCACTTCTAAGAACCTTCGCAGATTTTCTATTTGGGTTAGCATCTACTAAAATTTGATATTTAATTAAGTAACAGTTGGTAGTTATTACAAAACAACACTTAACAAATCAAACAGTGATTGTTTACCTTTTGAAAATTTAACTTTTTTTGACCCATTATTTTCTTTTCCTTCATTGTTCATTTTCAAATGAAATGTTAGCGTAATAAATCCATTTAATTTGCTAAGTATTAAAATTTATAAAAATGAAAGACATAGAAATTTTATTTGAAAACAAGCTAGGACAATTAGCTCTTATGGGAAAAAAACTCGGTGAAAGTGGTATAAGTTTAGAAGGAGGAGGAGTTTTCCAAACCGGAACTTCTTCTATAGCTCATTTTTTAGTAGAGGAAGCAGATAGAGCAAAAGTTGAATTAGCAAAAGCTGGAATAAAAGTAACGAAAATAAGTAATGTAATAATTCAGAAACTTAGACAAGATATACCTGGTCAATTAGGTGCGTTTTGTAAAGAATTAGCAGATGCTAATGTGAATATTTTAACGCAATATAGTGACCATTCAAATCAATTAATTGTAGTTGTTGATAATTATGAGAAGGGAAAACAAGTTTCGGAGAAATGGATGAAAAAATGGTGGAATAATGAAGATTATATAATATGAAAGATCAACATAATTATACAGCAAAGATAGAATGGACTGGAAATAAAGGTAAAGGAACATCTAATTACAAGGACTTTGAAAGAAGTCATATTATAAGTATTGATAATAAACCAAATATTTTATGTTCTTCCGACCCAGAATTTCGAGGCGATAAAACTAAATATAATCCCGAAGAACTTTTACTGGCCTCATTATGCTCATGCCATATGCTTTGGTACCTACATTTATGTTCTGAATCTAACATAATTGTAACTAAATATATAGATAGAGCAACTGGTATTATGATAACTAAACCAAATGGTAGTGGGTATTTCTCTGAGGTTAGTTTAAGCCCAACCGTTATAGTTTCAGAAAGTTCAATGATAGAAAAAGCAATTGAACTACATAAAAAAGCTAATGAACGTTGTTTTATAGCAAACTCTGTAAATTTTAAAGTGTTGCATAATCCCATTTGTTCAACTTAGTAAAATTAAAGAAAAGAAAAACACGGTATTCTCACTACTAAAATCACCGCAGATTTTCTATTCGGTTTGTATTTGCTATATTGAACTTACTTAAAAAGTAAGTGGCAATTGATTAATTTTAAGCTGATTAAACTACCAAAAAACAATTATGAGAACTCTTTATATTATTACAATAATTCTCGGATTAATAAGTATTTCATGCACAAGTTATAAAAAGACAGTAGCTAAGGATACTTCAAGTCAAACATCTGATGTATCAACTATTAAAACAGAGACTGACCAAACATCTATTTGGACAAATCAACCGAATTCAAATTCAACAAAAATTAAAGTACTAAATGCTGCAATTGCATTTGGGTCTTTGCCTAATGGACTTAGTGAAATGGATTATATGGTTGTTGAAAATACAGGTACTTATTTAGTAACTAATGCAATTAGAGTTTTGTCTGACGATGTTAGAGTAAAAGCTTGGGTAGAGGGACAAGATATTATACTTACTTCAGAAGTTCAGCAATATAAAGAAACCGAATTTGGACTTCCAGAACCTTCTGGTTTTGTAAAATGTGTAAGAGGAAATTCTACATCACTTCCTGACTGCTGGCAGACAATTTTAGTAATAGCAAACCATCTTGGAGGAGATAAACAATACCAATAATTTTAATAAAAATCACAAAAAAAACGTCATTACGAGTGATAACGCAGTAACCTTTAAGTTTATAGTTTGAAATAAACAGATTACTTCAGTCGTACTTTCTTCGTAATGATGTTAGCTAATAAAAATTAAATTTTAAAAAGGAGTTTTTCTAAGCTCTTTTACGCAGAATAGTCTGAAAAAGCGATGAGATTCAGAGGCTTTGCCTCGCATCGTTTTTCAGATGTTTTTAAACAAGGTTTAAAAATTCCTCGTAAAAGTGTCCTTTCTTTTGGTTCGTTTTCTTTGGACAAGCAAAGAAAATGAAGGCACTAGTTTATTGATCAATACTTATTAAGTATAAAGCTACTCTATACTCAGTTTAATACTACATTAATGATGAATAAAACAACTTCTATAACTTAAATATCTGGTTTTGAGGGTTTCCGTAGTTTTTTGTAAGGATGTTTTTTTAGGTTTATGAAGAATTAAGCTTTTTATTATCTAAAAAGAACATCAAAAACTAACCATTATGAAAACTAGAATTACTACATTGTTTTTATTCATAATTACAGGAATAGTGTCATATTCACAAAGTCCAACATTAAATTTAACAGGAACTAATCCCTCTATTTCAAAAGGGAATATTGACACAGAAGTGTTAACTGCGATTATTCAACAAAAACAAGAAGAAATAAAAGAAAGAGTATTTAGAAATACTATTGTTAAACAGTTTAAAGATACTGATAACCATTATTCGAAGAGACTAAATAATTTCGCCACGTTTAATTATCTGTATAATTTAATGGATATTTTGACAAGCGGAAAAAATAAGACTGTTATGACTAAAACGGCTATTGAAAATACGGCAGAATTTGCGTTTGTTTTTGGTTTAGCATATTATCATGACAAGACAATAAATAATTCTACAGTTTTTCAAAATGCAAAAGTTAATAACCTTATTATACACAAAACAGACAAAAAATTAGAAGTTGAACAAAAAAAAGATAGTGTTCTTCGGTTTAACCTATTAGTAGATTTATGCTTTAAAATCGTTGCTGAAAATGAAGATAAATTTCAAAAGCAATTCAAGTTTAAAAACTCATTAGAAAATGTCAGTTTCAAAAGGTGGTATGACTCTGATAATGTTTTTGAACTTGAAATGTATAAAGCTTTGGGCTGCCCTTATATAGATGAAGATAGGATTCAAAAATTTCATTGTAAAAAGAATCCTACTAGAGTAAATGAACTAAATGATTTAAAACAAAAAGTAACTAAAAGCATAGAAGATATCCTAATTGTGTCAAATCAAGCAGAAGAATTAATTGATTTAGGAAAAAAAATAAACGACACAGGTCTCAGAAAAGAAATTGACACTTTAGTAACGAAAATTACTGAATCTAAAGGCTCTGAAATTTCTTTAGAAGTAGATGCTCTAAAATCAAAATATTCAAATCTATTAAGTAACGAACAAGAAAGTTATTTAGCTAAACTATCGAGTCTAGTCAACTCTAATTTTGATGAATACAAAAACCTATATGATTTTTATAAAGGTTTAAAGAAAAGCCAATTTAAAGATTTCACAATGACTCAAAATCAATACTATTCTATGAAGTATTTAATTATTGAGTTCATTAGTGTTGCTAAAAATCAATACCCAAACGATGCTATTTCTACAGTTTTAGACTTCTTATTAGAAAATACTCTAGTCGAATTCAATGATTCATCAGGCAACCTAGTTAATGAAGACCAGAACAACTCTAAGAATATAGGTTATTTATATGTAGATATAGAATCTATTATTTCTACGATAGACCAACGTTTTAATTCCATAAAAAAGAGAAAAATCACAAAGTATATTACACCTTTTTTTAGTATGGGAGTTAATTATGCTTCATTCAGCAATAATAATAACCTCATTGATAATGAAGCAAGTGGTACAAGCTCAATAGGTAGCCTTTATTATGCTAGTGAGAAAATTGGAATTAAGTGGAAATTATGGAATTGGAAATATACTCATGCTTTTGAGGCGGGAGAAAGTTTTAAATATTACAATAAACAAACTTATTGGTTGAGACCACAAGAAGAACCACTAGTGAGTGATGTATATATCTTTGGATATGCGTCAGGTCTACTCTATAACTTAGTTGATTTAAAGTCTGAAGAAAATTTTGATTATGCTCTTGTTGGAGCTGGAGTAGGTATGACTTTTTTTAATGGACTTTCCGCAAATATTAGTGTCTCTAGTCCAGTTGTTGATAATTCAATATCATCTAAAAACAGTTTTGTTAACTTTGGTTTAGATATACCAATTATCGAATATATATCAGCATTAACTAAAAAGAAATAACTACTGTAAGTAATTGCTTATTATAGTCAATAAGTATTTCTCTACTAGAGATTCCTATTGAAGCAGGAGTGAGAAAAAAACGTCATTACGAGTGATAATGCAGTAATCTTTATGTTTGTAGTTCAAAATAAACAGATTACTTCAGTCGTACCTCCTTCGTAATGACGTTCGTTGTTTTTATATAAAAATATCCCTACACATCTGTACTAATCCAATAACTTCCCGTTGAGGTAGTAGACGGATTATAAGCCAAAATATTCACTTTGGTACCGTTGGCAACATCCGCTAGTAACCATTCCATTGGCTGGTTGTTGATAGCGCCACTTTCCAACTCAACCATATTGCCGTTTAACGTCACCTCGTCGGTACTAATGTCGAACTGTAGCGTGGTTTCTCCTCTGTTTTCAAAACCAATAAAACTCTCCCTGTCATACGATACCTGAGTAATCACCTTGGTTTCATTAGGTGCTACCTGTCCCACAAAATCAGTAATAGAGCTGCTTCCTGTAGTTGGACGATAGCTATACTGAGCCCTTTTTGCAGGCTCATTGGTAAATACTAACTGAGCCGTATTTATAATTTGAACAAGCGTTGTATAACAATCGTTCAATGCCGAAATACGATCTTGGGTAATTACCAAACGCTGTTTTTTATATACCTCTTGCTGAGTGTTCGCGTTTTTTAATTCGTCTTTAATTGTTGCCAACTCTTCCACAATAGATGCAGGCATTCCGCCTTTATTTGCATCGGTCAAATCATCTAAATAGTTCGTTACCACTTTTTCTAAAGTTTCTAAAAATACCAACATTTTAGGCTGATTTTTACTCGCATCCCTATAACCAGTAGTAAACTCCTTTAATACCGCAGGATTATCAGGAAAAGCCCACATAGCATGACTTTTTATACGATTATACACACGACTTGCATTTTGCATTTCTATCAACACCTTTTGCGTTTCCACTCCTTGTTTAGCCAAGGTACTTACATCGGTTACTACTGTATCTGCCGCATCAATCTGATTTAAAAAAGCAGTTTCATACTCACTCGTAAATCGGGCATTGAAAGCGGTAAAACGCTCCAAATCTTGCGTAAATAGGTTGTAAATTGTACGTGCGCTTTCAGCTAAAAAAGCATCTGATCCTTTGAATTTTCTTCTTGTTTCCATATTAAAATTTAATTTAAGTTACACGTGTGTTTTTAGGGATGCGTAATACACGCTACCCTTAGGTAATTCTTAGAAACAACAAGATTATAATAGCAGGAGAGCCCCTTGCCACTAGTTAAAATTCCATAAAAAATTAGATGGTTTTAGCGATACAATCATAGCATTTTGTTAGTTTCTTTTTCTTAACCACTTCTAAATTATAGTGTTGGGGTATAAAAAACAAATGCGATGGTCAATTTTTGCTTTTTTTTTAACAGGCAGACTATCAGAAGTATATCTTTTATACTAGTTGCGAATACTTTTTTTGTACTGTCAGTTCGAAACAGCATACTTTGATTAAAGAGACTACTAAAAAAGCACCCCGTCATAAGCAGGCAAACCAAAAATAACACCGCAAGAACCGTTAAAATTAAAATCTGTTTGAGCGATAGCGAGTTATTTTAATTTAGGTTTGTGGATGATTATTTTTGAGTGCAGGATGGTTAAGGCTAGATTTTTTGTTTAGCTCATTAATTTTTATTGGTTTTCAAAGGAATTCATGAACCTCCAAAGTCGGTTTCTTTTTCATCAATGGAAAAAGAATAATAGCTTAGAAAAAGATTTTTCTATGTAAAATCTAACTCGTTAATACGTAGACCGAGAGCGTTGGGTTGAATCCATACAGATTTGAGAGTGGGAGGATAACAGTAATATCAGCGACCCATGCCGTGGTGTTAACGGAGCGTGCCGTGATATCAGCGACCTGTGCCGTGGTGTTAACGGAGCATGCCGTAATATCAGCGACCTGTGCCGTGGTGTTAACGGAGCATGCCGTAATATCAGCGACCCGTGCCGTGGTGTCAACGGAGCGTGCCGTGATATCAGCGACCCATGCCGTGATGTTAACGGAGCATGCCGTGATATCAGCGCCCCATGCCGTGGTGTCAACGGAGCATGCCGTAATATCAGCGACCCATGCCGTGGTGTTAACGGAGCGTGCCGTAGTATCAGCGGCCCGTGCCGTGATATAAAGAACCGTTACTACTCTAAAAAACAATTTTTATAACCTAAATAATTGAGCTTATGGGATTCCGTAAGAATGTGTGGTGTTGTTTTTTTAGGTTCGCAAGAATTGTGAGAGCAACTCACTTTTATAATTAATTAACAAATAACAATAACTCGTTAACAACTTTATTTTTAATAAAGTGTTGGTTTTGATATGCTTGATAGTGTATAAAAATTACTAAATCTTATGATATCCCATGCTTTTATAGGGATAAAAGAACTAAAGTTTGGTATATAACGAGTTACCCACAATATCAGCTCAAAATACTAACCAATTAAAATGAATAAAAAAATTGAAAAATATTGGAATCAATATAAATCTTATCGTAGAAAAGTAAAACGAGCTAAAAGAATAAAAAAATATAGAGATAAAATTGCACCATATTTAAAAAAAGATTTTGGAGTTGAGTTAAACTACAAATTATGGATAACAAAAGGAGCAAGATTTAAAGCAAGTGAAAGAAATAACATAGGTGACAATCTATCATCGCAAACAATCGGATATTTATCAGCATATTTAATTATTTTTAATTTAGTAAATATTTACGATATTTCCTTCATTGTAAAATTCACAAATGACCAATTAGGTTTCATATCTACTGCATTATCAATTTTAATTCT
The DNA here is from genome assembly GCF_047470925.1 of Tenacibaculum ascidiaceicola. Taxonomy (NCBI): domain Bacteria; kingdom Pseudomonadati; phylum Bacteroidota; class Flavobacteriia; order Flavobacteriales; family Flavobacteriaceae; genus Tenacibaculum; species Tenacibaculum ascidiaceicola. Next base: position 20,498 of record NZ_JAZKJP010000013.1, read on the forward strand.
TCTTTATAGTCAATTTGAGAATGCTAAAAAACACTCAATTAAATCAGAAAAATTTCATCAATGTAGTTTAGAAATTGCCGAACTCTATAATGAATTGAGAATGGTAAAAACATTTGAAAATATTTATAATCGAGAAGACAAAATAAAAAGAATATCAGAACGCTATGATGAAATTTTAAAGAAATACGAAAATCATCTACCAATTGATTTAGCCGATTTCAGACGCACAAAACCAAAATATTTTGAGCTTAATTGGTTTGAGATAAACTGGATTAGGGTAAAGAAATATTTCTTGGTTAGATTTAAATATCATTTAATGATTTATGGACCAATTTTGACATATATTGGATATCAAATATGGATAAAATACTGTGGGTAACACCGTATAAAATTAATTGCTGATTTTTGCTCACTTGGGAAATTCCTACGGAATTTCGCCGTTCGTAATTAATCTAGTAAATTAGTTGCTTAAAACACGCAACTAATCTTATACCAGAACGTTAGGTGTAATAAAAAACAACTCTGCTGTATTTAAATGAACAGAACTGATAAAAATTGTTTGATTTGTAATGAAGAAATGATAGAAAGGAATTTCTATGAACAAAATAAAAAACTATTCACTGATAAACCTAAATTAAATCACGAAGAGCACATAATTCAAAATGCTATTGGAGGAAGACTAAAAAGTTCTGAAATATTATGTGAAGATTGTGGAAGTACTTTAAATAACGAAATAGATATTTCATTTATTAAATTATTTGATTATTTCACTCAAGAATTGAAAACCAAATTACCCAAAGAAAGAAATAGCAATGTAATAAAAAAAATTACAGGCATACATCTGACAAAAGATATAGAAATATATAAGAAAAATGATAAAGTCTTTCCTAAAAAACCATTTTATGAAAAAGATGAAAACAAAAAGGAGATAAGAATCTTTGCAGAAGAAAACATTATAAATAACTTCATTAAAAAAGTTCAAAAAGAGGTTTCACATTTTGAAGAATACAAAATTTTTAAGATTACAGAATTTGAACAAGATGACAAATTTGGGTTCTATTTTAGTAAAAAAGTAGAAGACTTTAACGATAAATTTGTTTACGGCTTAATAAAAATAGTAACTGAATTTGCTTATCTAAAAGGTATTAAAAGAGAAGATTTAAAAAGGTGTTTAGACACACAGAAAAATCAACTTATTTTCACAAAAAATGTTATACCTTTTTATCCGATAGGTGTAGTTGACCACTATTTTGAACAATATAGAGTCGTTTTAGAAAAAAACTACCCTTCACACACATTAATCCTTTACACTGAAGAAAACATTGATGGTACAAAAAGGCTAACCTGTTATATTGACCTATTTAGTACGTTTCAATATTATGTAGTAATTAATGACTCTTATATTGGAGAAGAAGTATTTGAAACATATTACCAACATTTAAACAAAGGAAAAATTAAGTCTCCAGATTTAAGTAATTATGAATATAAAGAACTTTTAGCAATAGCACAAGATTATGATATTGACTTATCAAAAATTAAAATTGAAAGACCTAAACTTGATGATTATAAAAAATTTATTTCTAGTAAAATTAGTACGATAACAACTAATTATAATACTGATTTTAATGATTTATTGGAATTTTATAATTACTTAACAAAAGAACTTGCTTTATTAGATAGCGGAAGAGGAATTCTTTTTGAGGATTTCAACTTGTTAGATGGAATTAGTAAATATGATAAAACAAATATGTTATTTGAATTAACTATGATTTCTAATACACCTAATAATTTCAAGCAAAAAATTTACAAGAGGTATTTTAAAAAAAATGATAGCACATATATTACTTTTGACGAAATTTATAAAGAGATGGAACATAATCAAAATGAGGCTAAAAGATATGGGAAATATAAATTTGAATGTTTGAATATTTTTGTTCAAAATTCGTAAAACAATCCATTAAGAACAATTACTACACATAACACCGTATATAATTTATTGCTAGTTCTAGCCTACTTACGAAAATCCTAGGGGATTTTCTATTCGGTTTTTATTTGCTAAATTACGTGCTTAACCACGCAACAAACCATATACAAACACGTTGGAAAACATTAAATTTACTTTATTTTAAAGTAAAGTATTTTATGAAATCAAAACCGAAACTTTTTTCGGTTTTCTTTTTTTTCAGCCTGTTGTTTTTTAGCGTCCAAACGTTTGGCAATCGCTGCTTTTTTAGGTTTGGTAGCTTTGCGTACTTTGGGTACTACCAAGGCTTGTGCTAAAAGGTTAAAAAAGTGTTCGGTAACCAATTCTTTGTTGCGGTGTTGTGAGCGGCTTTCTTGAGAGCTTAGTATAAGCGTGTTTTCTTTAGAGAGTCTGTTGGCTAAGTTTTTAAGGAGTAGCGTTTTTTCTTTGTCCGAGAGTCCTAACGAGTCTTCAATCGTAAAACTCAACTCTACTTTAGAAGATACTTTGTTTACGTGCTGTCCGCCCGCACCAGAGCTTCGTACGGCTTTAAAATTGAGTTCTTTTAAAAGTTGTTCTTTATTCATAGTGTTTGTGAATGTCTCAAATATAGAAAATCTATTGCTGTTTGTAAAGGGGGCTTACTAATAGAAGTGACTCTTATTGGTGAGAGTTGGGAACTTTAAAGGGTATTCGTAACTAGAATTAAGCAGATTTCTCGCTATCGCTCGAAATGACAAAACATACGTCATTTCGAAGGAGGTTACGACTGAGAAATCTCAAGGTTCAGCAGCCCTATCGAGAACTATTCCAGCGTTAAAGTCCTAAATTCTCGATACAAATTATGCTCTTTTCAATCGCAAAATTCACTCGAATTGACAGCTTTAAAATTTTAGTCAACCTACTTTAATAGGTGTTACTGTGTTCCTGTAAAAACAGGAGTTTCAAATATAAATAATCTATTGTTGTTTGTAAAGGGGGCTTAATAATAGAAGTTACTCCTATTGGTGAGAGTTGGGAACTTTAAAGGGTATTCGTAACTAGAATTAAGCAGATTTCTCGCTATCGCTCGAAATGACAAAACGTAGGTCATTTCGAACTGTAGTGGAACGGAAGTGAGAAACCGTAAGGTTCAGCGGAGCTAAATCTTTTAGTTGAGTACTGGAACTTTAAAGGGTAGTTGTTACTTCTATTAGTGAGATTCCTCCTCCTTCGTCGTTCGGAATGACGTTCAGGTTGTTTATATCATATTATAATAATTAAAAGCTGTCATTTCGAAGGAGTGTGCGACTGAGAAACCTCAAAGTTGAGTGTTGGGAGCTTTAAAGGGTATTCGTAACTAGAATTAAGCAGATTTCTCGCTATCGCTCGAAATGACAAAACGTAGGTCATTTCGAACTGTAGTGGAACGGAAGTGAGAAATCTTTTAATTGAGTGTTAGGAGTTTTCAAGAGTGTTTGAAACTAGAATTAAGCAGATTTCTCCCGCTGGTCGAAATGACGTTTATCTATTGTAGTAATGACATTTAGCGATACTTACATATCGTAATTAGGCGTGTCGGGTGATTGGTGCATAAAGTGCATATCTAAATCGGTAAGCGTATCAGAAAAAGAGTATAAGTTTTCTTTTTTAGCGAGTAATTCATCAATAATTGCTACTGCTTTTTTTAAACGGGTTTCTTTGTCTCCTTTTAACAATACATACGGACGGTTGTATTTTTTTAACGCATTTTCAAACGCTTTAAACATTTCCAAGCGTTGCTCGGGTCTGTCGCGTAAATCGTCGGCTTCCCAAGGCGTATCGATATAGGTTAAAAAATAAATATCGTAAGTGTTTTCAATGGCAGCCTCGTCTAATTTCGGATCTACGAATCCGCCATAATACTCTTCAGAATATACTTTGGTTTCCAATAAATCGGTATCACAGATGAGTACTTTATCCGCTTTTTTAGCCAATTCATTTTCCAAGCCCATTTGTCCTTCAGCAATCGGAATCAAGTCTTGCTGCTCACAAGTTTTACGTTCGTTGTTCCACTTGTCTTGCAAGTATTCACGGGCAAATTCGGGAGCCCAAACAGTATTGTAATGACGCGCTAACTGACCAGAAAGTGTTGTTTTTCCTGTGCTTTCAGGTCCAAATAATACCACCTTTACAAGGTTGATGGGTTGTTGTGTAAGTGCTTTTTCCATGCTAAATATCCTGCAATTGCAATAAAGGTAAATAATAAATATTGAAAACTGGTAAAGGTAAATCCTTTGTAAAAGTACAGTGGAACGGAGATAATATCGCCAATAATCCAATAAATCCAGTTTTCTATTTTTCGTTTTGCCATCAGCCACATTCCTACAAAGAAAATAGCAGTAGTAACGGTGTCTACATAAGCTGTCCAGCTCGTCCATTTATCAAAAACGGTATAAACAGCATAGACGAAAACTAAGGTGGCTACAAATATGGCTACGCTTTGTTTTTTTTCTTTAGATGTTGTTCTAGAGATAGGAGTTACATGGGTGGCGTCTACTTTTCGTGTCCAGATATACCAACCGTATACACTCATAATAAAGTAGTACCCGTTGATCATCATATCGCCTAATAATTCCCATTTTAATAGGAGGTATACAAAAATAGCGGTGCTTATCATCCCCGTAGGGAATACCCAAATTTTATTCTGTTTTGAATACCAAACGGATAAAAAACCAAAGATTACCGCAATAATTTCTAGCCAAACATGGATAGGATTGTAATCAGCATACTGCCCAAAAAGGAAATCAAAAAGTTGGCTCATAATCGCTACGATCGGTTTTTACGATTTTCATAAACAGCAATCCGTTGTCAATTAATTCAAAAGCATTTTTTAATTCAGAAGTAACTAAACTCATCACGGTATCATAATCACCATACACTTGCGTACTTAATGGATTTTCTAACACGGTTAAACCTGAGGCTCTTAATTTTTTGATGAAATTGATAATTGGTTCTTCAAATTCGTTCTGAAGCGGACTTAAAGTCAATTCTATGGATATTTTCATTGTTGTTCCAAATTAGAAAGATGCAAAGTTACTAAAGTTAAGTTGTTGTTGCATGGTAAAGGTTTTGGGAGTTTTTCAAAGTTTCAAAGATGCAGAGTTTTTGGGTTGCAGAGTTTTGGAGTAGGAGGGTATGGTGCCTTTTTTAACAAGCACATACGCAGGTGAATCCTTCCATTTCTAGGAAGTGAATGTCGTACTCAGAGGTTTGTCCTTCGTATAAAATTTTTCCAGTAGTTACATTTGTTTCAAAAGAGAAATCTTCAATATAAATGTTTTCTAAGAAGCGGAGTTTTTTCTTTCCGTAGATTTTATACAAACTTTCTTTGGCTCCCCAAACAATGGTTAATTTGCTTACCAAAGCATCGTGGTTGGCAATAGATTTGTATTCTTCTATAGGAGTAAACTTGTGTGCAATTTTCAGAATTTTGTCGCGTTGCATTTCAATATCTATCCCCACAGGTTGTGTATCGGAAATAATTATTGCCGAAAAGGTAAATGAATGGGTTATTGAAATGAATTTGCCGTCTTTTAAGTGTGGTTTTCCGTAGCCATCGTACAGTAAATCGTCATCGGTATAGCCAACTTCTTTTAGTAAGTGACGTACGCTCATAAAGCCTCTTTGGTGTAAATCGGACTTCATGCCGTTTACTCTTTGTTGATTTCCTTTTGTTAAAGAAACGCCGTTAGAAAGTTGTTCAAAAGATTCTTCAATCTTCCAAATCAATGCTTTAGCATGGTTGTTTACCGTTAATGTTTTGTAAAGAGGCATATTTTAGAAAGTTATTTCGTAATTTTGCGACTCAAATTTAAGATACATAAATATACAAAAATATGAGCACAAAAACCGCGACATATGTTCCTTACAAAGTTAAAGATATTTCTTTAGCTGATTGGGGAAGAAAAGAGATTGAATTGGCAGAAGCTGAAATGCCAGGGTTAATGAGTTTACGAGAAGAGTATAAAGATGAGCAACCTTTAAAGGGTGCAAGAATTGCAGGATGTTTACACATGACGATTCAAACTGCGGTTTTAATTGAAACATTACAAGCTTTAGGTGCTGAGGTTACTTGGAGTTCTTGTAATATTTTCTCTACTCAAGATCAAGCTGCTGCTGCTATTGCTGCTGCTGGAACTCCTGTTTATGCTTGGAAAGGTATGAACGAGGAAGAGTTTGATTGGTGTATTGAACAAACATTATTCTTTGGTGAAGATAAGAAGCCATTAAACATGATTTTAGATGATGGTGGAGATTTAACGAATATGGTATTAGATAAATATCCTGAGTTAGCTTCTGGAATTAAAGGTTTATCTGAAGAAACAACTACTGGTGTACACCGTTTATACGAGCGTATGAAAAACGGAACGTTACCAATGCCTGCGATTAACGTAAATGACTCGGTTACTAAATCGAAGTTTGACAATAAGTACGGATGTAAAGAATCTGCAGTTGATGCAATTCGTCGTGCTACTGATGTAATGTTAGCTGGTAAAAGAGTAGTGGTTTGTGGTTATGGTGATGTTGGTAAAGGTACTGCGGCATCTTTCCGTGGAGCTGGTTCTATCGTTACTGTTACTGAAATTGACCCTATTTGTGCGTTACAAGCTGCAATGGACGGTTTTGAAGTGAAGAAATTAGAAACTGTTGTAGGAAATGCTGATATCGTAATTACTACTACTGGTAACAAAGATATTGTTCGTTCTGAGCACTTCGAAGCGATGAAAGATAAGACTATCGTTTGTAACATCGGTCACTTTGATAATGAAATCCAAATGGCTTGGTTGAACGAGACATACGGAGATACTAAGGTTGAAATTAAGCCTCAGGTTGATAAGTATACTGTTAAAGGAAACGATATTATCGTATTAGCTGAAGGACGTTTAGTAAACTTAGGTTGTGCTACAGGTCACCCAAGTTTTGTAATGTCTAACTCTTTTACAAACCAAACCTTAGCGCAAATCGAGTTATGGAAAAATTCTGATGCGTATAAGAACGAGGTGTATATGTTACCAAAACACTTAGATGAAAAAGTAGCAAAATTACACTTAGCTAAGATTGGTGTTGAGTTAACTGAGTTACGTGAAGACCAAGCTAAATATATTGGTGTAACTGTTGAAGGTCCATACAAACCAGAACACTATAGATACTAGATTATAGATTTAAGATTTTTAGAATCAAGAGTCAAGACACAAAAAATCCCGCAACATTGTTGCGGGATTTTTATATTTACAACTCTAATTTAATTGCTATGCTAAATACAATAATCAATACTGTAATCATTCTAACTTTACTTTACACAAGTTACTCTTTATGGAAGATTGGTAAAAGAAGAAAAGAAAACGGTTTGTTGTTTAAAATGATTTCACTGTTCATTTTAATTCATATTGTCATCTTTCCAATTATTTATGTACTTATTATCAACAATGACCCAAGTAGTATTGAAATTGATAATAAAATTCTTTCTTTTGAGAAAGAAGCTAAATTGAAAGATTTAGAACTGAGTTATAATAAAAAAGATATTGAAAGTCAGGAATTAATTATTGAAGATATTTTAAGTTCAGATATTGAGTTATTAAGAGAAGAAGATATTTTTTGGTTAGATGATTACTATACTTTTGATGAGGATGAACCTGATAACTTCATAACTACTAAAAAAAGGACGTTGTATTTTTATGAGAGGAGTAAACAAACTCCAGCTATTCCTTTTGGGAAGTTTATAAGAATTAATTCGAAAAATAAAAATTTTAAAGAATTTGAACTAAAAGGGGATTTTAATATGACAGCAATTGAAATATTGAAGAAAAGACTGGACGAATTAAAACAATTAAAGCATAAAAGATTTAACCAATTAAATATAATCAAGTTAAATAAGTTTTGGAGTTATAAAGAAGTTCTTCCCTATACAATTAATATCTTATTCACAGACAGTTTTAAACCCAAAAGAAAGGGGGCACAAATAATTCATTTTCTTCATAATGTTGTAGTTGCCGCTTTCTTATTAAGTTTTATAGTAAGTTTATTTCAAAATTATATAACAAAAGAAGATAAAAATCAAAGCATTGAAAAAAGGTTAGATAGAATAGAAGAATTGCTTAAGGAAAAAGAGTAGATAAAAAAATCCCGCAACTTAGTTGCGGGATTTTTTTATACTGTTTATAAAAGTTTTATTCGGTAGGAATACGCTCATCAATCATTTTTAATGGCATACCTTCCATTAAATCGATTAAGTCTAAAATATCTCTTACTTTCTCTTCTTCTTCGGCTTGTTCCGTTACAAACCATTGTAAAAAGATTTCAGAAGTAAAATCATTTACTTTTCTTGCGGTTTTAAATGCGTTATGAATAGATTTGGTTACTTCTATTTCTGCATCTAAAGAAGCTTCAAAAATAGCTCGTAAGCTTTCAAATTCGTGAGCAACTTCTGTAGCTATAGGTGACATTGCACTACCGCCATTATCGTTAATGAATTTGAAAATCTTCATCATGTGCTCTCTTTCTTCTTCAGCTTGCTTATAAAAGTATGCTGCGCTATTTCTAAGCTCTCTTTGGTCGCACCATGATGCCATGGCTAAATATTTAGAAGAAGCTTGTTGCTCCATCGTTATTTGGTGGTTTAGCAAATCAACTACTTCCACATCTAAAATCATGTCTCTTCTTATTGCTGTTTCCATAATATTTTGTTTAGTTTTAATACTATAAAGATACAGATTATAAGACTCTAAAAAGAATAGAGGGGCTAATTTAAAGCTAGTCTTAGTAAAGACTTTCCTGCTTAAATACTGATAAAAGAAGCTCTTTTAACTCTATAAGTTGAGGTACATCTAAGAATAATAGGTGCTTGTTGTCTGCTGCAAAAAGGAGTACGAAGTTATCGCCGTCGATAATCGTTTCTAACGCTTCGTAAGAAGCGTGTTGTAGTACTTTTTTTCTGAAGGTTAATAGTTGGCAAAAAGTAAAGTCGATTACTTTATAACCTAAATCTAGTTGGTAACAGTTTCTGCCACCACAAGATATTTTAAATGATAATTCTTCTACAAAAAAATTCATTCGGCAAATATAGTTATTTTTAATGAATCTAAAGAAGGATAATTTTAGGAATAAAAAAGCCCACTAATTAGTGGGCTTTTATTATAAACGTCTTTTAAGACTAAATATTCAATGATTCGAATAATTTAACTAATTTAGGATTAGAAGGTCTTGGAGCATTAGAGTCTACAATCTTTCCTTCTGGATCTAATAAAATAAATCTTGGAATTCCTGATACTTTATACGCATCCATAAAAGCTTTATCTTCTTTTGCATATAATTGAATTCCTGATAATTCTTTATCAACAATCATTTTTTTCCAAGTCTCATAGTCTTTTTGTCTGTCAACAGAAATACTTACAAACTCAATATTTTTATTGTGGTATTTTTCTTCAACTTTCTTTAAGAAAGGAATTTCGTTTTTACATGGTTGACACCAAGTAGCCCATAAATCAATATAAACATATTTACCTTTTAAATCATCTAAAGAAGTAGTACCACCAGCATTGTTTTCATAATCAACAAACTTAGGAGACTCAGCACCTTTAACTAAGTTTTTAGCAATGTATTGCTTGTCGTTGTACATTTTAGTTAAGTACTTTTCTAAGCCGGCAATACTTTGTTTTTGATTTGCTACGAAAGTAGAATCTAATGAAGCTCCTTCAAATCTTTTGTTAAAATCATCAACAAAATTAGAAACTTTAGATCTAAAATCTAACTCTGGTAAGTCCATTAACTCTTTATCTCCAAATAATTTTTCTTGATTTAAAGAAGATTGAGCTAAGAAAGCACTTTCTTCAAAACCAGCACCCGTATAAGTTATAGTTTCATCAAATTCTTTAGCATCAACTGTTACGTTAATATCCGCTCCATTTTTTAAGTATAAAGTTGTAACTTCTTTACCATCAAAAAGTCTGTAGAAACCATCTTTTACATTCATGGTATCTTTAAAAGTTCCATCCTCACCAACTTTAATTACTTTGTTGAATTTAAATTGAGGGTTAGAAATAGTAACAGTTTCAGAGTTTTTGTTAGTAATTTTTCCAGAAAAAGTCACATAATCTTTTTGTTCCTCTTTACATGAAATTAAGGCAATAGAAAATGCCAATAAGTAAACTAGTTTTTTCATTAGGGTGTGTTTAATTTTGCTATCCAGCGTTATAATAAGCGTCTAAATTAGTGATTTTAAATGAAAGCGCAATTTTTTAACATTTCCCTAACTGTTTTAAAGTTGTATACTTGCTTGAATTCTAGCTTTATAATTATCCTAACCAACCTTCCCGATCCAAGCTTCTATATTGAATAGCTTCGGTAATATGTTCGGATTGTATGTTTTCGGAAGAAGCTAAATCAGCAATGGTGCGAGATACCTTTAAAATTCTATCATAAGCTCTAGCTGATAGGTTTAACTTTTCCATGGCTATTTTTAATAAGTTTTTACTTTCTTCTGATAGCTTACAAAATTCACGAATTTGCTTTACATTCATTTGGGCATTATAATGAATGTTTTCGAAGTCTTTAAATCTAGTTGTTTGTATTTCACGAGCAAGAGTAACTCGTTTTCTAATGTCTACGCTACTTTCTCCTTTTCGTTCATCTGATAGCTTATCAAACGGCACTGGAGTTACTTCAATGTGAATATCAATTCTATCTAATAAAGGACCAGAAATTTTACTTAAATAACGTTGCATTTCTGCAGGTGAGGAGGTAACAGGTGAGTCGGGATTATTGAAATATCCAGAAGGACTTGGGTTCATACTTGCTACTAACATAAAACTACTGGGGTAGTTTACTGTAAAACGAGCACGGGATATGGTAACTTCTCTGTCTTCTAGTGGTTGGCGCATCACTTCTAAAACTGTACGTTTAAATTCGGGAAGTTCATCTAAAAAAAGGACTCCGTTATGCGCTAAAGAGATTTCTCCAGGTTGAGGATATTGTCCACCTCCTACAAGTGCAACATCAGATATTGTGTGGTGGGGAGAACGAAAGGGACGTTGATACATTAAACCAGTATTCTTTACTTTTCCTACTACAGAATGTATTTTGGTGGTTTCTAAAGCTTCGTGCAAAGTCATAGGAGGGAGAATAGAAGGCAAGCGTTTTGCCAACATTGTTTTACCTGCTCCTGGAGGTCCAATAAGAATAATATTATGTCCACCAGCTGCAGCAATTTCCATACAGCGTTTTATAGATTCTTGTCCTTTTACATCGGCGAAATCAAACTCAGGAAAATCGATATGTTTGTAAAATTCAGCGCGAGTATCAACGTTTGTAGGTTCTATTAATTTATTACCATCAAAATGATTAATAACTTCCATAATATTGTCTGCTCCCAGAACATTTAAGTCGTTAACAATTGCAGCTTCTTTAGCGTTTTCCTTGGGAAGGATGAAATGTTTAAAACCTTCTTCTCGTGCTTTGATAGCAATAGGTAAGGCTCCTTTTATGGGCTGTAAACTTCCATCAAGAGAAAGTTCTCCCATAATAATATATTCGTTAATATGTTCTGATTTTATTTGATTTGAGGCAGCTAAAATTCCTACAGCTAAAGTTAAATCATATGCAGCACCTTCCTTGCGAATGTCTGCAGGTGCCATGTTAATAATGATTTTTTTTCCAGGGAGTTTGTAACTGTTATTGGCTAAGGCGGCAGAAATTCGATATGAACTTTCACTTACAGCTTTATCGGGTAATCCAACTAAATGATATCCTATACCTTTATCAATATTAACTTCAACGGTAATTGTGGTTGCTTCAATACCAAAAACGGCACTTCCATAGACTTTTACTAGCATATTTTTTCTCTTTTCGTTAAAGATAGAGAAAAAAATAAAATTTATTGTAATCGCATCTGTTTTGGACTCCAAAGAGTTGGGGCATTCTTTTTAAGAAAACCTTTTAAAAGGTTGTTGTGTTGATAGTCTGTATAATCATCATAGATTAACGATGTTGGCTTTTTACTTAGTTTATTGAATGGAATAGAAAAAGAATTGTTATCAATGTCTTGTTGACTCACAATAAAGAATGATAATCCTGTTAAATCTAGATTTTTATTTATTGTTGATGAATCATAAAAAGTAGTAACAAGTATTTATACCTTTTTTGATTTAGGAAAAATGTACTTATACATTTTACGTATACCAATAAATATTAAAATAACTAAAATAATAGCTACTATAGGTAAAAAAATAGAAAATGCAGACATAACTACTGAGGTACCTGTTTCTACTGTTGAAATAACTGGATTGGCAACTCCACCAGTTGTTGCTGTAGAAGTAAGTCGAGTAGAAGCGGCAGTACCTTTTATAGCTGATGCTGTTCCTCCACCAGCTATAATTGCTAAAGCCCAAGTAATAACGGGCGATAAATCTGCTATGGTTGAAACCATAACTGCAGTACCTGCAATTGCAGCAAGTGGAACTGCTATGGTATCAAGTAAATTATCAAACCAAGGAATGTAATATGCAAATACCTCTAATATAGTAGCTACTCCTAGGGTTATAATAGCTGGAGTACTTGCCACCCAAATCCAGTTTTCGTTTAGTGGAATGATATTGTAATGTCCAGCTAAACTCAATGCAAAAAGAGGTAAAAAGACTCTAAACCCAACTGAAGCAGCTAAGCCAATTCCTAAAAATATGCTGATAATAGTTTCTGGTGTCATATATTTTTTACTGAAAGATATAAAAAAAGCCTCTTTTTTAAAAAAGAGGCTTTTAAATATTATAATGCTAAAACTAAAATTAGTTAGAATTGAATCTGTCTAAACCAGTTTTTAACCAATTGTAGTAAGTTGCATGATCTGTATATTGTTGAGGTGAGTTTAATACCTCTAATTCAGGACTCATTAATACATAGAATGGTTGAGAAGCTGTTTTAAAGTTAGCAGCTTGTAAAGTAGCCCATTTATCACCATAAGTTCTAATTCTTTTTACTTTTCCGTTAGATTTGATAAAGTCGAATTGCTCTTCTTCTGGTAACGTTCTTTGGTGGTCATCTACATATAATGAAATTAATACATAATCATCATTAATTAAAGAGTAGATGTTTGGTTGACTCCAAATATTCTCTTCCATTTTACGACAGTTTACACATGCCCATCCTGTAAAGTCTAATAATACAGGTTTGTTAACCGATTTTGCGTAAGCTATACCTTCATCAAAATCTTTAAAACAGTTTAGGTTAAGAGGACAGTGGTTGTCTTTTTGATAGATACTATGGAATTTAGGAGGAGCAAATCCACTTAATAATTCATTTTGACTCCATGCTGGTTTCTCCATAACTCCTGGAGCTAAGTATACAGCTAAGCCTAAAGAACCTAATCCTAATAACACTCTAAAAAGAGTTATTTTACCGTATCTTTTACCTATAAATCCAAATAAGTAAAGTGCTAATAAAAATGCAATTAATGCCCATATTCCAATAAAGATTTCTCTTTTTAATAATCCCCAGTGACCTACTAAGTCAGCGTTTGATAAGAATTTGAAAGCAAAAGCTAATTCAATAAAACCTAAAACAACTTTAACAGTGTTTAACCATCCACCAGACTTTGGTAATGTGTTTAACCAGTTAGGGAACATTGCAAATAAAGCAAAAGGTAATGCTAAAGCTAATCCAAATCCTACCATACCTACTGATAATTGCATAGCACCACCGCTTAACGATCCTGCTAATAATGATCCTAAAATAGGTCCTGTACAAGAGAATGATACGATAGCTAAAGTTAAAGCCATGAAGAAAATTCCGATAACTCCTCCAATGTTAGAAGCGCTATCTGCTTTATTACTCCAAGAGCTAGGTAATGTTAATTCGTAAAAACCGAAGAATGAACCTGCAAAGAATATTAGAATAACAAAGAAGAATAAGTTTAACCAAATGTTGGTTGAAATACTATTTAATATTTCAGGATCTAATGTATCTAGAAAGTGGAAAGGTAAACTTATTAATCCATAGATTAATACGATAAAGAAACCGTATAAAACAGCACTACCAACACCCTTTCCTTTTTTCTCTGTACGTTTTGTGAAAAAAGATACAGTTAAAGGTACCATTGGGAATACACATGGAGTTAAAAAAGCTAATAATCCACCAACAAAACCTAATAAGAAAATGTTTAATAAGCTATTGTCTTCTTCTTCTCCTGTATTTGCATCAGTTGAGCTTTTTAATAAAACAGTGTTTTTTAAGTCTAAGTTTAAAGTTTGAGATAACTCTTTACTTTTATCGTCAACTTCTGCAACAGTTTGTGCTACTTCTTCACCTGTTAATGAGAATGTAAAATCTTCATCAAAAGGTAAACAGTATTCTTTACATACTTGTGCGTCAAGGTTTAATGTAACTTTTGTTAATGTAGAGTCAGAAACAGTAATTCGTTGTACTATTTTACCTTCTTCAACAAAAAAGATTTCATCTTTTCCCCAGATTTCACTAAACTGAGTTTCTGTTTCGCTTTCTTTGGCTTTACCATTTAAGGTATATCCAGATTGTCCTTCTGCAGGAGCAATTGTCATAGGTAGTGACGCATCCTCTGGATTATACTGAGAGTATAAATGCCAGTCTTCAGCAATTAACACGTCAAAAATTAAGTCGTACTCGGTATCAGAGATCTTCTCTACTTTAGGAGTAACAACTACGGGATTATCATCAGATTGAGAATAAACCGCTAAACCTATGAATAATAAAAATAGAGTAAAGAATTTTTTCATTCTATTGTAGTTTGATGGGGTTAATTAAATACTAATTTTCAATAGTTTGGTTGTTTTTTCTGTTGGTAAAAAGCGTCTATCTTGTCGTTTTCCTACTATCCAAATAATCTCATTTTTACTGGAACAGAGTAACCAAACTTTATTTTTGTTTACAATTGATATCTTTTCGTCTTTAAAATACTTACTTACTTTTTTACGACCTAACATTCCTTTAGGATAAAAAAAGTCACCGGATTTCCACCGTCTAAGTTTTAGAGGGAAACTAAGTAGTTCGTCATCAACGTAAATACTGTTATTATCAGTATTAGTTTTTTCTTGAACCCTTTTTAGTAGCAGCTTGATAGGTGCTGTAATTTCTTTGTTTTCCTCCCTTATAATGAAATATTCCTCTTCAAAAGAAGGCTTTTCATTAGTGCGTAAAAGTAATAAAAAATCTCTGTCTTTCAACAAAGTATAAAATTTTGTTAAAATACGTTTACCTGATTGAGCATAAATTAAGTTGTAAACATCGTCCCATTCCGTGAATTTATAAGGCTTTAGCAGTTGGTATAGGTATGCTTTCGGGTTAGATAACTTTAACAGTTTTCCAATACTTATTTTTAATAAATCTCCCTCTTTTGAGACGATTTCATGGGTGATTTCTTCTATTTTGTCATTAACAATTTGTTGAGATTCTTTTAAATGATCAATTGTTTTATTGAAATTGTTTAAAAGATTGGGATTCAGTTCTTTTAGTGTTGGTGTTATTTGATGACGAATTTTATTTCTCAAATATTTTGTTTCAGCATTACTTTTATCTTCACGCCACTCAATATTATTGTTTTTGGCAAAGGTTACAATTTCTTCACGGGGAAAAACAAGTAAAGGTCGCACGATATTTTCATTAATTGGAGGAATTCCAGTTAAGCCTTCTAACCCTGTGCCACGAGATAGGTTGATTATAAAAGTTTCCAAATTATCGTCAGCATGATGTGCTGTTAGTATATAATCAAAAATATTTTCTTGGCTAAGGATGTTAAACCAATTATAACGTAATTCTCTCGCTGCTAGCTGTGTTGATAATTTATTCTTAACAGCATATTCATTCGTGTTAAAGTGTGTTGTAAATGTTTGGATTTTTAAGCTTTCTCCTAACTCTTTAACAAATACTTCGTCTAAATCACTTTCTGTACCTCTTAAATTAAAATTACAGTGAGCTAATGAAATATTAAAATGCAGTTGATGTAAAAGATGTGTTAGAACAACACTATCAACTCCTCCAGAAATAGCTACGAGTAATTTTTTCTCTTTTAAAAAGGGAAATTGTTCGTCAATATGTTTTGCTAATTTTTGGAGCATGTAGATGAATAATTATTGTAATTGAGTGTTTAACCAGTTTACAACATCTTGTAACATTTCTTCTTTACATAAGTCATTTTGTAACTCATGATATCCGCCTTCATATAATTTTATAATGGCTTTAGGTGCATTATTGGCAAAAGCTTCTGTGCCTTTATAATCAATTATTTTATCTCCTGTTCCATGCAATAGTAGCATTGGTGTTTTTAAAGAGGAAGCATTTTTAATCGCCCATTCACCAGCATCAATAAAAGATAAAGAAAAGTTAGGACTCACTTTATCGTGAACCAATGGGTCATTACTGTATTTTTCAACTTCAACAGGGTCGCGAGATATATCATTTGCATCTAATTCATTACCTAAAGTAATTGAAGGAGCTATTTTTTGCATTATTTTCCCTAAAGAAAGTTTCCACGCAGCTGGTTGAAATGCTAAACGTAAAAAAGGACTTGTAGCTATAATTCCTTTTAGATGATGTTCTTTTCTAAGAGTATAATTAATTACAGTATTACCTCCCATAGAATGTCCATATAAAAAGGTAGGTTTGTCGCCAAAAACCTCTTTGGATTTATCAATTAATTTAGTTACACTTTCTAATACATAGTTGTAACCTGGGTTATGACCTCTTTTTCCTATTGTTTTACCATGTCCGAAGTGATCAAAAGCAATTACTCCAAAATTATTATCTGTTAGCTTTTTCGCTACATGTTCATATCTACCAGAGTGCTCTCCCATTCCGTGGATAATCACTACCACAGCTTTTACGTTTTCAGGTTTCCAGTATTGACCAAAAAACTCAGTTTTTTGAAAATTGAATGTAAATATATGATGTGTCATTTAGTCTCTAGTAATGTTTCCGTCTTCTAAAATATTAAAAATAATAGTAGATGGAGAATCAGAAATATACTCTACTAATTCAATGCTATTTTTATTAAGAGTAGAAGTGGTTTTTAACATTCCTTCCGCTATTTCATCATAAGCCAATACTTGACTGTTAATTATATTGAATTGCTTATCGTAAGTTACTAACATAGAGATTAACTCAGTATTATTTGGATAGAAATAATATACTACAGATTGAAAGTTTTCTGATATTTTAGGAAGGTAAGAAACACCAATTTTAGCATTTTTCTCATTTAATTGTTCTTCAAAAATTGAAGGAAGTTTTAAAAGTTCTTGTTGTGATTTGGTTAATAGTTTACCTTCTACATGATTGCTAAAGTTTGTGCTGTCAACCAAAGGAACATTTTTAGCAGGATAATCGTTTAAAAATGAATACTTGTTTGCTTTACAAGATGTCATTGATGCAATAACAGCAACGAAAAGTATAATTTTAAATATGTTTTTCATCTCTTTATTTTTTGTAATAGTTTTTTGATTAGAAATATTTATTCTGAGTATTTGTTATAAATATAGTTAACTTTTGTTAGTATGCGTTAAAACATATTTCATAGCCTTGGCTTTGAGTAAGCATTCTTCATACTCTTTTTCTGGAGTAGATTTAGCTGTAATAGCACCACCAACTGAGTATGAAACGTATTTATTTTCTGCATTGTATAAAATACTTCGGATAACTACGTTAAAATCGAAATCACCATTTGGAGTAAAATAGCCAACGGTTCCAGAGTATAAACCGCGTTTGGTTTCTTCTAATTCTTCAATGATTTTCATGGCTGAAATTTTGGGAGCTCCGGTCATGCTGCCCATGGGGAAGGTGTCTTTGATTACATCAACTGGATGTGTAGTATTTTCAATTTCTGAAACTACAGTAGAAATCATTTGGTGAACTTGTTTAAAAGAGTATACTTTACATAGTTCTTCCACTTGGACACTTCCTTTTTTAGCTGTTCTTGATAAGTCATTACGAACTAAATCTACAATCATAATATTTTCTGATCGTTCTTTCTCATCACGAGCTAAATCAAAAGCAATTTTCTCGTCTTCAATAGGATTGATAAGTCGTTTTGCAGTTCCTTTTATAGGTTGAGAAATAATTTTAAAAGCTTCTTTTCTGATATATCGTTCTGGAGTAGCAGAAAGCAAGTAATGATTGTCATTTCTAAAAAAAGTAGCAAATGGAGGCTCTGATATTTTGTTTAACTGCGTGTATACTTTATACGGATTTATGATTGTGTCTTCTGCATAGAATTCTTGACAGAAGTTAGCTTCATAAATATCTCCTCTATGGATATGCTCCAGTACTTTTTCTACTTTTTGATGGTATTCATCTTTATGTATTCGGAGTTTTATTTTTACTTCATCTGTTTCTTCTTGTTCATGATTTTGAATAATAGGATTGGTTTCAATAATGTCTTCAAAATCTTCTTCTAGCTCATCATCAATCATTTGTAAATAGTGAAATTCAACTGTGTTTCCTTTGATGAAAATTAATTTTTGAGGTTGAAAAAAGTACAAGTCAGGAAAATGAAGCCCGTCAAAATTATTAGAGATTAGTCTTTCAGTATCATTTTTAACATCATAACTAATGTAGCCAAAGATGTAGTCTTTGGTGAAAGATTGATATTCTTTTAGTTTATCAAAAGCGTTATAGTAATCTGTTTTAATAGAAGTAAACTCTTCTACAGCTAAAGCACAATCAAAAGAGCTGTATTGTTGTTCATAGTTATTAGAATCTAACCAAATAGCTGTTTCAAACTGTTTAGCCCAAACAAACAGCTTTTGTTTGAAGAGCTCAGGGGTGTCTATAGAAAAAATACGGACGGTTCTTGACATCGCCACAAAAATAAGAAACCCGATAGAAATACTACTATCGGGTTTGAGTTTTATACGAATTTGAGGATTATTCTTTTTTTGAGTTTTCGTACTCTTTAATTTTCTTTTCTACTTCTTCTAAAGTACCTTCAAAAGTTTTTTCTTCAGTTACTTCTTCACCATTTTTAATAGTAGAGGTTGTAATGGTTGCTTTAGCAGTACCATCGTCATTCTTTTCAATATTTACTTTAACGATGTTTTCTAATTTGTTTTCTGTAGTAAATTCAGCATCAGTAGAAAGTTTTACTTCATGTTTTTTACCATTCTTGTCAATCCAAACTTTAATATTTTCTGTCTCTTCATGTGTTTCAGAAGAAGTATGCCCGCCTAATATTGGAGCAATAACTAAACCAACTAAACATGTAAGTTTAATTAAAATATTCATTGAGGGTCCAGAGGTATCCTTAAAAGGATCTCCAACAGTGTCACCAGTAACTGCTGCTTTATGAGCATCAGAACCTTTGTAGGTCATTTCTCCGTTGATTTCAACACCTGCTTCAAAAGATTTCTTAGCGTTGTCCCATGCACCACCAGCATTATTTTGGAAAATAGCCCACATAACACCTGATACACAAACACCAGCCATATAACCACCTAAAGGTTCAGGGCCAAATAATAATCCGATAATAATTGGGGTGATGATAGTTATTAGCCCTGGTAAAATCATTTCTTTTAAGGCAGCTTTGGTTGAGATATCTACACATTTTGCGTATTCAGGGGTACCTGTTCCTTCCATAATTCCTGGAATTTCTTTAAACTGACGACGTACTTCGTGTACCATTTCCATAGCTGCTTTTCCCACTGATTGCATTGCTAATGCTGAAAATATTACAGGAATCATTCCTCCAACAAATAGCATAGCTAATACATCTGCTTTAAAAATATTTATTCCGTCAATTCCTGTAAAAGTTACATAAGCTGCAAATAAAGCTAAAGCAGTTAAGGCAGCAGAAGCAATGGCAAAACCTTTACCAACCGCAGCAGTTGTGTTTCCAACAGAGTCTAATATATCAGTACGCTCACGAACATGATCTTCTAATTCGCTCATTTCAGCAACTCCACCAGCATTGTCAGCAATAGGTCCGAAAGCATCAATAGCCAATTGCATAGCAGTAGTTGCCATCATTGCTGAAGCTGCTAAAGCAACTCCGTAAAATCCTGCAAAATAATATGAACCGTAAATTGCAGCTGCAAATAATAAAACAGACAAGAAAGTAGACTTCATACCTACAGCTAAACCAGCAATAATATTAGTACCAGCTCCTGTAGCACTATTTTGTACAATAGTTAATACAGGTTTTTTTCCTAGGCTTGTGTAGTAAGAAGTAACCATAGAAATTAAAGCACCTACGGCTAAACCAATACAGGCTGACCAAAATACATTAATAGAAGGCACTTCTTTAAAACCTGCCCCAAAGAATTTCATTTGCATTGTTTCAGGAAGCATCCATTTAATTAAGAAGAAACTTGCTGCTAAGGTTAAAATAATAGCAACCCAGTTTCCTGTATCTAATGCTTTTTGTACTTCTGCTTCTTTTGCTGTATTGTCTTTAATTCCTACCAAGAAAGTTCCAATAATGGAAGCTACAATACCAACTCCAGCAATTACTAATGGAAGTAATATTGGTCCCATTCCGTTAAATGCATCGGAAAAAGTAGAGTCTATTGACATATCTCTAATAACATAGTTTCCAAGAACCATGGCTGCTAATACTGTTGCTACGTATGAACCAAATAAATCAGCTCCCATACCAGCAACATCACCAACGTTATCACCAACGTTATCTGCAATGGTAGCAGGATTACGAGGGTCGTCTTCTGGGATTCCTGCTTCTACTTTACCTACTAAATCGGCACCTACATCGGCAGCCTTGGTATAAATACCTCCACCAACACGAGCAAATAAAGCAATAGATTCAGCTCCTAGAGAAAAACCAGCTAAAGCTTCTAGTACGACAGTCATTTCATTATAGAAATTTCCATCATCTGTAATAAATTGACCGACGAATATTAGAAAAAATAAACTTAGACCTAAAACAGCTAAACCAGCGACACCAAGTCCCATTACGGTTCCACCACCAAAAGATACTTTTAAAGCTTGTGGCAGACTAGTTTTTGCAGCTTCAGCTGTTCTTGCGTTAGCATCGGTTGCAATACGCATTCCTATGTTTCCTGCTAGTGCAGAAAAAATTGCTCCTATTATAAATGCAGGAACAATCATAATGCTGGTTGTTTCTACTAATTGAGAGATTCCGAATAAAGCTAATGAAGCGATAATAACAAAGATTAGTAATAATCGATATTCGGCAGCTAAAAAAGCAAGAGCTCCTTCTTTAATACTTTTTGAAATGGATTGCATTTTTTCATTTCCTGCATCTTGTTTTTTAACCCAGGTCATTTTTATATACATAAAAATGAGTCCTAAAAGTGCCAAAAGTATTGGCACATATATCATGTTTTGTTTCATGTTATTGTTATTTGATTAGTTATAAGTGTTCGTAAATATAACAAAATCAATAACTAAACAAAAAACCTCTCAGTTGTAACTGAGAGGTTTTTTGTTTTATATAGGATAATTTTTACAGATTAAATCTTGAAATTTCCATTAGCTTTATGTTCGCTATTCTCATAACGCTCTAAACATTTATCTAAAATTTCGTAAGCTTCATCTGCATTACCCCAGTCTCCGATATCAACTTTTTTCTTTTCTAAGTCTTTATATACTTGGAAAAAGTGTGTAATTTCTTTTTGACGGTGAGGGTTTAAATCTGTGATATCATTATATCTGTTCCAAATAGGATCAGATACTGGTACACAAACAATCTTTTCGTCTGGACCTTTTTCGTCTGCCATATGGAAAACACCAATTGGTTTTACCTCCATAACACACATCGGGAAAGTTGGTTCAGCACCTAAAACTAAAACATCTAATGGATCGCCATCTAATGCTAAAGTTTGAGGAATAAACCCATAGTCTCCAGGGTACATCATTGAAGAGAATAACATTCTGTCAAAACGAATTTTCCCTAAATCAAAATCGTATTCGTACTTGTTTCTACTACCTTTTGGTATTTCAATTAAAACATCAACTGTTTTTCTTTCTTTTGCGGTCATATATTCTAAACTTTTCTTCGTTTTCTAAAATCGGTTTGCAAAAGTAGTGATTTATTAGTTTTTTTAAAGAAAAAATAAAGGTAATTTATGGTTAAATGTATGATTATAAGCCGGGTTTAATACCTATACGGATTGCAAACTTTGGTGTTGGAGTAACAATTGATCCTGTTGGAGGTGTATAATTACTTCTCCAAATAGCATCAATTCTCAGAAAACGTAAGTTACCATAACCAATATTTTCTAGCCCAACACTATATTCATAATATAGTTTATTTGGAGCGTTGTAGTTAATGTTATAAGCTCCACTGCTATTAGATAAGCCATCGTTTATAGCTCTATTCTCTTGAGATATATTTCCATAAGCAGCTCTAAAAGAAACTAAACTTCTTAATTTTAATTTTTTCAATAGCGGAATTCTATTCAGAATATAACCATTAAAATGGTGTTCAAAATGTCCTGCTAAATATTCGTCAGCAACAAAATCGTAGTAATTAAGTAAGGCAAAAGTATCTTTTACTAATGAAAACGTTTGGTTGGCAGGTATTGGGCTTAATAAAGCAACAGGAACTGTACCAAATGTTTTTCCTGCTTCAATGCTAGCATCTAAAGTTCCAAACTTACTAAGTAGAATAGGTTGGCTGTATTTGAATTGGATTTTATCGTAACTGTGAGTTCCATTAAAAGGTCCCTTGTAGCCTTTTCGGTAGTTTAATACGAAAGTAGGAAATATGTTTCGTCCAAAACGTCTTTCTACACCTAACCCATATACAAATCTTCCAGGGGTGAAAGAAACATAAATGTCGGAAGCTACATCAGTAACTCTTGATTGAATATTTCCGTTTTCATCAATGTAATTCATAGAGAAATCTTTCTCGGAAGCTGATCTTATTTTTGAGTGAGAAAAATTAAATCCTACATGTAAGTTCTGTTGAACTTGGTAATCAAAATTTGTAGCTATTTTTTCAATATTAGATAAAAAGAAATT
This sequence comes from Tenacibaculum ascidiaceicola, assembly GCF_047470925.1. Lineage (NCBI taxonomy): Bacteria > Pseudomonadati > Bacteroidota > Flavobacteriia > Flavobacteriales > Flavobacteriaceae > Tenacibaculum > Tenacibaculum ascidiaceicola. Next base: position 43,428 of record NZ_JAZKJP010000013.1, read on the forward strand.
ATCTCCTCTAGAAAATAATGCAGCCGTACCAAAACTTCTTCCTAAAAGTTGTGTTGTGTTTAATAGGGTGCTACCCAATTGTTCAATATCTTTTTGATATGCAACACCAACAGCAATTCTTGGTTTATAAGATAGAAGATAGCGAGCTTCTGCACCATACTTTGACTTTTTGTCTTTAAAACCGTAAGCAATGTGACCTCCTAGGCGAAAACGATCATCTTTAGTAACAAAGGTTCTGAATCCCATTTTGGTTCTGAATCCTTCTACCTGATTGTTAGCAAAAGCAGTCCATAAAGGACCTATTTGCACACCTAAGCTTGTGTTTATATATCCACTAGCTACAGTGTTTATTAATCCAGTTAGGTTTTTTATTTGTTTTTTTTCTTTGACACTTTCAATTAATTTGTAGGTGTTTTTACTTTCATTGGATTGAACATCTGCCCAATAAGACTCTTCTTTTTCGTATTGATCAGGCCTTATTTTTTCAATAGTTTGTTCATAGAAGTTTTTAGGAAGTGCCTTGTTTAAAACATAATTCTTAAAAGTAATATTCTTTTTAATAGTTAATCCTTTGTTGCTTTCATTTTTGTCAATAAAAGTAAAGTCACCTTCATAGGCATTTTTAGTGGGAATGTATATACTATCGTTTCGTACTTCAAATTCTTTTTCAAAAGTAAGCCCTCTTACAAAGTTTAAGTTAATGCTTTTGTGGACTTTCATTTTTAGTTTTTTGATAGAGAAGTTTTTGTCAGCTACCCAAAAGTTCCCTTGAAAAGCTAAATCACCATCCCTTCTTGGGAAAAAGTAAATGTTGTAGAGTTTTTTATTATTGTTTACAATACTATCATATAAAACATAATCGTAAGTAGAAAAGCCATCCGTAGATAAAGGACTAACAAAGGGCTTTTGAAGTAAATTGATATTGTTTTTAAAAACATCAACATTTTGAAAAGTATTAGCCATTCTATCAAAAATAAAACCTTGGGCACTTAAACCTTCAGATTTTTCAGCCTCAATATCTTCTCTAATATTGTTGTTTTTATTGTCTCCATAAACATTAGCAACTTGTTCATTTAAGAAAATAGGAATGTAGTAGTTTATTCCATCGCTATCATAATTTATTTCTTGAAGAGCTTGTTTATATTCTTTTTTAAATATCTTTTTCAAGAACAATGTATCTAAGTTGTTTAGCCCTATTTCTATAGATGTGTTTTTTTTGTATTGATAATGATCAACTAAGTCAAGACCATTTTTTCGTTTACGTTTCCAAATTTCTTTTAAAATTCTATAAGCAGGGTTTTCCTTTTTCTTTAAACGTTTTTTGGGTTTGGTAACAATAACAACTTCTTCTAACTCATTACTTTCCTCTTTTAAAACAATACTTAAAAACTTTGTCTTTTGACTAACTTTTATTGTTTGCGTTTGGAATCCTACAAAAGATATTTCGAGTACACCTCTGTATTTATTTGTTTTTAGATAAAATCTACCGTTATCGTCAGTAGTGGTTCCGTGCGTGGTGTTTTTTAGGATGACATTAACGAAAGGCATTGGAGTGTCAAACTCGTCAACTACTTTACCTTGTATGGTTAATTGTGCACATAAAACATTGGTAGCTAGTAGTAATAGTAAGGTAAGAAGATGTTTCATCATTTTTTTTACTACAAAATCCTTTTGACCAGAGTCAAAAGGATTTTAATTTATTTTTCAATTTCTTTTTTCTTCAATTATTTGCGGTACATTACCTCTTTTACGGCTGATACAACATCATTTGCATTTGGTAACCATTCCTCCAATAACACAGGAGAATAAGGAGCAGGAGCATCAGCAGTTGTAATCCTTTTAATAGGAGCATCTAAATAATCAAATGCTTCATCTTGTACCCTAAAAGTAATTTCTGATGAAACACTTCCAAATGGCCATGCTTCTTCTAAAATTACCAATCTGTTAGTTTTCTTAACAGATTCTAAAATAGTTTTATGATCCATTGGACGAACTGTACGTAAATCGATAATTTCAACTGAAATTCCTTCTTTAGCTAATTCGTCAGCAGCTTTGTAAGCTTCTTTTATAATTTTACCAAAAGATACTACAGTTACATCTGAACCTTCTCTTTTAATATCAGCAACTCCAATAGGAATAATGTATTCTCCTTCAGGAATTTCCATTTTATCACCATACATTTGCTCAGATTCCATAAAAATTACTGGATCATCATCACGAATAGCAGCTTTTAATAAACCTTTTGCGTCGTATGGATTAGAAGGAACAATTACTTTTAATCCAGGGCAGTTAGCATACCAGCTTTCAAAAGCTTGTGAGTGTGTTGCTGCTAATTGACCAGCAGAAGCTGTAGGTCCACGAAAAACAATAGGACAGTTAAACTGTCCACCACTCATTTGACGGATTTTCGCAGCATTGTTAATAATTTGGTCAATTCCCACTAACGAGAAATTGAAAGTCATATACTCAACAATAGGGCGGTTACCGTTCATTGCTGATCCTACAGCAATACCACCAAAGCCTAATTCGGCAATAGGAGCATCAATAACGCGTTTAGCACCAAACTCGTCTAACATTCCTTTGCTGGCTTTATATGCACCATTATACTCTGCAACTTCTTCTCCAATCAAGTAAATGCTTTCGTCTCTACGCATTTCCTCGCTCATTGCTTCGCAAACGGCTTCTCTAAATTGTACTGTTTTCATACGTTTTATAAGTAGTTGTTTATCAAGAGTGCAAAAATAATAAAAATAGGGGTAATATTGTAGCTTTAAAATCAACAAATCATTATGTAATAATAATACCTTAATTTTGAGGTTGATTAATGTTGAGGAAAAAATTTATTATGCACGCATAGTAAATTAAAAAAAATCCTTAACTTCGTCGCACAAAATTAAGTTTCTTTAAAACAACGATATATATGAAAATATTAGTTTGTATCAGTCATGTACCTGATACTACTTCAAAAATCAACTTTACTGATAACGATACAAAGTTTGATACTAACGGGGTTCAATATGTTATAAATCCATACGATGAGTTTAGTTTAACTCGTGCAATGTGGTTTAAAGAAAAGCAAGGAGCAAGTGTAACTGTAGTGAATGTTGGAGGAGCTTCTACTGAGCCTACTTTACGTAAAGCTTTAGCGATTGGTGCAGATGATGCAATTCGTGTAAACGCTGAACCAACTGACGGATTTATGGTTGCTAAAGAGTTAGCTGAAGTTGTTAAAAATGGAGGGTATGATTTAGTATTAGCAGGAAAAGAATCTGCTGATTATAATGGACAAATGGTTCCAGGGATGTTAGCTTCTTTATTAGATTTTAACTTTGTTAATGGTTGTGTTGGTGTAGAGGTAGATGGAACAAATGCTACTTTAGATAGAGAGATTGACGGAGGAGAAGAAAAAGTATCTTCAACATTACCAATGGTAATTGCAGGTCAAAAAGGAATTGTAGAAGAAAAAGATTTACGTATTCCTAATATGAGAGGTATTATGATGGCGCGTAAAAAGCCATTAAGTGTAGTTGAACCAACTGGTGCAGTAGCAGCGACAGCAACTCAAAACTTTGAAAAACCAGCACCAAAAGGAGCGGTTAAGTTAGTTGATAATGTTGATGATTTAATTGATTTATTACATAACGAAGCGAAAGTAATTTAAATCAGTTAACCTGTTTTAATAGAGTTCAAAAGAAAAAATAAAAATATTTGTTAGTGTTTAATGGTAAAAAACTAACCACTAACGACTAAAAAAATAAAAAAAATATGTCTGTATTAGTTTTTGCCGATTCATCGGAAGGAAAATTCAAAAAAACAGCTTTTGAGGTTGTTTCATACGGAAAAAAAGTAGCAGAACAATTAGGAAGCGACTTAGTAGTGTTAACTATTAATGGAGGAGATGCTTCTGAATTATATACTTACGGAGCAGAGAATGTAGTAGAAGTAAAGAATGACTTATCTTCATTCAATGCTAAAGCATATGCTTCAATTATTAAACAAGTAGCAGAAGCAAAAGGAGCTAACACGGTAATTATCGACTCTAGTGTTGATGGATTAACTGTAGCACCATTAGTAGCTGTAGCTTTAGAGGCAGGATATGCTTCAAATGCTGTAGCTTTACCAAGTAGCACAAGTCCTTTTGTTGTTAAAAGAAAGGCTTTCTCAAACAAAGGGTTTAATAACACTGAAATTTCAACTGAGAAAAAAGTAATAGGTGTTGCTAAAAATTCTTACGGAGCACATGAAAATGCAGTAAGTGGTTCTGCTGAAAGTTTTGATGCTACATTACCTGAATTAGGAGTGAAATCTGAAAATATTAATAGAGCAACAGGAAAAGTTACTATTGCTGATGCTGATATCGTAGTTTCTGCAGGAAGAGGTTTGAAAGGGCCTGAAAACTGGGGAATGGTTGAGGAGTTAGCTGATGTTTTAGGTGCAGCAACTGCATGTTCTAAGCCTGTATCTGATTTAGGATGGCGTCCACACAGTGAACACGTGGGGCAAACAGGTAAGCCAGTAGCCTCTAACTTATATATTGCTATTGGTATTTCTGGAGCAATTCAGCATTTAGCAGGAATTAATGCTTCTAAAGTAAAAGTAGTTATCAACACAGATCCTGAAGCACCTTTCTTTAAGGCTGCTGATTATGGTATTGTAGGTGATGCTTTTGAAGTTGTACCTCAGTTAGTAGACAAATTAAAAGCTTTTAAACAAGCATAAAATAGTGGTAATTTTTTCTTTTTCTATAAATTAGAGTTCAACTCATAATTTTTAGTAAATTGTGCCCACTTTAGAAGGCTGTCTAAAATTTTAAGCAAAAGGCCTAAATTTAGACAGTTTTTTTGTATTTTATGATGATTGATTGTACATGAGTTTAATTAAACTAACTATAAAAGGGATTTCATATAGCCAAACACAAAGTGGGGCATATGCTTTAGTGCTGAGTGAAATGGAAGGAACCAGAACACTTCCTATAATCATAGGAGCATTTGAGGCACAATCAATAGCAATAGCATTGGAAAAAGAAATCCGTCCTCCAAGACCACTTACTCACGATTTATTTAAAACATTTTCTGATAGATTTTCTATCACAGTAAAGCAGGTAATTATACACAAATTAGTTGATGGTGTGTTTTATTCAAGCTTAATCTGCGAAAGAGAAGGAGTAGAAGAGGTTATTGATACAAGGACTTCAGATGCAATAGCTTTGGCAGTTCGATTTGAAGCACCAATTTTTACCTACGAAAATATCTTAGATAAAGCAGGTATTTATCTAAAAATGGATGAAGAATTAACAATTGAAGAAGATTTGGAGTCTGATGAAGACGAAATAGAATTTTCAATTGAAGAGGAAGAAGAAGGAGAAGGCAGCTACTCACACTTATCACTTAAAGAATTACACGAACAACTTAACGATGCTGTAGCCAATGAAAACTATGAGTTGGCAGCTAAAATTCGTGATGAAATCAGCAAACGTTCTTAATTTTAAAATATTAAAAATGAAGAAACTATTTACTTTCATAATGCTTTGCGTTACGATGATAACTTTTAGCCAAAGCATTGAAAAAAAGTGGAATTTCTCATCAATTACAACGACAGAAGGAGATTCAATTGTTTCTATAGATCCTACAGATGTTTTTACTTTATCAGAAGGGAACTTTACATACTCTTTAGTGGCAAAAGATAGTTTACAAGCTTCAGGAAACTATATTCATCAAAACAACTTATTAATTTTTAACTACAAACAGCCTAACGATACGGTTCGTTATTACAATGTAGTTGAGTTAACAGATGAAGTATTAACACTTTCAGAAAAAAACATACTTTATAATTTTACAACAGAATCAAAAGTAGTTTTAGAAAAAGACTCTGAAGAGGTAGTAGACAATACAAGTAAAATAATTCCAAGCCAAGGTTTCTCAATGCAAAGTTTATGGAGAGGAGCTTTAGGAATGGTAACATTATTAATTATAGCTTTTTTATTTAGTGCAAACAGAAGAGGTATAGATTGGAAAACAGTAGGGTTAGGACTAGCTTTTCAATTATTAATAGCAATTGGAGTTTTAAAAGTTCCTTTTGTACAAAAGACGTTTGAGTTAGTAGGAGGTTTGTTTGTTAGTGTATTAGATTTTACAAGAGCAGGAAGTGAGTTTTTATTCAGCGGTTTAGTTGCTGATATGGATTCTTTTGGATTTATTTTTGCTTTTCAAGTATTGCCTACAATTATATTTTTCTCGGCACTAACGTCAGTATTATTCTATTTAGGACTGATTCAAAAAATAGTAAAAGGATTAGCTTGGTTGTTATCTAAATTTTTAAAGATTTCTGGAGCAGAAAGTTTATCGGTAGCAGGAAATATTTTCTTAGGACAAACAGAAGCACCTTTGTTAATTAAAGCATATTTAGAGAAAATGAACCGTTCTGAAATCTTATTAGTAATGATAGGAGGAATGGCAACAGTAGCAGGAGCTGTTTTAGCTGCTTATATTGGGTTTTTAGGAGGAGATGATGAAGCATTACGTTTATTATATGCAAAACATTTATTAGCAGCATCTGTAATGGCAGCACCAGGAGCAATTATTATTTCTAAAATATTATATCCACAAACTGAAGAAGTAAATACAGATGTACAAGTTTCATCAGAAAAAATTGGTTCAAATATTTTAGATGCTATTGCTAATGGAACAACAGAAGGTTTACAACTAGCAATGAATGTTGCAGCAATGTTATTAGTATTTATTGCATTTATAGCCATGATAAATGGTATCTTAGGTGGAATTGGAGGTTTTGATGGAATTGAATATTTCAGCTGGAAATTTACTTCTTTGAATGAACTGATTGAAGGAGCTACACCTTATGAAGCATTATCGTTAGAATTTATTTTAGGATATGCCTTTGCACCTTTAATGTGGTTAATTGGAGTAGCTAAAGAAGATATGGCGTTAATGGGGCAATTATTGGGTATTAAATTAGCTGCAAGTGAGTTTGTGGGATATATCCAATTAGCAGACTTAAAAAATGCTGCAAGCGCAACACATTTAACGTATAGCAAGTCAGTAATTATGGCAACTTACATGTTATGTGGTTTTGCAAACTTTGCTTCTATTGGAATTCAAATTGGAGGAATTGGTTCATTAGCACCAGGTCAACGTAAAAACTTATCTGAATTTGGGATGAAAGCTTTAATTGGAGGTACAATTGCTTCGTTAATGTCAGCAACCATAGCAGGTATGATTATTGGTTAAAATATTTTTTAAAATTACAGTTTAACTGTAAAGTGTTGTTTTTTAGGTTGATAGTTTTGTTTGTTTACTTTTTTTGATATATTTATACCAATATTAACCCCCAAAATTAAATCTATCATGAAAAAACTGAAAAGTTTAAAAGGAATTAAAACGTTATCAAGAAGTGAACAAAACCAAATTAACGGAGGAGGCTATACCTATTGTAAAGGACCTCGTTTATGTTGTACTAGGTTTGCAAATGGTCAAGAGTTTTGTGACTATGGTTACTGCCAAAGTAATGGAACCTGTGTTTGGGCATAGTTATAGTTGATAACTTATTAATATAATTTTAAAAGCATTTACATTTTTTGTAGATGCTTTTTTATTTTTACGTTGTTAAACAGATCAACAATTTTAACGATTAAACGCAGAAGGATGAAGCAGTATCACGATATAGTAAAACACGTTTTAGAAAACGGAAACGAAAAGGGAGATAGAACAGGAACAGGAACCAAGAGTGTTTTTGGATATCAAATGCGATTTGATTTGAGTGAAGGGTTTCCAATGGTAACAACTAAGAAACTACACCTAAAATCGATTATTTATGAATTATTATGGTTTATAAAGGGTGATACCAATATTAAGTATTTACAAGAAAATGGTGTACGTATTTGGAATGAATGGGCTGATGAAAATGGTGATTTAGGACCAGTTTATGGGCATCAATGGCGTAACTGGAATAGTGATGAAATAGACCAATTAAAAGAAGTAATTGAAACATTAAAAAGCAACCCTAATAGCCGTAGAATGTTAGTGTCTGCATGGAATCCTTCAGTTTTACCAGATACTTCAAAGTCGTTTGCAGAAAATGTAGCGAATGGTAAAGCGGCATTACCTCCATGTCATGCATTTTTTCAATTTTATGTAGCAGACGGGAAACTTTCATGTCAATTGTATCAACGTAGTGCAGATATATTTTTAGGAGTTCCTTTTAATATTGCGTCTTATGCTTTATTTACAATGATGGTTGCACAAGTTTGTGGTTATGAAGCTGGAGAGTTTATTCATACATTTGGTGATGCTCATATATATAATAATCATATGGAGCAATTAGAGTTGCAATTATCACGTGAACCAAGATCTCTACCTAAAATGAAGATTAATTCAGCAATAAAAAATATTGAAGATTTTACTTTTGAAGATTTCGAATTGGTAGGTTATGATCCTCACCCACACATAAAAGGAGTTGTAGCAGTATAATTTAACTTTATTTTATATATATTGTTTAGTAGCTTTGTAAGAAACCACCTAAAAGTTATAAAATGAATACAGATGTTGATGTTTTAAAAGAAGATCTCTATGATAAAATAGCTGAAATTAACGATGAAAATGTGCTAAAGGCAATTCATACGTTGGTTGATAATATGAAAAATGAAACTTTTGAAGAAGCTACAACAGAAAAAAGAGATCTTACAGGATATATTAAAGAATGGGTGAAAAATATGTAAGCCACACAAACTAAATTTATGATTACACTCATAGCTGCAATTGCAAAAAACAATGCTTTAGGAAAAGATAATGACTTAATTTGGCATTTGCCTGCCGATTTAAAACGTTTTAAAAAAGTTACTACAGGCCATCCTATTTTAATGGGGCGTAATACTTTTGAGAGTATTGGTAAACCTTTACCTAACCGTACATCAATAATTATTACCCGAAATAATAACTACTTTATAGATGGATGCTTAATAGCAAATAGTATTGAGCAAGCTATAGAGTTAGTAGAAGGAAATGATGCGTTTATAATAGGTGGGGCGCAAATTTATAAGGAAGCTTTAGAGCAAAATTTAGTTGATAGATTAGATATAACTGTATTGCATCATGAGTTTGAAGCAGATGCTTTTTTCCCTAAAATAGATATGAATATATGGAAAGAAGTAGCACGGGAAGATTTTAAAGCTGACGAAAAAAATAAATATGACTACAGCTTCGTTTCTTATGAAAGAAAATAATGGAGTTTAAAGAAATAAGTAAATTATCCCCTTTTTATAAAGAACAAGTTAGGTTACTATGGAATCGTGAATATCCATATGTAATTAAGCAGAAAAGTATTGAAGATTTTAATCAGTATTTAGGATTGCTAAAGGACAAAAATCATTTTTTAGTTATAGAAAATAGTCGAGTACTGGGTTGGTGTTGTGATTTTATTCGTGAAGGAGAATGTTGGTTTGCAATGATTTTAGATACAGAAATTCAAGGAAAAGGAATAGGTAGAAACCTAATTGAAAAGTTAAAAAAAAGACACAATAAATTAAATGGTTGGGTTGTTATTGGTGAAAATTATTTAAAAGAAAATAACCAAACATATAAATCACCAATAGGTTTTTATAAGAAATTAGGATTCACTGTTTTTGAAAAAGAGAAGCTCAATTCATCAATATTAAATGCTGTAAAGATTCAGCTGAAATTATAAGAACTAAATGTCGATAGAACTTACCTCAATAGTAAAAACATACGGAACACAAAAGGCTGTTAATAATATTTCCTTTTCAGCAAAGAAAGGAGAAATAGTTGGTTTTTTAGGTCCAAATGGAGCTGGGAAATCTACAACAATGAAAATCTTAACGGGGTTTATTAAACCTTCAAAAGGAACTGTGTTGGTAAGTGGAATTGATGTAATTTCAAATCCTATTGAAGCACAAAAAAAAATAGGTTATTTACCAGAGCATAATCCGTTGTACTTGGATATGTATGTGAAAGAATATTTACAGTTTCAAGCATCTTTACATAATATAGAAAAGTCTAGAATTAATGAGATTATTGATAGAGTAGGCTTAAAGATAGAAGCACATAAGAAGATTAATCAATTATCTAAAGGATATCGCCAGCGTGTAGGATTAGCGGCCGCTATTTTACACAATCCAGAAGTATTAATTTTAGATGAACCTACTACGGGGTTAGATCCAAACCAATTAGTTGAAATACGTCAATTAATAAAAGAGTTAGGAAAAGATAAAACAGTATTATTATCTACACACATTATGCAAGAAGTAGAAGCAATGTGTGACCGAGTTATAATTATAAATAAAGGAGAAATAGTAATTAATAAACCTATTTCAGAACTTAAAACAGATAATGAACAAGTAATTAAAGTAACGTTTGACTATAAATTAGAGGAACAATTTATTAAACGATTACCAAATATTACAGGATATAAAAATACGCTAGAAAATAATTGGGTGTTAACATTTAATACTTCTGAAGATATGCGCCCAGTAATTTTTGACTTTGCACAAGAAAATGGATTAAAAATTCTAGGATTAAATACCGAAAACAAAAACTTAGAAAGTTTATTTAGGGAGTTGACCAAATAAAAAATAACAAACAAGAATATATATAAACTCTTTATGCATACTGTGTATAAAGAGTTTTTTATTGGATTCACGTAAAGCTTAAAATTTCTTGATTAAAAAAGTAAGGGTGATTTTCCCCTTTTTACTACCTGTAATTCTATTAGAAAATATTTAGGAGAAACTACTTTTTTAAAAGAGTTTTTCATTGCGGTTACTCTTCGTAAGAGAGGTTAATTTTACAATGTCTGATTGCTAACCCTTCAATCTACAAGCAAAACTAACCAAACTTACTATTAAAATGATTTTTGAAATATTACAAATCATTACCGAAGAATTAAATGACTATTTCGATGAAAAGGCTGTAGACTTATCAAATATAGCTATGGCTGAAGGAGATGGAAATTCTCCAGCAAATAACCCAGATATTTCATTAACATTAATTAATACACAAGAAGAATTTGCATTAAAAAATACTTCTAACAATCGTGTAGAAGGAACTACAGTTAGTTACAGAAATCCAAAAGTATACTTAAACCTCTACGTTTTGTTCAGTGTAGATAAATCCAGTTACGCTGAATCTTTAAAGAGTTTAACAAAAATATTAGCCTTTTTTCAAGGGAAAAAAGTATTCACGCATCAAAACACCAACTTTGAAGGTATAGATGGATTGGGAGACCTAAAGACTTTTAAATTTATTACTCAACTATATACGCCTTCTTTTGAGGAGTTAAATTATATATGGGGAACCTTAGGAGGTAAACAGTACCCATCTGTACTTTATAAAATAACATTACTAGAAATAGAAAGGGATATTGTAACCAAAGAAGGAACAGTGGTCTCTGGTATTGAACAACAATCAATAATTAAAAATTAAAAGATTATGTACAAAACACTGTTCAATATCAATATATACCACTCTTATTTCCTAGATGAAGGAGAACGAACTTTTTTCGAATTAAATGGAGGAAATAATGGAGTAACACCTCTTACAGATGAAGAAAAAAAACGTTTAGAAGAACAATATGATATTAGCAAGTTTCTATCAATTCAACCTACTCAAGAAACCAAAAAGAGTTTAAAAAATCATAGACTATTACTTAGAAGTCATAAAAAAGGAGTCCGAGTACTATCAGAAACTATAAAAGTAACTACCAAAGAAGGAAATCAAGAAGTAAGTAGATATAGTCCAATAATTACATTATCCGATTCACTAACGCTAACTTTTTATTTAAAAGTACACCATGCTTATTTTGAAAATTTTTCTAACATAATTGAAAAGAAAGAGGAGCAACTATATTACTTATCAAACAAAAGTTCCTCAGTAATCAATTTATTTGAAACAATTTCTGAGGTGAAAAAATGGAGCTCATTTTTGATTTCAGATAGTGAAACAAGAAAACTATTACACCAACTAGAAGCTGAAAAAGAGTTTGATACAACTACACCGAATTTAGTAACTGTTGCAAATACCAATGCTTCTGAATTAAATGTTATAGAATCTAAAATAATGAATGCTATCCCTTTAAATGAAGAAGAGCAAAAGGTGATAGATACTATTAATTTTTTTGTAAGAAGAATTAAAAATAGTGGGGTAATAGGGGTTGTTCAAATCCAGATATCAGGAGACAATAACAACAATTTAACAGAAGAAGTATTAACTAAGAATGAAGAAACAGAAGTCTTTGATGTCTCAAAACAATGTTTGTTAGAGGAGTCCCCAGAGTTTGCTGTTTGTATTGAAAATAGAAACACATTTTGGCGTTACACGAAAAGAAGTGAAAACCTTGTAATGACTACGTCAGAAGAAAAACCACTAACACTTAATGGGCGTGTAGAGATAGATAAACAAGACGTTATACCAGAACCACAAGAAGATTATTATTTCCCAAATCCTACTCCAGAAAGTATTAAGAAAGAATCGCAAGATTATTATTCGGAAGTATTTATATAAACAAAAATTAAAATTTAAAACAAGTAATTATGTCAGCGTACAAAACACCAGGAGTCTACGTAGAGGAAATTGTAAAGTTTCCCCCATCGGTAGCTCAAGTAGAAACAGCAATTCCAGCTTTTATTGGTTATACCGAGAGAGCTAAAAAGAAAGAGAATAATGACCTACTGTTAGAACCAACAAGAATAACGTCAATGTTAGATTACGAAACGTATTTTGGCTATGCAAGACAGGAAACAAGTATTGGAGTTAATGTAACAAATGCAAATCAAGCGAATGAGGAAGTAATTGTAACTGCACCAAGTACCCCGTCTCCTTTTAAGATGTATTATCACATGCAAATGTATTTTGCCAATGGAGGAGGTCCTTGTTACATCGTATCTGTGAACACCTATGAAGATGAGAGTAACAATGAAAATAGTATTTCTTTCGATGAATTGAAAGAAGGATTAGATAAAGTAGCCTATGTAGATGAAGTAACCTTACTTACATTCCCAGACGGAACATCGTTGGCGTCAGATACTGATTTTTATAGTTTATATGCATCAGCACTTACTCAATGTAATAAATTACAAGATCGCTTTACCATTATTGATACTTATTCAGATAATGAATATGATGATGGAGGAGGGGATGTAGATCCAGTAGAAGCACTAAGAGATAAAATTTCTTTAGGAAAAGACTACTTGAAATATGGGGCAGCATATTACCCTTTTTTAAATACGATTCTTGACTACTCTTATGATGAAGATAGTATTGAAATAGAAGGATTGGATGAAAGTTTATCTGTACAAGCGGAAGAAGTAATAGATGGAATTGATCTAACTGAGCTTGAAAGCCTGTTAACAGTATTGGTTGATACAAAAAATAATATAGATGGGGCAGGTAATGCGGTAGCATTGTCATTTAAAAATGATGCCATTTCCAATATTAAAAATATTATTGGCTATTTAGAGAATATAACTTCATCAATCAACGATTTGATTTCTGCGGCTGAAGATTCAGAAGAAGCTTCTTTAGCAACACCAAGTGCGGATATGACAACTTGGATGGATGCTAATTTAGAAGCCACTTTGGCTGATTTACATGCTAAGCTATTTAAGCTACAACAAGACGACACAGAAGGGAAGTTAATGGGTAGTTTAACTTCTAATGCTACAAACGTATATGATCTATTAGGTATTATCGATGAAGCTGATATGACTAATAATGGAATCTATACCACTTTGGAAGATCAAAAAAATACCGATGAATTATTTGCCTTAAAAGGAGCTATTGATGCATTAGGAGGTGTAACAACACTCCCTTCGTTAGCAGATTTAAAAGTAGATAATAATGCTCTATACAATAAAATAAAGTTAGAAATAGGGTTGTTACCAGTAAAATTGGCACCTAGTGCAACCATGGCAGGAATTTATGCTAAAGTTGATGCCGATAGAGGAGTATGGAAAGCACCAGCAAATGTAGGGTTAAATTATGTATATGGCCCATCTGTTAATATATCACATGATGAGCAAAAAGATTTAAATGTAGACACCAAAGCAGGAAAATCTGTTAATGCTATCAGATCATTTGTAGGAAAAGGAAATCTAGTATGGGGAGCAAGAACTCTTGCAGGAAACGATAATGAATGGAGATATGTATCTGTAAGACGTTTCTTCAACATGGCAGAAGAGTCAATTAAAAAAGCATCAGAACAATTTGTTTTCGAACCTAATGATAAAAATACTTGGGTGCGTGTAAAAGCAATGATTGACAATTTCTTAACACAACAATGGAGAGCAGGAGCACTTGCAGGTCCTACACCAGAAAAAGCATTTTATGTAAGTGTTGGTTTAGGAGAAACCATGACAGCTCAAGATGTTTTAGAAGGAAATATGATCATAGAAATAGGTATGGCAGTAGTACGTCCAGCTGAATTTATCATACTTAAATTCTCTCACAAAATGCAAGAAGCATAAGTAAACTAACTAACCAAAAAAATATAAATAAAAAATAAAGAATCATGGCAGAATCATATCCAATGCCAAAGTTTTCCTTCGAGGTAACCTTTGGTGATACGAAATTTAATTGTACAGAAGTATCAGGGTTAAGTTTTGATAATAAAGTAATAGAATATCGTGGAGGAGCAGATAAAGAATACCACAAATCAAAACAACCAGGATTATTCGAATATAGTAACATTACTATGAAGAGAGGAACCTTTGTAGATGAAAGTAAACAGTTTTACAAGCAATGGGCTAAAACAGTTTATTTCCAAGAAGGAGGAGAGCAGTTTAGAGGAGATTTAACCATCAAATTATTAGATGAGACTGGACAACCAGCTGTAGTATGGGAAGCTCAGAATGCTTATATCACTAAAGTACAGCCTACAGACTTAAAAGCTGATGGTAATGAAATAGCCATTGAAACTGCTGAGTGGGCAATTGAGAAGCTTAAAATGTCATCGTAATGAGCTATCATCCACCAGTAGGATTTAGTTTTAAAGTAGAGTTTGAAGATATTCCAACTTCAAGCGGCGACAATTCATTTCAATCAGTTTCAGGTCTTTCGGTAGACCTTGAAACTGAAGAAATAGCCGAAGGAGGAGAAAATAGATTCAAGCATAAAATACCGGTACGTTCCAAATATCCAAATTTAGTATTGAAAAGAGGGATGCTTGTTGATTCGGAAGTAATTAAGTGGTGTAAAAAAGCCTTAGTCAATTTCGAGATACAACCTATAAATATCAATGTAATGTTATTAGGTGAAGACGAGCAAGCCATACAAACTTGGAATGTAAAACATGCATACCCTGTAAAATGGAATGTAGGAGACTTTAATGCTGAAGAAAGTAAACTGGTTATTGAGACACTTGAATTAACCTATAATTATTTTAAAATAGTATAAGATGCCTATTACTATCAAAGAATTACATATCAAGATTAACGTGGATGAAAAATCAGAATCACAAGGAAAAACAAGTGGATCAAAAAACGGAAATACAGCAGCTATAGTTTCGGCATGTGTGGAGGAAGTAATGGATATTCTTGAAAGACAAAAACAACGATAATGAGTCAAGGAGAGTTAAAAAAATTAGTAATAAAGGCGTATTCTGACGATAAGTTTAAGAATGAAGTAGCCAATGGGGAGTTTACAACACTTATAAACCCAGAAAAGTATATGGTTGCTTATAAACCAGAATATACTGAAGAACAAGGGCAAGGTACAAGTGGCTCTCAACCTAAGTTTACAAGAATACCTCCTCAAGAATTAGATTTAGACCTATTGTTTGATAGCAGTGGAGCCATTGACGGAAAAAGTGATCTAAAAGATGGAATCATAGATAAAATAGAAGCGTTTAAAAAAATTGTATTCGAATACAAAGGAGAAGAGCACAAACCTAACTATTTAATGATTAAATGGGGTGCTCTCCTTTTTAAGGGCTCTTTAGTAGATCTTTCTATTGAATATAAATTGTTTGCACCAGATGGAACACCATTACGTGCCAGTGCAAAGCTTAAGGTAAAAGGTACTATTGATGATGATTTACGAGTGGCAAGAGAAAACAATCAGTCGCCAGATTTAACTCACTATCGTAAAGTGAGATCAGGAGACACTTTACCACTTATGTGTAATCGTATTTATGGAGACTCAAAGTATTATTTAGAAGTAGCTCGTGTTAATAAAATAATGCAGTTCAGAAAACTAAAACCAGGACAAGAAATCTTTTTCCCACCCTTACAAAAATTTGCTTAGATGAATAATACAGGAACCATACAAACTTCAAAAAGTGCCGATTTAGTAACTTTTAAAATCTTGATTGAAGGAGAAGAACTCTCAAAACAATATGAGGTAAAAAATATTACTATTTCCAAAGAAGTAAACAAAATACCAACCGCTCAAATTGTTTTAATTGATGGAGATGCTTCAGAGAGAGATTTTAAATTAAGTAACGAAGAGTTATTAATTCCTGGTAAAGAAATTGAAATTACCGCAGGATATCATTCTGATGAAGAAACTATTTTTAAGGGAATCGTTATCAAACATAATCTAAGAATTAGAGCTAGTTCAGCACAATTAATAGTTGAGTGTAAAGATGAAGCGGTAAAAATGACCGTAGGCAGAAAAAGTAAATATTTCTATGAAAGTACCGATAGCGACATTTTTGAAGAAATTATAGGGAAGTATAGTTTGTCAAAAGATGTAGAAACTACAAATTACAACCACGCTGAATTGGTGCAATATAATGCATCAGATTGGGACTTTGTCGTTTCAAGAGCGCAAGCCAATGGAAAACTATGTTTTGTAGATGACGGAACTATAACGATAGCTAAACCCAACGTAAGTCAGTCAGAAATTGAAACTGTAACTTTTGGAGGATCCTTATTAGACTTTGATGCAGAAATAGATGCACGTCACCAAGTAAAAAAGGTAGCAGCCTATAGCTGGAATCATGCTGATCAAGAAGTAATAGAAATTGAAGGAAAAGATCCAAATGTAAGTTTAAACGGAAACTTATCGGTTTCAGACTTAAACAAAACCATAGGTTTAGAAAGTATGGAGTTACGACACGGAGGTGTTGTTACGGATACTGAATTACAAGACTGGGCAGATGCCAAATGGTTATTTCAACAATTGGCAAAAGTAAGAGGGCGTGTAAAATTTCAAGGAATCCCGTCAGTGAAACCAAACACCATTTTAAAACTAGAAGGTGTTGGAGACCGATTTAACGGAAATGTATATGTAACAGGAGTTCAGCATGTAATTTCAGAAGGAAATTGGGTAGCCAATGCACAGTTTGGTTTATCAACAGAATGGTTTTCTGAAACTTTTGAAATCTCAGCAAAACCAGCTTCAGGATTATTGCCTGCCATTCAAGGGTTACAAGTGGGAATTGTTTCTCAATTAGAAGAAGACCCTGATGGAGAAGATAGAATTCTAGTACAAATTCCAATTGTAAATAACGAAGAAGAAGGTATTTGGTGTAGAGTAGCTTCACCCGATGCAGGAGAAAACAGAGGTATTTTCTTCCGTCCAGAAATAGGAGATGAGGTGATTGTAGGATTTATCAATGAAGATCCTAATGATGCCATTGTTTTAGGAATGTTGCACAGTAGTGCAAAACCTTCTCCAATTACAGCTACTGATGATAATCACGAAAAAGGAATTGTTACCAGAAGTGAAATGAAAGTGTTGTTTGATGATGATAAAAAAATAATCACTATTGAAACACCCGCAGGAAAAATTATTTCGCTGGATGAAGATGAAGGAGCCATAACGATTGAAGATGATAATTCTAATGTAATTACGATAAACAGCGATGGAATATCAATGGAAAGTGCCGGAGATATTTCATTGAAAGCATCAGGAGATGTAAATATTGAAGGAACAAATGTGAGCATAGCAGCCAATGCAGAATTTAAAGCAGAAGGTAGTGCTGGGGCAGAAGTTTCAACAAGTGCTATAGCTGTTTTAAAAGGTTCATTAGTTCAAATAAATTAAAAAAATGGGAAACCCAGCAGCAAGAATAACAGACATGCATGTGTGTCCAATGGTTACAGGAACAGTACCTCATGTAGGAGGACCAATTTTACCAGCGGGAGAACCTACCGTATTAATTGGAGGATTACCTGCGGCGAGAGTAGGTGATATGGCAACTTGTACTGGGCCACCAGATAGCATAGTCGCTGGATCAGGAACCGTATTAATCGGAGGGATGCCAGCAGCAAGAATGGGAGATAGTACTTCACATGGAGGAACTATTGTACTAGGAGAAGCAACAGTTTTAATAGGATGACAATGGAAAATAAAAAAGCATTTTTAGGAATAGGTTGGGATTTTCCACCAGAGTTTTCAAAAGATCTAAGCGAAGTTATCATGATTTCAGAAGAAGAAGATATTAAAAGTAGCTTGGAAATATTGTTAACTACCAGATTAGGAGAACGTGTAATGCTACCTAATTACGGTTGCAACTTACAAGAGCTTCTTTTTGAAAAGTTAGATAGAACGCTAATAACCTATGCTAAAGATTTAATTGAAACAGCAATTTTATATCACGAACCAAGAATTGATGTGATTCATATTGATGTTTCAGAAACAGACCCTTTAGAAGGAATGTTAATAATAAAAATTGAATACAGAGTTAGAGCTACCAATAGTAGAACGAATGTTGTTTTCCCTTTCTATAAAGGAGAAGGAACCGATATAAATTAAGACACACCATGAGTAAAATCATTTCTAGCATATTACAGCGAAACGGAACAGGACAAGAGCTGCGTTATATTGACGCATTAGATCCTGATAATTTCGAACTTCACGATTTTACTATAGAAGATTGGATTTTGTTTGCTTATAATTTTGCTGAAAAATTAAATTACTTTCCTACAGGAAATCATAAAGTAGCATCTGGAGATTGGCAAGATTTTTTTAAAAAATTAACTACAGCAGATATTCCTTTTAGAGGCACTAGAGAATATCAAAAATTAAAAGAAAACATTAGCTCAACTCTTAATGGATATACGGAGGAAGGAAAGTTGAGTCCGCATTTAACCTTGTTTGTTTGCTTCTTAGAGTTATTAGAATTTTCAAAAGAACGATTTAATAATTTAACCAAACGTCATTTAGATTTTTATTACAAAGAAATATTACAAGTTCAAAAGCGAGAACCTGTTTCAGATCAAGCGCATATAATTTTTGAATTAGCAAAAAAGATTACTGACGAACGAATTGAAGAAAGAACCTTACTTGATGCGAAAAAAGACAGCCTAGGAAATCCGTTGGTTTACGAAACAACAGAAGAATTAATAGTAAACAAAGCCTCAGTAGGAGCCATAAAAACCATTTACAATAACAATTCAGAAAGTTTAAAAAAGATAAAAGCAAGTGCAGTAGCTAACACAAAAGATGGTTTTGAAGAACCACTTCCTGAAGATGCTCCGTATTGGTATCCCTTTGGATATCCTGCAAGTGGAAAAAATGCTGCTGAATTGCCAGATGCAGTAGTAGGCTTTTCAATCGCCTCACCAATGTTATTGTTGCAAGAAGGAGATAGAACAGTAACGATAACCATTAATTTTAAAAACAACTTTGAAGAAAACTCTTTTGATGTAAGTGAACTACTTCAAACCGTTCAAATTTTTGGAAGCGGAAAAGAAAAGTGGATTGAACCAACACTGGTTGCTATTAACAATGTAAATGATGGAGCGTTAGTTGCTACGAATCAAATAAGTTTCACATTTACATTAGGACTTGATTCAGGTGCATTATTAGGATATAACGAAGAGTTTTTACTAACAAAATATAAAACTTCACATCCGTTAGTGCGTTTTGAATTTGATGTTTCAACAGCCATAGGATATGATTTTTATAGGTTTTTAGCAGGAAACATAGTTGAAAAAGTAGTGATAAAAACAGATGTCAAAGGAGTAAAGTCGGCAACTGTAGAAAATGATAATGGAACGGTAAGAACTAAAAAACCATTTCACCCTTTTACTACACGTCCTATTGAAGGATCTAATTTTAGTGTAAATTATAATGAAGCGTTCTCGAAAAAATGGAAAAGTTTCACGGTAAACCTTCGTTGGAAAAATACGCCAGATGATTTTAAAGAGTGGTATGAAGCATATGTAACATCACCAAACTATTCATCAATCAATAAATATATTGAGGTACTTAAAAAAGATATAGATGAAAGAGCCTTATTGGTGAATAATGAAACGCATTTTAAAGTAGAAAAACGATTATTACACGCCGCAGGAGAAGCCAATGAAACTGTAGGGGAAATAAAAAATCTCTTTATAAAAGAGATAGATGAAGAGACTGATGAGGTAAGCTATATGTCAGAGTTTGAAGTAGAAAATACTGCAAATGCTTATGAAATAGGAAAAGCAGAAGCCTTACAACTTAGTTTAGAACAATCTTTTTTACACGAATTATATCCTAAATTGTATGCATTAGCAGTAAGTGCAGATGATAAAGATATTATTTTTCCTAATGAGCCTTACACTCCATTAGTAGAATCAATTTCTGTAGATTATACAGCAGAAGAAACCATGCTTCTGGAAGAAATGGATTTGGAAGGAAATCGCATTCAGCTTTTTCATGAACATCCTTTTGGTCAGCATGAAGAAAATTACGCAGAGAAGAAATACTTACAAGAAGAAAAAGGAATTGTAGATGTTTTTGATAAAGATATTATTCAAATCACACTAGTACCAAAATATTGTATAGGAGGTCATTTATTTTTAGGAATAGAAAACTTAGAACCTCAACAAAACCTTTCACTGTTAATCCAAGTATTAGAAGGAAGTGAAAATCCACTAGTAGAAAGCTTCGGAGAAAATGAAAAGATAAACTGGTCGATATTATGTAATAATAAGTGGAAAACGTTAGAAAACAATATCATTTCTAATAACACAGATAACTTCTTAAAATCAGGAATTGTTAAGTTTTCAATACCTAAAGAAGCAACTTCAAATAATACATTATTACCATCAGGATATACTTGGATAAAAGCACAAATGAGTAAATCATTTGAAGCAGTATGTAAGGCCATTGGTATTCATGCTCAAGCAGTAGAAACATCGTTTGTAAACAACAATAATGAGGTAAGTCATTTAAAAAACGGACTACCTAGCGGAACCATTAAAAAAATGGTTACACGGATACCACAAATTAAATCAGTATCACAACCTTACAGTTCTTTTGGAGGAAGTCCAGAAGAATCAGACGATAATTTTTACAGAAGAATAAGCGAGCGTTTGCGTCACAAAAACAGAGCAATAACCTTGTGGGATTACGAGCATTTAATTCTTCAAGAATTCCCAGAAATTTATAAGGTAAAATGCTTAAACCATACCTCACAAACAAGTTTTACAGCAGCAGGTCATGTTACTTTAGTAGTTGTACCAGATACTGTAAATAAAAATGTATTTGATATTTATCAACCACGAGTAAGTAAAGCCGCTTTAAATAGTGTTACAAACTATATCAATTCATTAAACACCTTGCATGTAAATGCTGAAGTAATCAATCCTAATTACGAAGAAGTAAGCATAGGTTTAGAAGTTAGCTTTTATGATGGATATGATGAAAATTTCTATACCGAACAATTAAAAACAGACATTACAAAGTTTCTATCTCCTTGGGCGTTTGATGAGACCAAAGAAGTAACCTTCGGAATTATGCTACATAAAAGTGTCTTAATTGATTACCTAGAAAAACTACCCTATGTAGATTATTTGCAAAATGTAACGATGAATGAAGATGCTAATGTGTATAAAATAGAACCAAGCGATCCAAAATCAATACTAGTATCAGCAAAGAAGCATAACGTAAGTACTGTGTTAACGACTTGTAAAGGAACCAAAAAAATCATAGAACAAACATGTCAGCTATAAACGAACATATCAATATTCCGAAGAATATATCTACCAAAGACGATTTAGATTTTTCTTTTTTAAGGAAAGAAGGAATTTCTTATTTAGAAACATTTGGAGGTAAGTTATGGACTGACTTCAACTCGCACGATCCTGGAGTAACTATTTTAGAAATGTTGTGTTATGCTATTACCGATTTAGGAATGCGTATCAATACACCACTAGAAGATTTATTAGCATCCAAAGATCCGAACTTATCGCTACAAGCACAGTTTTATAAAGCTTCAGAAATTTTTCCAACAAAACCAGTCAATGAGTTAGATTATAGAAAGCTGTTTATTGATTTAGAAGGAGTAAAAAACTGTTGGTTACGAATTTATGATAAACAAGTGTTTGTTGACTGTAAGAATAACAAATTAAGCTACAAAAATTTTGAAGGTATTTTACCAGAGTTCCAAAAAGACTTTAAGTTAAAGGGACTGTATTCATTATTGGTTGATTTAGAAGAAGGTTATACAAAAGAGCAGGTTTTTCCGAATATCAAAACAGCGTATCATAAGAATAGGAATTTATGTGAAGATTTAATAACCATAAATGAAGTAGCTACACAACCTATTGCCATTTGTGCCAATGTTGATGTTGTGCCAGAAGCTGATGAAGAGTGGGTGTATGCTAATATTTTATTTCAGATAGAGAATTACTTATCACCGTCATTACAGTTTTATTCAGTGCAACAAATGCTTGATAAAGGATATACTACCGATGAGGTGTTTGATGGTCCGGTATTAACAAACGGGTTTATAGATACGGAAGAACTCAAAGAAGCAGAATTAAGAAAAGAAGTGCGCCTTTCTGATGTGATGAAAATCATCATGAATATTGATGGAGTAAAGTTAATTAAAGATATTTCTGTAGGATTTTGCGATGAAAACATTGTTCAAGAAAATAAATGGATAGTTTGTATCGATCCAGATAAAAAACCAGTATTGTGTGAAAAGAGTACGTTTAATTTTAGTAAAGGATTCCTTCCTCTCAACTTAAACTATGATAGAGTAGATGAGTACTTAAAACAATTAAAAGAAGATGAAATTGCTTCACAACAAATAACAGCTGATGAGAAGGTTTTATTACAGCCAAAAGGGAGCTCAATAGGAGCTGGTGAGTATACCACTATTCAAAACGATTTTCCTGATACTTACGGAATTGGTCAAGAAGGCTTAGCAATACATGTAACCAATGAAAGAAAAGCAAAAGCCAAACAGCTAAAGGCGTATTTAACATTTTTCGATCAAATCTTAGCAACCTATTTCAAACACTTATCAGAAGTAAAAACATTATTGTCTGTTAGCGGACAAGAAACTCGAACATTTTTTACACAAGCAGTAAAAGATATTAAAGATTTTGATGAGCTCGTAAGTGAATATCCACAGTCAGATGATGATGAATTAACAAAGCTATTATTCAATCAGTTTGATAATAATGTAGAACGCAGAAATTCTATTTTAGATCATTTGTTAGCACGTTTTGCAGAACGATTTGGAGAATACACATTTATTATGAAAGCGTTGTATGGAACAGCTACTGATGAAATTGTGCTATCAAATAAAGAAGCTTTTTTAAAAGATTATAAAGTAATAAGTAGCGAAAGAGGTGTAGCTTTTAACTATTACAAACAACTTCAAGAAAATTTATGGGACACAAATAATGTATCCGGATTTCAAAAACGTATAGCACGTTTAATGGGGATTGCTAATGAGAAAAGAAGACACTTAACGGAAACCAATGTAGATATTTATGAAGTAACAGAAGGTAGCAATACATATAGATGGAGGTTAAAAGATAATAATGGAAACATACTATTGTCAGCAACTGAAAACTACGCTAAAAAAGTTTTTGCTATTGAAGAATTATACTTTGCAGTATTACAAATTGTACAAACCAAAGAAAAAGATATAGAGGAAGCTTTTGAAGAGGGTATTACAAATAATATGCAAATTGGATTTATAAGAATACATGAATCTACACCATCAAAACCTTCTATTCCAGTAAAGTATTCTTTTGATGTTATTAATCCAGAAAAACCAAAGAGTAGTTCTGATTATATTATAGCAAAACAATACAAATACTATACAGATAGTAATGATTTAAAAGAAGTATTGTTAGAGATAATTTCTTTTTTGAAAAAAGATTTTACTGAAGAAGGAATGTTTTTAGTAGAGCACATGTTATTGCGTCCAGATGTTACCACTAACAATTCAAAAAATTTCTTACCTATTTGCGCAAAAGATTGTGAAGACTGTGGAACGATTGATCCTTATTCTTATAGAGTAAGTATCGTTTTATCAGGATATACTTATCGTTTTTCAAACCCAGATTTTAGACGCTATATGGAAAATGTTATTCGACAAGAACTTCCAGCACATGTTTTACCAAGAATTTGTTGGGTAGGAGAACGAAAAGGAATTGTACCTGATAATGAAAATGATTTGTTGCAGTTCGAAAACGCATATAAAAAGTACCTGTTTGCAAAAACAAACTTAGAACAAGAACAACCTACAGAGAATAATGAGTTGCCAAACTTAATACATGCTATACAGCAATTAAACACGATTTATCCTGTAGGAAGATTAACCGATTGTAACGCCGAAGACGAAGCATTAGATGGAAGAATTATACTAAACCAATCTAGTATAGGAAACTTACAATCAGAAAAAGAAAACACAAACGAAGAAAACTCATAAAAATAGTACGTGTTTATTTATTAACACAGCCAAAACATAATACGTATGGAAACGACTAACCTGAAACTAAGAGAAATTACAACTGAATATAGCAAGTTTAATGCTAATCAAGTATTAACCGAAACACAACTTAATACATTTATCGATTACTTTGATGATCAAAACCGTTTGTCAAGACTAGGTTTAAGTGGTGTTGGAGTAGCCTGTGGGTTTAAAGTAATTCCAAAGTTTACTATAGATAAAACAGCAGTGTCGAGTATTGAAATTACTCAAGGAACAGCCGTAACTACCGATGGAGATTTAGTTCAGTTTTTTGATCTAATAGAAGAAAACTTACAGTCAAAAGTATTTTCGTTCTACAAAAAGTTTGAAGATACCGACGGTAAATATGAGAGGTTTAAAAATGCTCAGGGTAATCAATATAATTTATGGGAGTTACACAGTGAAGAAGATGAGTCGTATACCCCTTTGCTTGAGTTTCCGGAGATACAAAAAATGGCTGTTTTGTTGTATCTAGAACAATATCCAAATGAAGACGTATTGTGTAATAAACTAACATGCGATAATCAAGGTATTGAGCAAATCAATAATTTACGCGTGTTACTTGTAAGTATTGAAGATTTAGAAGCTATTGCAGCTAAAGATACTATCTTTTTAAAACACAATTGGTATAAACTTAACAACGAACTACCTGTTGTAGAAGCAAAAAGAGTGGTGCTAAACGAAAAAAATACCAAAACATTTTCAGAGTTAAAAGCACAGTTTGATAGTGTAGTTAAAGATACAAGTATTAGTATAGATTTAATTGAAGGCTTTGATACAATATTCTCAAAATTTCAAAAACCATCAATAGCCACTAAAATAAAATCATTATTTAGTTTCAGTTCTTTGGCTGTTCCACTAGATTTTCAATATAGGTACGATGTTATCAAAGATTTGGTAGATACGTATAATGAAATTAAAGAACTACTATTACACATCAATGTAAACTGTTGTCCAAATATTGGAGCCTTTCCAAAGCATATAATGTTAGGAAAGTTGAAAAAAGAAACAGAATATCCAGAATTACGTCACCGATTTTATAAATCAACTATTGTAGGTCATGAAAATGAAAACCTTCAAAAAATACAGTTGTTAATTGATAGAGCAATTGCCATTTCGAGTAATTATATAGGAAAAACAAAATCAAAAGATGTGGTAATAACCCCATCGCAAGCACATACCACATTAAGTGAAAAAGCTGTTCCTTTTTATTATAATGTTTCTTCACAGTTTTTAAAGAGATGGGACTTTAACAAAACAAAAAACTATAGAGCAAATCAAAACTTAAGCTATCATAAAGAAAACCTTAAAAATTCAGCAGCAATTCAAAAACCACTATTATATAACATTGATAAAAATGATTTTTATAGAATAGAAGGACATCAAGGTAAAATGTACAGAGATGCCTTAGCAAAAATCTTAAAACTTAAAAAAGATAACGGATTGAGTTTTGATGTGAAAACACTTTCCATTAACGCTACAGAACAAACTATTAATATAAACAATTACGAGTGCGAGTTTGAAGACTTAAAAATGTTGTTGAATGCATGGAGAGCAGAACAGAATTGTATTTTATCAGAAGTAAGTAAAACATTTTCAGCCTTTAAATTAACTGATCCAAAAACTAACACAGTAGTAGATAACGTGGTCAACTATAAAGACAAAATAAGTATTTTAGAAAAAGAACCCATAAAAGAAGAAATTCCATTAGTAAAAGAGTATATCAGTAGAATGGATTTACTTTCTAAAGAGGCAAGTGTTAAGGAAGATTTTGCGTATAAGTATGATATCGGAACCAAAGAATATAATAAGTTTTTAGAGGAAGAAAACATTGTAAAAGATAGTTTAACAAAAGAGGAAGACTCAATAGGGTTTTTGATAGACCGAGTAATCGATGAAAACAAATACGGATCAGCCAGCGACATTATCGTTGAATTAAATAAAGAAACTGAAGCTTTAAAAGAAAAAGAAGTTTGGAAAGAAGAACCAACGCTTAGCGATTTTATTTTAACAGATCTTACAGAAACCTTAGTTCATACCTATATTTTAGATACAAAAATCCCATTAAATATAAGAGATATAGATAGTCTTGTGTTAACAAGTTATAAACTAACGATAGCAGAGTTGTGTAAAAGAGTAAAAAAACTACAAGCAAAGTATAATAGTACTTCATTAGAACTATCAACCAAACAAATTTTAGGTCTATTAATTAATCAGTTGTCAATTGTTTGTTGTTCAGGGAAAAAGTTAGAAACACTACTTGCAGAAATAGATAAAAGAAAGAAAAAGATTTTAGAAAGAATACAACTTTCAGAATTTGTAAAACAACATCCAGGACTTGAACACAAAGCAGGAGTTATTCCAGGAGGGACTTTTGTAATGGTATATGTAAATGAAAATGCAGCAGATAAAAATACATTTGATGATGTAGTGTTAGATGTTGTATTTAAAAATCAACCTATTATATCAAATACAGACACAGACTTTATAAAAGATGATTTTTTACTATCGAATGATACTTTCCTTGAAAAAGAAATACTCTATAAAAATGGAGGTGTAATTAACTTATGGGATAAAAGCTCTAGTATTGAGTTTTCATTTGTAGATGGAAGCTATTTCACCCTAAAAAACAGACTGTTTTTTAATCAAGACGTTGTTTTAGTAGGAAAAACATTAGCCGAAACAGTAAGCAATTTTACAGCGTTCTTAAACAGAACTTGGTTCAGAGCAGGTGTATCTAAAATTCTTAGTGCAGAAGAAACTACAATGTATAAAGATGGTTCCGTAGGAATGCGTATTACTATCAAGGATCATTTAGTACCTAAAGACGAGTATTTTTTACAGATATATAATCCTGTTGTTTTAGAAACCAAGAAACGATTGTATTTTGACGAAAATGAAGTGATTCGTGAAAATGAAACATTGAAAAACACGGTAGTAGCAGACTTTTCGTTGCCATATATGTGTTGTTCAGACTGTGCTCCAGTGAACTTTATTATACCAAAAGAACCACCATTTTTAAGTTTACCAGTAAGTACTATATGTTTGAAAAAAGAGACTGTAATTGAACCTTTAATTTTTACAGTAAGACCTATAGACGGAGAGGTAAAAGCAATTGCTCCAGAAGGAGTAGTATCAGGAGTGTTTAAAGATCCAGAAGATGAAAAATGGAAAATTGATGTTACTAAAACTGATAAAAGTTTATTAGGTAAACCAATGAAGTTTACAGTAAACGATGAACCTACCGATTGTGAACTTATCGTATATCCAGCATTAGAGTTGTTGGTTGAAGTAGAACAACCTATTGAATACAATGAAGATAAATCTAAAGCTAGGGTAACTTATGTATTACATTGGAAAGATGCTGATTTTATCGGAGCTGATTTCTTTAATAACATCAAGTATTCTTGGGACTTTATGGGAGATGGTAATAGAGTAGAACATACACCAATAAACAACAAAGTTTTCCATAACTATACATTACCAATTGATGATATAAATAATGAAATAAACCCAGCATTAAAAATTTCATTAGGACCATGCTCAAAAGAAATTCCTATAAACCCAATAAAGTTTGACACCTTAACGCCATCAGAGTTGGCTATTGAATCGTCATACTGTATCGATTTTACTAAAGAAAAAACAGTAAGAATACCATTTACAAATGTTAATGGAACAATAACTATTGAAGGTGGAGCTATAAAAGGTGTTACAATTGAGAATAATGAATTAGTTATTGATGTAGCCACTTTTGAAAATTATGATCAAATTATTGAGTTTTTAGAAGACGGGCAAACAACAAATGCAAGAATAACAATTCATGAAGTTAAACAAATAAGTATTTCAGAACGAAGCGAATCGAGATTTATATGGAAAGACGGACAATTATTTTACGAAGCAGCTTTTGAAGCAATACTTCCAGAAGGAGTAAAACCGGAAGGATTAAAGTTTAATTGGAGTGTAAATAGCATTGAGTCGGAGACAGAGTTGTTTAATCCTCAGTTATTAGTAAAAGAAGGTGTAGGAAACTCTTACACAATAAAATTAATGATTACTGATGGTAACGGATGTTTTTCTAAAGCAGATTTTATAAAGAATATAGCCTTCCCAGAGTTTACAATAAGCTTACCAAACACCACTTTTTGTTTAAGTGATAAAGAGTCTTATCCTGTTGTAGTAAGACCACAATTTGAAGGTGTACAACTTACAGGAGGAAATGTAAAGTTTAATGAAGAAACAAAATTATGGGAGTTTGTGCCAGCCAATTCAGGATTAACAGATTCAGGTACTGTAAGTATAAGTCTTGTAGGAACTTTTGTTACACAGACTATTAATTTAACAGCGACACCACAAGCAAGCTTTACTTATAGTTTTGATTCAGAAATTAGAATATTATCATTAACAAATACTTCAGAAAAAGGAGACAAGTATGTTTGGGTGATTAATGGAGTTGAAAGAGAACCTCAAGTAAATAGAACAACAATAACAGAAGACCTGAGCAATTTTGATGGAGACTTAGTAAAAGTCTCTTTAACGGTAGCAAGTAAGTGTGGAGAGAATACATCAACAGAAGTTATAGAAATAGGAAAAATACAAGATAAAACCTGTGAGGAAATAACAAAAACAGAAGTTGAAAACTATTATAAGTTAAATAAGTTTAGTATAAATGATGGAGGTAGTGGAACTAATGTTAACATGGTTGTAGTAGTTCCTACAAATGACGCTTATAAAGCAATTATAACAGATGAAAGTAACTCTTATTTAACAGGAGAAAACAACAATCAATTAAGAGGAATGTTTTCTAAGTTACTTATTAATACATCAAAATTACTTATTGAAGATGTTGAAAATAGAACATTACTTACAAGGTATTTTAGAGCAGAAGTAAGGTTGCTTTTAAATATTCTTCATTGTCAAGAACAAACGGTTTTAGAGTTAGATGAAAACCGAGGAATTATCTTAGAACTATTAGAGGTAATAGATAGTGCTTTTATCTCTTTCAAAGAAAATCAAATAAAAGTAGCTAATGAAGCTTTTCTGCAGTTTTTAGAGGAATTTACAACAGAGATTCAAGCTGAATATATTTCTAAGTTTATTAATGAAAACTTAAAGCAAAACGTGTAATGGTTGCTAAAGAACATACCATTCAAAAAGTATTTGTTGAGGTAAATACGAAAAGTAAAAAAGTAGCAGAAGAGTATAAAAATACTATCGAAGACTTTTTGCAAGAAGAAGTATTTCCAGAAATAGAAAAATACTTCAACTCTCAAGAAGTTGAGTATGAAGCATACATTCAGCAAATAGAAAACTTAAATATTGAAGTAGATATATCAACTAACAATAAGTCTATAAATGATAACACTACAAAGAGAGCAATAAAAGAACAACTTATAACAAAGTTAAAAGCAATTTTCAAAGACCCAGAACTACATAAGGTAGCTATAAAAAAGGTTACTACATCAGAATCTAAATTAGATGCTTTTTTTCACTTTTTGCAACATGGTACAACAGCTTGGTGGAATCAAAAAGAAGAGAAAAGTTTTACAAAAAAGATGTTGTTTGAAATAACAGAAAGTCAATTTTTTGAAGAACGTTTTTTAAAATCATTAAGAGATCCAGTTCAACAAAATCGATTGATTCAACAGTTTAAGACTGAAGAGTTGCAAATATTATTCCTAGGAGTTTTCAATAAACCAGTGGGGTATGAGACTTTTCTATCAACTATCAAAAAAATTGATTTTAAGAGCTACATCATAAGGAATAAAGTGTGGAAGTTTTTCATCAAAGCAACAATTAATAATAATTTTTCAAGAATAGTAAATGAAGTTCAAGAAGAAATAGAGGTATGTAAAAGAACAAAGGCTTTTAATTCTTCAAAAAATCTAACTCAATTTTTACAAGAGTTAACTTCTCAAGAAAGAATATTTAGAAGTCAGTTTAATAGTAAAGAACAGAAGGAGTTTAAAAAGAAGAAAGAAGGGAGTAGCATTGAGGTTGTCAATACAGAGTTTATAAGTAAAAAAGAAGAAAAAAAATCAGATGTAAGTATTGATAAACTAGATAAAGTAGGAGTCAAAAAAAATCAAAATAAAGCAGAAGAATTAACTCTTCCAAAGAATGAATCAAGTAAATCTAATTCACAAAAAACTCCAGAAAAAGTAGATATTCAAAACAAAAAAGAAGTCTTAAAGAAGAAGAAAACGTCATCAAAAGAAAAAAGTAAAGAAGTAAAAGAAGAATTAAGAATAAAAATGCAAGCGAAAAGTAAGAATCTTTATGAAGATAAAGGAGTAAACTTGAAAACGGAGAAAATTACTGACGACCAAAAGAGAGCTGAATATAAAAGGAGACATCAAGAAGCGTTAAAAAATACTTTTTCAAGTAAAAATGAAGTTGTAAGTGAGCCTAAATCACATCTTATAAGAAACGCTGGATTAATTTTATTACACCCCTTTTTAAAACAGTTTTTCAATTCATGTGGTTTTTTAGATAAAGAGAATAAAATTATCAAACCTAATGAAGCAATTCACTTACTGCACTATGTAGCAACTAAAAAAGAACAACAGTTTGAAAACAATTTAATTTTTGAAAAGTTTTTGTGCAATCTACCAATACAAAGTTCTATTGAAAGAAATATAGTATTGAGTGATGAGCTTAAAGAAAAGTCAGAAGAATTGTTAAGAGCAGTACTTCAAAATTGGTCAATTTTAAAAAATTCTTCAAATGACCTATTGCGTAATGAGTATTTACAAAGAGAAGGAAAACTAGATTTAACTAAAGACAACCCTACCCTAACAGTTGAAAGAAAAACACAAGATATCTTATTAGACACCAAATTACCATGGAATTTAAGTTTATGCAAACTTCCTTGGATGAAGGAATTAATCTTTACGAATTGGTAAAATATAACTAAAACTATAGAAAGTCATGTTTAAAAGAGATAAAAAACCAGAAGCTAATAACGTTCAAGCAAAGGATAAAAAAAAGGATTTATTTATTCAACCAAAGCTAGCGTTTGGAAAAAAAGGAGATCAATATGAAGTTGAAGCAGATAAAATGGCTGATAAAGTTGTAGGAAATAATAAGAAAGTTAATTCAATACAAAAAAAAGAAAGTGAAGAAAAAATACAGCAAAAACCGCTGGCTTCTGAAGTAACACCTTTAGTACAAAAAATGGAAACTACTGAAGACGAGCAATCCGTTCAAAAGATGGAGGAAGAAGAAGCGGTGCAAAGTAAAGAAGAGGAAGAAACAGTACAATCGAAGTGCAATGATTGTGAAAAAGAAGAGAAAGTACAAAGGCAAGAAGAAGAGGAAGCTGTGCAGTCAAAAACAGAAAAATCTGCTTCAAAAAAAAATAAACCTTCTTTTGAAAGTAAGTTAAAAAGAGGAACTGGAGGTCAAAAAATGGATGCACAAACACGAAGTGAAATGGAGTCAGGTTTTGGAGCAGAATTTAGTCATGTAAACATTCACAACGATTCAGAAGCAGCACAATTGAGTCGAGAAATAGGAGCACAAGCATTTACGCATGGAAACGATATCTATTTTAATAAAGGTAAATACAATCCAAACTCCAAAGATGGAAAGCACCTGTTAGCGCATGAGTTAACACATACAATTCAACAAAAAGGAATGGTGCAAAAAAAGATTCAAAAACTTTCTGATCCTGAATGTTCACCAACCTATTCATTACCCCATAGAGGAAATTGTAGAAGAGGTTTTGTTCATACATGTTATTCAGAAACGTTTAAGCCGTCTAGTAGCTCAGCTCTTAATGGGGAGGTTTCAGTTAGCTATAATAGGTCAGGAAGTATAGGACCAGAAGATTTTAGTGTGCAAGTATATAAATGTGGTATAATACGAGATACTCGTATAGGAAGTAAAAGATTAGGACCTAATATACCTGGGACTTTAAATTTTTCTATAGCTAGTGTTACACCTGGAGATAGTTATTACATAAAAATCTATTCAAGATCTCACTTAAAGCTTGATGCAAACTACCGTATTTGGCAGTAAAGACAATAAGTAATGTTTAGAGCAAAACAAAATATAGCAAAACCTTCTAATCCTTCTTTAAAAAGTAAGGAAGCAACACCTTTTATCAAGCCAGAAATGAAGGTGGTTAAACCTGAAAAAAAACAAGAGGAAATTGCGTTAAAAGAAAATAAAAAAATAAAAAATGAAGATAGTCTTTCAATCAAAAAAGAACAGTCAGTAATTCCAAAAACACCAGTTTTAGAAGCTTCTGAAAAAGAAAAAGGTGAAAAAAATGAAGGAGGAGATAAAGTTGGGGTTCTTAAAAAAGTAGCAGAAAAGCAATCTTTTAATGGTTTGAAAAATAGTGCAAAAGGAGCAAGTGCTTCTGTGACAGAACCAAAAAGTAATAACACTACTCAAGTAAAAACAGAAGCTAAAGAAGGAAAAAAAGAAAAGGAAGAAACCACAGAAAAAGAAAAAAAAGAAGAAGGAGCAGTTAAAGAGAAAAAAATACCTAAAGCACCGACAAAGCCAGAAGATGATCACGCTTTTCAACAACAAATTAAAAAAACGGAAAAGGTAAAAGAAGAAAAATCACAACATCCAGATCCAGAAGCTAAGGTAAACGAACAGCAACAAGCAGGCCACCCATCAGCAGCTGTACAATCAACTAAAAATGATCAGCAAGCCCATGCAGAGTCATTATCAGCTACTTCTGAAGAAGAAAAAAAGAGAGAACCATTTACTCCAGAATCGTTTAAAAAACTTCTAGAAAAGAATTTAGATGATTTAGAAAAACAACTTCCTAAAAATTCTGAAGAAGCACAAGAATTTAGAGATGATAAACCTATACAGGGAATAAAAGAAAATATATCAGGTCAAGTTACTGCTGAAAGTGATAAGCTAGCGGGGCCAATGAAATCTGAGGCAGATAAACCAGCTCCTGCTTCAGGAAAACCAACAGTAGAAGCGGTTCCTTTACCTCCCACAAATTCAGGTAATTCTCCTAAACCGTTAAATGCCAAAGCAGCAATCCCTAAACCTAAGACATCTCAGGAGATTTCGATGGAAAAAGAAAGTCAGTCATTAGATGATTATATGGCTGAAAATAAGGTGACGGATGAGCAATTAGCAAAATCAAACGAGCCTAAATTTACAGGAGCTTTAGAAGAAAAAAACAATGCTCAAACTGAAGCAAAGTTAGCACCAGTAAAGTATAGAAAGAAAGAACAAGTTCAATTAGGGGTAGCTCAAAAAACAGCAGCAGTAAACAGTAAAGAGGGGTTAGATCAAATGCAAGCAGCTAAAGTATTATCAGAGAATAATGTTTTAGCTAATCAAACGGAGAATAAAACGAGTGATAAAACTGAGCAAGAAAGAATTTATGCTGAGTTTGAAGCAATTTATGAAGAAACAAAAAAGACGGTTACTGAAAGTTTAGAAAAGCTTTCAGAAGATGTTGATAAAAAGTTCAGTGAAGAAGCAGAAAGTGCACAAAAAACTTTTGAAGAAAATGTTGAAGACGGTTTAGGTGAAATTTATGGATGGACAGTTATAGACGATTGGATTTTTGGAGAGGATACAGAGGCTATAGATAAGTTGTTTAGAGTTGAAAAAGGAAAGTTTATTAGTAAAATGAACTCGGTTTTAGATGATATTTCAATAATTATAGCCGATGGATTGAACGGAGCTTTAGATGCTATTGAAGAAGGAAAACGAAAATCAAAGGAAAAATTCGACAGTTTAGACGAGTCACAAAAAAAAATAGCAGAAGATGCTTATAGTGACTTTAATGATCAATATGCAGATTTAGAAGATACGGTTTATGAAAAACAGGAAGAATTAGCGGCTGATTTAGCACAATCATACAAAGAGAATGTTGATAGTTTACAAGAAAAGTTTAATGAAATAAAAGAAAGCGTAAGTGCTGGTTGGATTGGTGCAGCGTTAAATGCATTAGCTGGTGTTATAAAAACTATTTTAAAAATAAAAGATATGCTGCTTAATCTACTAGCAGCAGCTGTAAGTGCAATAGGAGCTATAATTTCTGACCCGATAGGGTTTTTAAGTAACTTAATACAAGGGGTTAAACAAGGTTTTGTTGATTTTGGGAACAATATCAAAAAACACATGATTAAGGGAGTAATAGAATGGCTTACAGGTTCTTTAGGTAACGTAGGTATTACTTTACCAGATAATTTATTTAGTCTTTCAGGAATATTCAGCTTAGTAACTCAAATGTTAGGATTAACGTGGGATTATTTTAGGAGTAAAGCGGTTAAACTACTTGGAGAGCCCGTAGTTGCAGGTATGGAAAAAGCTGTTGAAATTTTTCAGATAGTTAGAAAAGACGGTGTAATGGGGCTTTGGGAATATATAAAAGAACAGTTTGGTAATCTCAAAGAAATGGTTATGGATGCCATTCGAGATATGATTATAACCAAAGTTATAGAAGCTGGAATAAAGTGGGTTATGGGCTTGTTAAGTCCAGCAGGAGCTTTTGTAAAAGCAGCAATGATGATTATAGATATTGTAAAGTTCTTTGTTGAAAGAGCAGCACAAATATTTGAATTAGTTACGGCGTTTATAAATAGTATTAAAGCTCTAGCAGAAGGAAATGTCAAAGCAGTAGCAAAAGGTATTGAAACTGCTTTAGCTAAAGCAATTCCAGTATTAATAGGCTTTTTAGCTGCTTTGGTTGGAGTAACTGGACTCACTGGGAAAATCCAAAAAATAATTAAAAAAGTTAGAAAGAAAATAGACAAAGCCATTAATAAAGTTATTAAAAAAGCTAAAAAAATATTTAATAAGATTTTAGGAAAAAAGAAGCCTAAAAAAGGACAAGCAAAAAAAATAAAAGATGACAATAAAAAGCAAAAACCAGCAAAATTAACAGCAAAAGATAAAGCGAAACATAAAAAGATTGTAGGTAAGATAGAAAAGAAATTAGGAGAAAAAGCAAAAAAAGGAGAACCGTTTGATAAGTTTTATGCAAGAAAAAAGAAAGAAGCTAAAACCCTAGAAAATAAATACCAACCACAATTAAAAAAAGGAATAAATTTAGATATAAAGTTTAATGCATTGGCAAAAGATAAAGAAGATAACGATGTAGATATTAAAATTAAAATAGCACCTAATGATACTACTGGTAAGGTACAGGCAAAAGGAGATGGAAAGGATAATTTACCGTTGCTAGATCAATACTTAAATAAAAAGGTGGTAGATAAAGAAGGTATTCCATTAGAGTCTTTTACAAAAGCATTAAAAACAGATATTAATAAAATAGACAAGAAACAAGTTTATATTCTTGATAAGAGAAATTCTAGCTATAAGTTTAGAACAGGAAAAGGATTTGGTTCATATCCTAATATATACATTGAAAGTGATGGAGCTGAAGAAGGAGTCTTAAAAAAAGGAAAATCTAAGTCTTACAAACCAGCACATGGAAACTTTATTCCAGATGAAATGGAATTAACAGAAAAGAATGGAGTATATACAGCAAAATATAAGACAAAAAGAGCTGGAGACGCAAAGGAAGCAAAAGCAGGAGAAGATAGTCCAACATTTGAGATAAATATCACTTTTGATGAGGCTATAAAAGGTATTTCAGACAAAGTGCAAACTAGAAAAGTAAAAGGATTTAATTTGTCAAGTAAGCCAGATGGAATAGGAAGAGGAAAATGGGATGGAGGATCAGCAGGAAAAGATGGTACTCCAGGATTTGATAATGCTCATATTATTGGAGATCAATTTGGAGGTTCAGGAGTTAATTCGGCAATGAATATTTATCCATCATCACCAATGTATAATCAAAAAGAAATGGCACATGTTGAGAATAAATTGGCCTCTTTCTTCAAGTCTAGAGGAACAAACTTTAATATGGAAGTTACTGCAAAAATAAAGGATGATGCAAATGTTAACAATCAACTAAAAGGAGTTTTAGATACGGAATTTGGTAAAGACAATAAAGGGAAGAAAAAGGTAGACGAGAAAATTAAAACAAAAGCGAAAAGTACTTTGACAAAGGCTTTACAACAAGCTATGACTATGGATATTGATAACTTACCAGGTCAGTTTTTAAATACTACATACAAATCAAAGGGAATTGCTTCTAAAGACGATACAGAGGTAGAAGGAGATAATTTACAAACAACTGGTGTAGAAATGAAAAAAGACAAACGATACGATAAAGATAAATACAAAAAACTAGGAAATGATTTCTCTAAAAATGCAGCAGGTACAGAGCTATCTATTGGGACCGATCAGGGTTATGATGCATCTATAGAAAATTATAAAGCAAAATTTGCTAATGACGGAACGAAAAAAAAGAAATTATAAAATAAGGTAATTATGTACATAGAGGTAGATCAAATAAATAAAATAGGAGTATTTAAAGTACTGCAAGATTTTATTACCAATAGAATTGATAGCGAATTTAATGGGTATAAGCAACCAAATTTTGAGTTAAACTACAATGGAGTGCCTTCTCCTGTGATTGCTTTTATGAATGATAAAAATTTAGTAACTGAAGATGTTATTCTATTACTACTGGCTTTTGTACCTCATATGTTTCCAAATTTTTTAAACAATATCATTAGCGAGTTTTTGCCACAAGGAGGTGAATTTCCAGAGTTTGGAGGAGTAAAAGGGAAAAATCATAGAGGAATTATACCTACAGGTGAAACAGCCCTTTATATTTTAGGAGGTAATGATTTTGCTTCAAGAGAAAGAGGTTTACAATTTATTTTAAGTGAAAGTAAATTGTTTAGAGATAAGGTATTGAGAATTGAAAAGCAACTTGAAGATGAGCCTTTAATGAGTGGTAAGTTAATTTTGGCAGAGGAATATGTACACTTGTTTTTAACAGGGAAAGAATTAAAACCACAAATGAGTCAAGATTTTCCTGCAAGTTTAATTACTACAGATTTAGAATGGGAAGATTTAGTATTGCAAGAAAAAACATTGAACGATGTTAAAGAAATAGAAAACTGGTTAGCATATAAAGAGATACTGTTAAATGATTGGGGAATGGGAACAAAAATCAAGCCCGGATATCGAGTTTTATTCTGTGGAATTCCAGGAACAGGAAAAACGTTGACAGCTAGTTTACTTGGAAAATATACAGGTAAAGATGTGTATCGAGTAGATTTGTCAATGGTTGTTTCAAAGTTTATTGGAGAAACAGAAAAAAACTTGTCCAAATTATTCGATAAATCCATTAACCAAGATTGGATTTTGTTTTTTGATGAAGCTGATTCTATTTTTGGAAAGAGAACAAGTGTAAGGGATGCTCATGATAAATACGCAAACCAAGAAGTTTCTTATTTACTTCAGCGAATAGAGTCACATCCTGGATTAATCATTTTGGCTTCAAACTTTAAAAATAATATTGATGCAGCTTTTACAAGACGTTTTAATAATATTATTGAGTTTGAAGCACCCGGTTATACAGAAAGACTAACTCTATGGGAAAATAACTTACCTGAGAATGTTGAATTAGAAGCTACTATAAGTGTAGAAGAGTTAGCTAAAAAGTTTAGTTTAACAGGTTCTAATATAGTGAACATTATTCAATACGCATGTTTACAAACCATAGCTAATAAGAAAGAAACAATACAAAAGCAATACTTGTTAGAAGGGGTAAAAAGAGAATACACAAAAGAAGGAAAAACAATTAACATTAAACTTTAAAAAGAGCAGTAATGAAAACAATCAATCAAATAAATGGTATCCCCTTACATTATGCTAGATTAACAAATCATCCATACGGAACTAGGGGAGAACAGCGCAATTTTTCAGTTGATGAAGGTTTCTTAAGTATTTTAGAAAATGCACTTCAAGAAGTTTTTGAACATTGTCCTTTAGGAGTTCCTGAAGTAATTACAACAGCAGGAATTTTTGTAGACAAACCAGGACAGCATGGTCATGGAAAAGCATTTGATTTGGATGCTGTTTTTTGGAGTGATGAAACTCTAGTTACAACCAATTTTATTCATCAAAAAGAGTTGTATTTAGGCATGGAATCTTTTTTAAGAAAACACTTTGGTATTGTATTAAATTATTATTATCCAAACCATAAAGATCATTGGCATGTTGATACAAGTGTTCCTGTTGATTATAATGAAACATCTAAATCGGAAACATTGTATTTGCAATTAGTTTTAAAACATATTTATAAAGAAGAAATTTTGGTTGATGGTATATGGGGAAGGCAAACTTTAGGAGTAGTAAAAGAAGTTTTTGAAAGATTAGGAATAAATACACCAATAACTACGAAAGCAAATTATATAAAGTTTTTAGATATAACAGGTAAAATAGCATTTAAACTATATGAAGAAAATACTTCTCCAAAACATTTATTAAGTAATTTAACAGAAGTAATTGAAGCTTTACCACAACAAAATAGAACCGCTGTGCGAGAAGCATTAAATAGCTTTTTAGATCATGAAGAAACAGCAATCTGGTTGGGAGATTTTGAAGAGAACCATAATTTAAATACTATTATTGAAGAAGTAATAGCTTAAAGTTTTTTATTAGGAAAACTGATTTTTAAACCATACCTTTTTCCAGATTCTTTTTAGAATTAAGAACGTAATATTTTCGATATACCTATCAATATCGTTAGATTCAGTAATTTGTGAATCCTTTTCAGAAATATCAATACGATATAAAAGGTTGGTGTACGAGCTAAAATCATGTAATACAAGTTCTTTAATTGATTTCTGGAGTTCTTCTTTTAATTCTAAAGGAGTATTATTTTCAGAAAAGATCAAATCAATTCCAGTTAGGTTAAAATCTTTATTAAGTTGAACTATGAGCTGTTTATATAACTTTTGATTGGCTATATTTATTAATAAATCGATACTGTTTTGATAGCTAGGTAGCATTTTAATTTAACTTGTAATTAATAAACTGTTCGTCTAAAGCCTTTAAAAATTCACTAGATACTTTAATCTTAGTGGTTCTACTCGGTAAGCTTAATTCTATTTTTTCTTCAGCGTCCCAAATGGTAAAATATAAACTTTGTGAGCCTTTGTTAGTGGCAAATAAGTGTTGTAACTCCTTTATGGTATTGTCTTTTACTTCTTTTAACGGAATTTTTATAGTAAGTTTTTTACACATTTTATCCATAATATCGTGCAATAGTAAAAATTCATTAAAACCAACCCTAGGATCACCTTTTACACCTTCTTTATTTGTCCAACCAGGTTTGATAGTAGTTTTGATAAATAAGAATGAATTTGGAACTAAAAAGTGTTTAAACCTTAAGTAATCTTCACCAAAAATTCGAAACTCAAAACTGTCATTATAGTCTTCCATTATAAAAGAAGCCCATCCTTTACCTGCTTTTGATACTCTATGTTGTACATCAGTAACAATTCCAGCAAAAGAAAGTCCTAAACCTTCATATTGAGCTATATTTTTAAAATGTGCAAGTGAAGCGTTGCAGAACTTTAGTTCGTTTTTAAAATCATCAAGTGGATGTGCAGAAATATACATTCCTACGACTTCCTTTTCACGAGCTAACAATTCCATAGTTCCCCAAGTTTCACATTCAGGAATCAAAGGTTCTGGTAAATCAACTTCCGAAGCTTCTCCAAATAAAGAAACCTGAGATGAATTCTGATTTTCTTGAAATTTGTTACCAAATCGGATAGCTTTTTCTAAAAAAGTTTGCCCTTTCTCATCCTTTACATAATACTGAGCTCTGTGAGTATCGCTGAAGGAATCAAATCCACCAGCTAATACTAAACCTTCAAAAGCTTTTTTGTTAGCAACACGTAAATCAACACGTTTCGCCACATCAAAAATTGAAGAAAAATGTCCATTTTCTTTACGTTCATCAATAATTGCTTTTACAGCAGAGCCACCTACACCTTTAATTGCCGCCATACCAAAACGAACAGCGCCATCTTTATTTACAGAGAATTTAGCATACGATTCATTTACATCTGGTCCTAATACTTCTAATCCCATTCGTTTACATTCCTCCATAAAAAACGAGACTGTTTTAATATCGTTCATGTTGTTGGAAAGTACTGCTGCCATGTATTCGGCAGGATAGTGGGCTTTTAAATAAGCCGTTTGATAGGCAATCCAAGCATAACAAGTGGAGTGAGATTTGTTAAAGGCATAGGATGCGAAAGCTTCCCAGTCTTTCCAAATTTTTTCTAATGCTTTTTCATCATGTCCATTAGCTTTTGCCTGATTTACAAACTTAGGTTTCATTTTTGCAAGTACTGCCGCTTGCTTTTTACCCATTGCTTTACGAAGTACATCGGCTTCACCTTTGGTAAAATCAGCTAACTTTTGCGAAAGTAACATTACTTGCTCCTGATATACTGTAATTCCATAGGTTTCAGCTAAGTATTCCTCCATGGCAGGAAGGTCATATTGAATTTCTTCATCACCATGTTTTCTTCTAATAAAAGAAGGAATATATTCTAAAGGACCTGGACGATATAAGGCGTTCATTGCAATTAAGTCAGCAAAAACCGTAGGTTTTAACTCACGCATGTATTTTTGCATTCCGGGAGATTCGTATTGGAATATCCCTACGGTTTCACCACGTTGGAACAGTGCATAAGTTTCTTCATCATCAATGGGGAAATTTTCAGGATCGAGTTCTACACCATGACGTGCTTTAACAATTTTTACCGTATCCTTGATTAGGGTTAATGTTTTTAACCCAAGGAAATCCATTTTTAATAATCCAGCACTTTCTACTACCGAGTTGTCAAACTGGGTGACGTACATGTCAGAATCTTTCGCAACTGATACGGGTACAAATTTGGTAATATCATCAGGAGTAATAATTACTCCACAGGCATGAATCCCAGTGTTACGAACAGAACCTTCTAAAATTCGAGCTTTGTTAATGGTTTCAGCTTCTAACCCATTACCATCAGCAATAGCTTTTAGTTCATTAACCATTTCAATTTCTTCAGAACGAAGTTTTTCTTTTAATCCTTTCTCATCTAAAGAAAAGATTTTTTTAAGCTTCATTCCTGGAATTAACTTAGCAATTCTATCGGCTTCAAATAGAGGTAAGTCAAGTACACGAGCGGTATCACGGACAGATGATTTAGCTGCCATAGTACCATAGGTAATAATTTGTGCTACTTGATTAGCACCATATTTTTCAATTACGTAATCCATTACACGACTTCGACCTTCATCATCAAAATCAATATCAATATCGGGCATCGATACACGTTCAGGGTTTAAGAAACGCTCAAAAAGTAAATCATACTGAATAGGATCAATATTGGTAATCCATAAACAATAAGCAACTACCGAACCAGCTGCAGAACCACGCCCTGGACCTACGGATACATCCATATTACGGGCTTCTCGAATAAAGTCTTCTACAATTAAGAAGTATCCAGGGTATCCTGTTTTAGCAATTACATCGAGCTCAAAATCTAAACGTTCTCGGATTTTGTCGGTAATTTCTCCATAACGTTTTTTTGCACCTTCATAAGTTAAGTGACGTAAGAAGTTGTTTTCACCTCTTTTTCCACCATCTTCTAAATCTTTTTCATCCCTAAACTCTTCTGGAATATCAAAG
Source organism: Tenacibaculum ascidiaceicola (assembly GCF_047470925.1). Taxonomy (NCBI): domain Bacteria; kingdom Pseudomonadati; phylum Bacteroidota; class Flavobacteriia; order Flavobacteriales; family Flavobacteriaceae; genus Tenacibaculum; species Tenacibaculum ascidiaceicola. Next base: position 85,648 of record NZ_JAZKJP010000013.1, read on the forward strand.
GCAGGTAATAATACATCACGAGCTAAACCAAAAGGTTCTATTTTATCTACAATTTCTTGAATGTTAATAATGGCTTCTGGTAAATCTGCAAAGAGTTTTTTCATCTCTTCGGTAGATTTAAAATAATATTCGTCGTTAGGTAATCCATAACGATAGCCTCTACCTCTTCCCTTAGGAGTTGCTTGTTTTTCACCATCTTTTACACATAATAAAATATCATGTGCATTGGCATCTTCTTTATTTAAATAAAAAGTATTGTTAGTAGCTATAATTTTAACGTCATGCTTTTTTGAGAATGAAAGAAGGGTTTCATTTACAACTCTTTCATCTTCTTGTCCGTGACGCATTAATTCGATATATAAATCTTCTCCAAATTGCTCTTTCCACCAAAGTAGTGCTTCTTCAGCTTGAGTTTCACCAACATTTAATATTTTACTAGGAACTTCACCATATAAATTTCCTGTTAATACAATTACATCTTCTTTGTATTGCTCGATAATTTTTTTATCAATTCTTGGAACGTAATAAAAACCATCAACAAACGCAATAGAAGACATTTTTGCTAAGTTGTGATATCCTTTTTTGTTTTTAGCAAGTAACACAACTTGATACCCATTGTCTTTTTGACTTTTATTGGTGTGGTCTTCACAAATATTGAATTCACAACCTACGATAGGTTTTAAAATACTTTGTGTAGGTTCTTCTCCTTTTTCTAAAGCTTCTTTATTTGCGGCTTCTACTGCTTTGTTATGTCCTATAACTGCTTGTACGAAATGGAAAGCAGCCATCATGTTACCCGTATCAGTCATTGCGACTGCAGACATATTGTCTTTGGCAGCAGCATTTACAATGTTACCAATTTGAATGGTAGATTGTAAAACGGAATATTGAGTATGGTTGTGTAGGTGAGCAAACTTAACGCCTTCAAGTTCTGCTAATCCTTCTGCGGTAGAAATTGTATTCGCTTCATCGGTTTCAGAAGATTTTCTCTTGCGAATTTTTTCACTTTCCTTTTTTAGGTTTAAGTGTTTAAGTCCGATTACTTGTATCGGATTTGGGTTAGCTTCTGTATAACGTTTAAAATAATCAGAAGAAGCATCTAACTGTTCTTCGGTGTATTGGCGTAAACGAATTAATTCTAAGAAACATCGAGTGGTAGCTTCAACATCGGCGGTAGCATTATGTGCTTCTCCAAAACCAGTTCCAAATAAATGGTTATGTAGTTCGGTAAGAGTTGGAAGTTTGAATTTACCTCCACGACCACCAGGAATTTGACATAGTTGTGCTGTATGTTCGGTACAAGTATCTAAAACAGGTAATTCTGTTAAATTATTTTCAACACCTAAACGATGAAATTCACATCCCATAATGTTGACATCAAAACCAACATTTTGACCGACAATAAACTTCGTTTTTTGTAAAGCTTTATTGAAAAGCTCTAAACCTTCACTTAACTGAATACCTTGTTCGATAGCCAAATCAGTAGAAATTCCGTGAATACGTTCTGCATCATACGGAATGTTAAACCCGTCAGGTTGAATTAAGAAGTCATTGTGTTCAATTAAATTCCCTAATTCATCATGTAATTGCCATGCAATTTGTATGGCTCTAGGCCAGTTATCGGTATCGGTTATAGGAGCGTTCCAGCTTTTAGGTAATCCAGTAGTTTCGGTATCGAAAATTAAATACATGGGCAAAAATTACTTATTGAAGTGTCTTGGGTAAAACAAAGTGTAAAAATACGAAGAATTTGTATTGCTATTAATAGAAGTTATTAACGAGTGTTTTTGGTTAAGGTAAAGGCTTGAATAGCTGATTGTAATAAAAAAAGGGTGTTAAGTATAGGTTAATTTTAAAAGAAATATGAAAAAAAGTAGTTGATAATCAATTAATAAGATTACATTTGCACTTTAATATAATATTTTTTACAATGAAAGAAGGAACAGTAAAGTTCTTCAATGAATCTAAAGGTTTTGGATTTATTACAGAGTCAGGATCAAACACAGAACATTTTGTACACGTATCAGGTTTAATCGATGAGATTAGAGAAGGTGATACTGTTGAGTTTGAACTTAAAGAAGGAAAAAAAGGATTAAACGCAGTTAGCGTTAGAGTATTATAATATATCTCACAATTTATTTTTCTTAAGAGCCTGTTAAACAGGCTCTTTTTTATTTTAATAAAGTTATTTTTTTGCTTTTAAATAAAAAAGATTTTATAAATTTGCGCCCACTTATCACGAGATGGTAAGAATTATTAATAACCAAGGTCGCGTACCTTAAAAATTAAAATTATGCCTGTAAAAATTAGATTACAAAGACACGGTAAAAAAGGAAAACCATTTTATTGGGTAGTAGCTGCTGATTCAAGAGCTAAAAGAGACGGTCGTTTCTTAGAGAAAATCGGTACTTACAACCCTAACACTAACCCTGCAACTATCGAGTTAGATGTTGACGGAGCTGTAAAGTGGTTACAAAACGGTGCTCAACCAACTGATACTGCTAAAGCTATCTTATCTTATAAAGGAGCTTTATTAAAGAATCACTTAGCTGGAGGAGTAAAGAAAGGTGCTTTAACTGAAGAGCAAGCTGAAGCTAAATTCAATGCTTGGTTAGAGGAAAAATCAGCTAAAGTTGCTGGTAAAACAGAAGGTTTAGCAAAAGCTGAAGCAGAAGCTAAAGCAAAAGCTTTAGAAGCTGAGAAAGCTGTAAACGAAGCGCGTATAGCTGCTGCAACTCCTGCTGTAGAAGATAGCGAGGATGCTGCTGCTGAATCAGGTGCTGATAGCGAAGAATAAAAACTGTACTACGATGATGCAAAAAGAAGATTGCTTTTATCTTGGCAAAATCGTTAAAAAACATAGTTTTAAGGGTGAGGTAGTTATTAAGTTAGATACTGATGAACCCGATCTTTACGAAAATTTGGAATCAGTTTTTGTCGATTTAGGCAATAATCTGGTTCCTTTTTTTATTGAAAAATCTACCCTAAGTAAGGGAACTATGTTTAGAGTAAAATTTGAGGATGTAGATACAGAAGCAGATGCTGAAGCTATTTTACGTTCTGAAGTTTATTTACCATTAGACTTACTTCCTAAATTATCAGGAGATAAATTCTATTATCATGAAGTGATAGGGTTTAAGGTTGTTGATGCTTCTTTTGGAGAAGTAGGGAACATAGTAAGTATTAATGACTCTTCTGCACAACCTTTATTTGAAATTGATAGAGAGGGAAATGAAGTTTTTATTCCTATGATTGATGACTTTATTAAAAAAGTAGATAGAGATAATAAAACTATAGAAGTTGAAACACCTGAAGGGTTAATTGATTTGTATTTGAGTTAAAATACATACTCAAATACACAATCTTCTCCATTTTCAAAAACTTGTTGCATTCCAATAAACTCAAAACCTAGATTTTTTAATAGTTTTTGAGATTTTTCATTTTTAGGCATAGTCAAAGCCAATACTTTTTTTTGTTTGAATTTAGTACGGACGTATTCAATAATTAGTTTTGTGGCTTCTGTCGCATATCCTTTACCTCTTCCTTCAGGTAAAAAAGCGTAACCAATATCAATAAAATCTAATTTATCTCTTTGTAGTGCAGTTGATGCTCCAATAGATTTATTGGTTTCTTTTAAAATTACAGTAAAAAATCCCAAACCACCTAACTTTGAGTTTTTGAATAAAATATCTTTTAAGTAAACGCGAGTTTCTTCAATAGATTTTAAGTTTTTATCACCTATAAATTGAATCCAGTCTGGATCATTAAATAATTGAAAGTAAAAAGGAGCATCGCTCACTAGAGCTTCCTTAATAATTAATCGTTCGCTTTCTAATAACATGGCTTAAATATAAATTAAAAATGTACTTTTGCGAAGCAAAAAAAGAATAAAATGAGTTTATTACAAGAATTACAAGATAGAAGCGGAAATCAATGTGAATTATGTGCATCAAAAAGCGATTTGTCAATTTATGAAGTACCACCAATTTCAACAGGAGGAGTTGATGGTAGTTTACTGGCTTGTGCTACTTGTATTGAGCAGATTGAAGATGCTGATAAAACAGATGCTAATCACTGGCGTTGTTTAAATGATAGTATGTGGAGTGAATTTAGAGCAGTAAAAGTTGTGGCTTGGAGAATGTTACACCGTGTTAAAAAAGATGGATGGTCACAAGATTTGTTAGATATGATGTATTTAGAAGATGAAGAATTACGTTTTGCTGAGGCTACAGGTGAGCATTTAGATGAAAGTGAAAAAATAATTCATAGAGATGTAAACGGAGCTATTTTGCAGGCAGGTGATAATGTAGTATTGATTAAAGATTTAAAGGTAAAGGGTTCTAGTATGGTAGCAAAGCAAGGGACTGCTGTGCGTAGAATTTCGTTAGATCCTGAAAATGCTAAATATATTGAAGGTAAAGTAGGGGCACAAACTATTGTGATTATTACCGATTATGTAAAGAAAATGGCTGAAAAGGAGTAGTTATGAAGTATAAGCTTATATTAATTTTATTGTTGTGTGGAATGGGTTCATTCTCTCAGAATAAAAAAATTAGCTTAGAAGTAAGTTATCCTTTAACAATAGATAATAATTTTATTGGGGGTAGGTCTGAAGGAGTTGTTGATTTTGGAGTTAAATATAGGATAAAGGATTTTAAAATAGTTAATTTTGGGATAGGTATAAACGGAGGGTTTCTAGTTGATGATAGAGATAAGGACAATTATCCACAAGATTTTGAGAGAACAATATATACTATACAGCCTAAAATTTTCTCAGAATTAAACTTGAGTCAATTAACAAAATTGCATCTTTTTGTAAATATAGGATACTCGTTTATGAAAATGAAACTAACTAATACTAATAATTCAGGCCCGGTAGATTTTTCTAAACTTTCTGATACCTTGAGAGGAATAAATGCTGGTTTAGGTGTTAGTTATGATGTTTTGCCAAGATTTTTTTTACAAGTTCAGTATGATTTTTCCAAATTAAATTCTGGAAATTCACCAGATATAAATTACAATACAAATGTAAATCTCCTAAAAATGGGAGTAGGAATAAGATTTTAATAAAAAAGCTGAGTTTAACTCAGCTTTTTTATTTCTCTGTATTATAATACACCTTGTAAAACTTCATTTTCTTATTTTCATCATACCCTTGTTCTAGGTATTCAGCAGAAGCATCGGGAGCATCAACGTCAATTTTAATTTGAATATTGGTGTCTAGTTTAATTTCGGTTTTAAACTTACTTTTTTCCTTCTTTAAAACCACATCAGATACTTCAAAATTGTTACGAATTAATACATCGTTTAACTTTTCAAAGTGTTGCTTGTAGTCTTCAAAAAGATCTTTATGCTTGTCTTCTGCAAAAACATCATCTTTAAAATTGTGATAGTCTACACTCTCATGCTCTTTAAAGTAATCAACCGTATTGGCTAAGAAGTTAGTTTGCTCTTGTTTTCCCAATTCAGGTTTTAAAACCTCCTCAGAAAACTCTTTACACATTTCAAGGTAGTTTTGCGTGTGTAAATTACGATCATCAGCATACTTTACACTTAAAAAGTTTTTAATCCAGTATTGCGCATCGTATTGGTTGTTGTCTACTGATAAAACCACAGTTCCTTCAGCGTCGGTAGAGTTTAAAATTAAACAACCTTTATCCAGTCTTTTTGTTGAAATTCCTTTTTGAACTACCACATCAAAACTATCATCATCTAAGTAGGTCTGAAAGAAATCTACTTTACTTTCAATTTTAAAAATTCCAACAGCTTCAGTTAAAACATCTTTATACTCGATGCCTTCAAAATAGGCAACAATAACATCTCCCGTTTTAATATTGGCAGAGTTTGATTGTTCGTATAGGTGATTAACAATGTTTTTAGAATGTTCAATAAAAACCTCATTACTATCATCTTCAAAAATATCAGAACAATATTTGTTGATTTCGTTTAGGCGGACATCCGCATGATGACTAAAACGGTAACTTTGCGTAACAGACCCGAAAGGTTTTAATAAAAAAGGAAGCAATAATTCGTAGCTTTCTTCATCAAAACGAACTAAACTTTCTGAAAAAGCATTTTGTCCGCTATTGTATTTGTTAGCTACTTTGTGAATAATACACTTGTTAATTTCGGTACGAGTTCTTTTAATCATCTTCTAAAAAATTGGAAGACAAAAATAGAAAAATTAAAGTTTCAATTTTAATTGTTCAGGTAACAATTTAAATGATTTTCGGTGGTAAGGAGTTGCGCCAAATTGACGTATAGCTTCGCGGTGTTCTTTAGTAGGATATCCTTTGTTTTTTTGCCAATTATATTGAGGGAACTCTTGATGAATTTTTACCATATACTCATCACGATAAGTTTTTGCAAGTACAGAAGCAGCTGCTATACTCATAAATTTAGCGTCTCCTTTTACAATGGTTTGATGTGGGATTTCTTCAAATGGTTTGAATTTGTTTCCATCAACAATAATAAATTCTGGCTGTATAGATAATTGTTCTATTGAACGATGCATTCCAGTAATAGATGCTTGTAATACGTTTAATTCATCAACTTCTTCTTGATGTATAAAAGAGACTCCATATGAAAGAGCATGTTCTTCAATATAAGGTCGAAGTTTTTGTCGTTTTTTTTCTGAAATTTGTTTAGAGTCGTTTAATAGCTCATGTTGAAAATTGTCGGGTAAAATAACGGCAGCAGCCACAACAGGTCCTGATAAACAGCCTCTACCAGCTTCATCTGTTCCTGCTTCAAATTTACAACCGCTATAATTTAATTGCAACATGCTACAAATTAACAGATTTCAAAGAAATTAATCGTGATTTTTGTCGTTAAATTATTTTACTTTTGTTGCTATGAAGAAAAATTTCTTAGTATTTTTTTGTTTGATAAGTGTTCAGGTAATTTTTGCCCAAATAAGAACAATTGATGGAGGCTTTGGAAGAGGTAGAGGAGGACTTAATCAAAATATGGATTCATTACCTGATAGTGAAATTAATGTAAAGCTTAGTGGAAAAACTAAGTATACCGATTATAAAATTATTTCGCATAAAAATGATACTACAATAGTAGATACCACATTAACAATTAAAAAAGAATATAAGTTTAACTTCTTAAGAAAGGATAATTTTGAATTACTAGCTTTTCATAATCAAGGACAAACGTTTAATAACTTAGGATACGATTTTACTAATATTTCACAATTTCCAGATATAGGTTTTAGAGCAAAAATGTTCAATTATTTTGATATTGAAGATGTGAGTTATTATCATGTACCCACACCTACAACAGAAATCATGTACCGTACTGGTTTGGAGCAAGGACAGGTTCTAGATGCGCTTTTTACGACAAATTTTTCCAAACGATTTAACCTTGCAATAGCATATAAGGGGCTTCGTTCATTAGGGACTTATAGACGCTCTTTGTCAAGTACGGGTAATTTTAGAGTAAGTTTTAGTTATGAAACACCAAAAGGGCAATATGCAATTAGAGGACATGCTGTAAATCAAGATTTTTTTAATCAAGAAAATGGAGGATTGACAGAAACTTCTTTAGAGGCATTTTTAGCAGATGATCCTAACTTTAGCGGAAATAGAGGTAGGATGGATGTGAATTTGAATAGTGCCGAAAGTACTTTAGATGCTAAAAGATTGTATTTTGAACATACTTTTAAACTATTATCTTCAAAAGATAGTGTAAGTCAAAAAGATTTTTCTAATTTAAAATTGGGGCATTCATTTACTAGAGATTCTAAGTTTTATCGATTTAATGAAGGTACAGCTTCAGATATGTTTGGTAATGCAAATATTTCAAGTAACATAAATAACAAGACTATTTATTTGTTATACAACAATCAGTTCTTTATAGATTTTAACTCAAAATATGTATTAGGTAAATTTCGTGTAAAAACAGAATTATCAAATTATACATATGGGTATGAAAACTTACAGAATAATACGGTTGGAATTACAAAGAATAAGCTAAAGGGAGATGCAATTTCTTTTGGAGCTGATTGGAATGGAAGAATTGGAAACTTCCATGTAAATGCTTCTGGAAGTCTTACACCTGGAAGCGGACGTTTATCTGGAAATAGCCTTTCTGGAGAAGCTTTTTATAAGAAAGATAGTGTACTTACTGTAAAAGGTAGGGTAGGAATAAGTAACAAATCACCCAATTTTAATTTTTTATTGCATCAAAGTAGTTATGATGATTATAATTGGGAGAATAATTTTTCTCAGATAGGAACACGTTCTTTAGGAGGAGTTATAGATTCTAAATGGGGAAATGCATCTGTAGATATCACCAATATTAGTAATTATACATATTTTGATGAAAATGGTCAACCGAAACAATTTTCAGGAGATGTTAATTATTTAAAAGCAAAAGCCTCTAAAGAGTTTACTTTCGGAAAGTTTGCTTTAGATAACACTTTAATGTATCAAAAAGTAGCAAGTGGAAACAGTGTTTTTAGGGTTCCAGAATTTGTTACTCGTAACACACTTTATTATACTGATGAATGGTTTAAAGGAAAACCTTTGTTAGTGCAAATGGGAGCTACATTTAAGTATTTTTCAGAATATAAAGCGAATGCGTATAACCCTTTGTTAGCTGAGTTTACTTTACAAAACGATACGGAAATAGGATATCCAACGGTAGATTTGTTTTTTAATGCAAGGGTTCGTAGAACTCGAATTTACTTTAAAGCAGATAACATTAGCTCTTTTGTACTTAAAAAGAATTATTTTTCAGCACCGAACTATCCGTATAGAGATTTTGTAATTCGTTTTGGGGTAGTGTGGAACTGGTTTATATAATATGAAAGAGAAATTACGACAAAACTGGAAGTTATTTTTAATAACAAGCTTAACCTTAGGATTAGCACCTTTTAGACCACCACATATTGTAGGTAAACTAAAATGGATAGCAGGAGGAAATGCTTTTTCAGGAGAACACGCTATGCAATTTATGGATTGGTTTGATGTGTTTTTACATGGAACTCCTTGGATACTTTTAATTGTATCAATTTTTTTACATATTTTCAGGAAAATATAGCTCCATTTCAGATAAAAAACGCCCTTTAATACTGCTCTCTCGTTTACCAATTATTTCAAAACCATGTTTTAAATAAAAAGCATCTGAATTTGGATCTGATAAAACATTTAAAACAGCGCAAGAACCACTTATACAAGATTTTTTTGCATGTTCGAGTAGTTTAGAACCTATACCTTGGTTTATAAACTTAGGAGTAACAAATAAAAAATCTAAAAAACTTGTTCTAATATTAGCTCGATATAAAACGTAAAAACCAGCTGTAATATCGTTAACTTGAAATTTATAAATATTACAATCGGCAAAAGTTTTAGGGGTGACTGTTAGGTCATCTTTCCAAAGTTCCATTTGTTCTTTGGAGTACCCCCAGTATGCTTTCGAGCTTATAGCGATTTCCGTTAGTAATTTAGCGTCTTTTATTTGAGCTTTTATAATCATAAAAAATAAGTCTCACTTTATTTAAAGACTTGAATATTATTTTTTAGCTAATTGTCTAATTTTAATTCTAAATGCTGCAAAAAGTAAAGTCATAATTGGACTTAAGTAATTAAAAACAGCATAGATAAAATATTCTCCAACACCAACACCTAAAACTCCTGATTGGTAAGCTCCACAAGTATTCCAAGGAATTAAAACCGAAGTAACAGTACCAGAATCTTCTAAGGTTCTACTTAAGTTTTCAGGGGCTAACCCTTTGTCTTCATATGCTTTTTTAAACATTTTACCTGGAATAACAATTGCTAAATATTGATCAGAAGCAATCGTATTTAAACCTAAACAACTAATAACAGTGCTAGCGAATAACCCAAAAACTGAAGTTGCTACCGATAATAAGGCTTTGGTAAGCTTAGCTAAGGCACCTATAGCATCCATAGTACCACCAAAAACCATAGCACAGATAATTAAAAAGATAGTCCATAACATACCATTCATTCCGCCAGAACTGAATAGTTCTGTTAACTTTTCATTGTCAGTTTGTATTTGAGTGTCAGTTAAAATTGCATTTATAATTGATTGAAACTTCGATTCAGCTAAACCTACTAGTACATCAGCTTGAAAGATAAAAGCAAAAACACCTGCTAATATTACACCAGTACCTAAAGCCACCAAAGGCTTAGTTTTTAATAAAATCATAACAATTACTACGGCAGGAACTATAAATAACCAAGGTGAAATATGAAAAGTGTTTTTAATTGAAGCTAATAAATTGCTAACATCTGCATTACCAGTCGTATCAATAGTACTACTTAAAATGGTAAATACTAAAAGAGTAATTATAAAGGTAGGAACAGTGGTATATCCCATATATTTAATATGAGTAAATAAGTCTGTGCCAGCCATTGCAGGAGCTAAATTAGTAGTATCTGATAGTGGTGACATTTTATCACCGAAATAAGCACCAGAGATAACGGCTCCTGCAATCATACCCGATGGAATACCTAACGCACTTCCAATTCCAACCAACGCAATACCTACTGTCGCAGAAGTTGTCCAAGAACTACCGGTAGCAATTGATATAATTGCAGCAATAATTACTGAGGCAGGTAAAAATATTTCAGGACTTAGTACTTGTAAGCCATAATAAACCATTGCAGGGATAATTCCGCTTACTAACCAGGTTCCAGCTAAGGCTCCAACCAAAAATAAAATCATAATAGGGACAAAAACACTTTTCCAGTTTTCCCATATTTCTGCAGCCATTCTTTGTAAAGAAACTTTATTTAAAAAGCCTACTACTGCTGCAATTACTCCTCCCATCAATAAAATATATTGATTTGAATAATCTCCTAACCATGCGCCATCTGCATAAAAAATATTATAAGCTAATAACCCCATTAAAATAATTACAGGAATTAAAGCTTCCCAAATATTCAACTCTTTGTTATCAATTATTTTTTGTTCTTCTATTTGAATTTCAGATAAATTTTTTTCGTCTCGCATCTATGGTTTTTTTTCGGCTTGTAATGTTACGATTTTGTATAGAATTACACAAATAGAATAAGTTGATGGGTTTCTTTAAGAAAAATTGAAAAGAAATGATAAATAAACAAAAATGTCACTTTAAACAATGTAAAAGAAATCAATAGTTTTTACACTGTTTAAAATGACAAGTTTAGAAATATAAATTAAAGGTGTTTACAACACGCCAATTTCCTTCATACACTCTTTCATCATCTGATAGGTGCGTTCAATGTCATTGTCCAAACCAATTGAAAAACGAATTAACCCATCGGTTAATCCCATTTCTGTTTGTTCATCTAAAGGAATTTCTGAAGATGTTGAAGTGCCAGGAGCAGAGAATAAGGTTTTGTAAAAACCTAAACTTACAGCTAAATACCCTAAGTTTCTTTCTTGCATTAGTTCCATTAAAGCGTTAGCTTTCTCTAAAGAACCAGTATCTATAGTTAACATTCCTCCAAAACCGTATTCTTCATTCATCATCGATTTGAAAACTTCGTGAGAAGGATGTGATTTTAATCCGGGGTACACAGTTTTTAACCCGTCAGCTTCAAATTTTTCAGCTAAATAACTAGCATTTTTACTGTGCTGTTTTATACGAATATGTAAAGTTCTAAGGTTTTTTAAGATAGAAGCAGCTCGCATTGAATCCATAGAAGCTCCTAATAACATACTTGCGCCATCAATTACACTTTTTTGAGAATTGATAAAATCTGTAGTCCCACAAATAACCCCTCCCATAGTATCTGAAGAACCATTGATAAATTTTGTTAGGCTGTGAATAACAATATCAGCTCCCAACTGAGCAGGTGAAATTGATAGTGGAGAAAATGTGTTATCAACAACTAATTGTAAATTGTGTTTTTTAGCTAAGGTTGATAGCGCTTTAATATCAGCAACTTCTAATAATGGGTTACTTACTGTTTCACAGTATATCATTTTGGTTTTTGGTGTAATAGCAGCTTCTACCACACTTATTTTTGTAATATCAACAAAAGAAGTCTCTATGTCCATTCGAGGAGTGAAGTTCTTTAAAAAAGCATAAGTTCCTCCATAAATAGTTCTGCTCGAAACGATATGATCTCCAGCTTCGCATATTTGTAAGATGGTGGGAGTAATGGCTCCCATGCCTGTTGCAGAAACATTGGCTGTCTCAGTTCCTTCCATAGCTGCTAAAGCTTCGGATAGGTATAAGTTTGAAGGAGATGAGTGACGAGAGTATAAATAACAACCATCTGTATTTCCTTCAAAAGTATCAAACATGGTTTTTGCTGATAAAAAAGTATAGGTTGAAGAGTCTGATATAGATGGGTTAACACCACCAAATTCTCCAAAATATTGAAGGTCTTGTATGTTGTTTGCAGGTTTAAATTTCATAATTGATTAAGGTTAATTATTAGTAGACTACTAAATTCAGTTTTAATTGTTTAAAAATCAATAAGAAGTGTGTTTTATAGATTATTATGCTAATTTTGTATCTATAATTGGTTTTTTATTTGGTGATAGTAGTAAAAGGTGTAATAAATGTAGATTTTTTTTCAGATGAAATTAGATAAGATAGATAAGAAGTTACTAGGGTTACTTCAAACAGATAGTAAGCAAACGACAAAACAACTGTCTTTACAGTTAGGGTTATCTGTAACTGCGGTTTATGAGCGTATAAAGAAGTTAGAAAAAGAAAAGGTTATTAAGCAATATGTTGCTTTGGTGAATAAAAACAAAATTGAAAAGTCATTTTTAGTTTTTTGTCATGTTCAGTTAGAGAAACATAATAAAGATCATATAACAGTTTTTGAAAAGGAAGTTAATAGATTAGAAGAGGTAACAGAATGCTTCCACGTAAGTGGAGATTATGATTATATTTTAAAAGTTTATGTGAAGGATATGGATGCTTATCGAGATTTTATAGTAAATAAGCTTACTGCGTTAAAACATGTTGGTAACACTCGAAGTGTTTTTACAATTGGTGAAGTTAAAAATTCTATAGCGATAGCTTTATAGTATATCCTGTTGATTCTTATAAAATGAATCGGTTTGTAATTTCATTAAGTTACGAGCCATTTTTTGTTTGTAATTGTATAGTTCTTTTTCAGTTTTTAAATCGGAATAAACTTTATCGTTAAGATCCTTATCGGTTTGTAAAATAGCTTCTCTTTGATGTACTTGTTGTTGAATCCAAGTTTTAACTAAAGATTCTTGGTTTTCTAATTTGAAATCGTACTCGCTTTTTGAACTGATAAGTTTGGTAAAAATTGGAGCAGTTTCAATAGCTAAAAATAATAGGAAGATAAAGAAAGAAGGTAGCCAAGGTAATTTGTTTAAAGCATTAACACGAGCCATTAATCCATCAAAGTTAGAGATAATAGGCTGTGTTTCACTTTCAGTTTCTTTTTGTAGCTGAGTTAAATTACTAATAGCCTCTTCTTTGGCTTTTATCTTCTCAGAATTATTAGCTTTTAATTGAGTTAATTCCTGTAAAGCTTTATCATGCTTGTCTCTCTTTTCTTTATAAACAGGACCTTTACCAAGGAGTTTTGTCCCTTTTCTGCCTTCAGCTTCCGCAATATAAGTTTCATAAAGTGCATTGACTTCCTGTTCTTTGGAGATAATCTCGTTTTTTAATGAAGCGATTTCAGTATTTATTTTATCTATTTCAGGAGTAAATTGTTGCGCAATTTGAGTTTTGTTGTCTAATGTCATCTGGTTTTTTTCAGTCAATAACACTTGGTTGATTTCTTTTTCAAAAATTTTTAATTCTAACGGTTTAGAGATTACGATAGCAATAATCATTGCTAATAATAATCTAGGAAGTACTTGTATAAGTTCTTTTCGTTTAGATTCACTTTTTTTAATGGTAGAAACGATAAATCTATCTAAATTAAAAATTAACAACCCCCAAACAATTCCGAAGAAAACGGAAGTATACATATTGTCAAAAACAGTATACAAAGCGTAAGCAGAGGCAATAGTTGCCATAAGTGCAGTGAAGAAAACTGTAGCACCAATACCCGCATATTTATTTTGCTCTCCATTAGCACATTTTTGTAGCAAATCTAAATCAGCTCCAGAACAAAGAAGGAAAAATCGTTTTAACATAAAATAAGCTTATAGTTTAATAACGAGTTATTTAGGGTTCTGTTACAAAAAAAGCCTCATTTAAGAGGCTTTTAACAAAATTAGTTTTTTGTGGTTATGTATATGTTAATTTCTTCATCGCTTATCTTTTTCATCCTTGTAGTTTCCAAATTCAAGTAGTCTATTTTTTTAAGGTGTTGCTCTGGAACTTCTTTGTTGTTTAAAAAATATCTTTTGATAGTATAATTATTTAAAATTTTATCATGACTAATTATATCAAATACATTAAGTTTTTCATTTGATTTATTAAGTATGTTAATCTCGTGTGCTTTATTACCTACTATCCACCCTAATTTTTTCTCGGAATTAACGTTCTTTTTATTTTTTGAAGGAGGAGGTGGTAACTGTTTTTTGATTTTTTGTATGTATTCTTTTGTGTTTAACTGATATTGATACTCTTGAGGAAAACGCTTACTTCTTGCATTTTTGTGAACAAAACTTCCAGTGTAGTTATAAAAGTCGGTGTTTTTATAACTATTTAAAACATTGTTGTTGACTGCTTTTCCGTCAATCCAAATGGCATACTTTTTAGTGTTTTTAAAATCTTGGAATAGTTTATTAGATAAAGTCTTCTGTTTTAATTTAACTGGAGGTGGAGGTGGTGGTAGTATTTTCTTTTCTTCTTCAGTTAATTCAGATATCTTTTTAGTAATTTCTCTACCATCTTTTGTTGTATAAGTAAAAGTCTCATTTTTACGGTTAACAATTCTTTTTAATGCTGGAATTGAATCATATTCAATTTTTGAAGTTTTAATAGAAATTCCATCCTCATATAAATATGAAAGACTATTAGTTAACACAATCTCATCCAAATATTTTTTACTCAGTTTCTCACGAATAGTTTTTATAAGAGACATTAAAACTTTTCCTGTAGTAAAAATTTTTAAATTTGATTTTTCACCTTTTGTTTCTTTAAGAAATTCACTTCTGATATTATCAATATTTATTAATCTGTTATTTAGGTAATAGTTGTTAGTTTTTTGATCAATAAATAGGGTTGGAGCTTCTAATTTGACATATTGCTTAATTACTTCTTCTAAATTATCTTTTTTGTATTCTAGAGAACCTTGTTGATTAAAGAAATATTTTTTGTTGTTTAAAGGAGGTATTATGCTATTCCAAGAAATATTTTTTATTCCTTTTAAAATAACTTCTTTTTCTGTTGCTTTAATGGTAAAAGCGTATTTTGCAATTTCTACGTGTTTATCTGTTGAAAATCCCCAATCTGTAATAGTATATTCTTTATTTAAAGGGATTTCTAGTCCTGACCATCTTTCACAATTGTAGCATTTTAAATGAACATGGTTGTCGTCCCTTTCAATTGAAGCAATAAAAAGGTTTTCTTTTGTTTTTTTCTCAATAACAGCATCTAAAAACTCGATATTATTTGCGCTTTCATAGGCTTCTACTCTTTCGGCAAAAAGTAATGTAAATCCAGCTAGTACCGGTATTACTGCCAGTTTTTTTAGTAAGATTTTGGTACGAGAACTTTGTTTTGTCATCATTAGTAATCTTTTTTTAGTTAATAAATAATTCAAATTACTGGCCAAGTAATAATCGTTGTTCCAAGCAGCTCTATTTAATAGTAAATATTGGTACTCGGTAGTATTTTTATGAATTGTAATTACCTTGTTATCAGCTAAAAATTCATGGTTTAATTTAATAGCTTTTTTAAGGAATATAAACGTAGGGTTTATCCAAAAAATCACCTGTAAAAACTCAATAAGTAATACATCAAACGTGTGTTTTTGTAAGGCATGTGTTAATTCGTGTGTGTAAAGTTCAGTTTCAATCTTATTTGAATTGTACTCTTCTTTGTTAATGAAAATGTAGTTCCAAAATGTATGTGGACTAATAGCGTCATCAACCAAGATGATGGTAGCTTTTTCTTTTTTAATTTTTTGATGATGTTTAATTTTGAGATAAATGCTCACCAGATTTTTTATAAAGCGAACCAAAAGAATCAAAGCAATTATTGTATAAGCAAAGGCTAGATATAGCATATAATCTATTTCTTGTGTTTGAGAAGTAACAATCTCTGTTGCCGTGTTGCTGTCAACAATCATTGGAACAAATAGTTCGGAAGCTTGTGGGGTAACTTCAATATATATTTTATACAATGGAGCTAAAAAGGAAAACAACACGCTACCCAACAGATAAAATCGGTTGAATTGATGCATTTTTTCTCGCTCTAATATCAAGTGATAAAAGGCAAGCAACAGCGCTAAACAAATCCCTGATTTGATAAAATATGTTATCATTATTGTTGCTTTTTTATTTGTTGATCAATAATCTTTTTTAAATCTTCTAGTTCAGAAACTGATAAATCTGTTTTTTCAGTAAAGAAAGAAGCAAATTGACTCGCAGAATTGTTAAAAAAGTTTTTAATCAATCCGTTTACATGCTTCGAAAAGTAATCTGATTTTTTAACTTTAGGAAAATACTCTCTTGATTTTCCGTATAGTTTATAATCTACAAAACCTTTGTCCTTCATCCTTTTTAATAAGGTTGCAACGGTGGTTGTTGCAGGTTTCGGTTCGGGAAATTCAGCTAAAATATCTTTCATAAAAGCTTTTTTCAATTTCCATAAATACTGCATTACTTGTTCTTCGGTTTTTGATAATTGCATCTCTACAAAATTAGAATTAACTCTACAAATGTAGAGATAAATTTTAATTCTACAAATGTAGAGTTGAAAAATAACGCAAAAAAATAACCTTGAAACTCTTTCAAGGCTATTTTATTAATGTTATTGAGATTGAATTATTTTGATAACTCAGTAAAATATTGATAGAAATACGGAATGGTTTCTATTCCTTTTAAGTAATTCCATACACCAAAATGTTCATTTGGAGAGTGAATTGCATCAGAATTTAATCCTAATCCCATTAAAATAGTTTTACTTTTTAATTCTTGTTCAAATAAAGCAACAATAGGAATACTTCCACCACTACGCTGTGGAATTGGAGTAACTCCAAAAGTTTCTTGGTAGGCTTTACTTGCTGCTTGATATCCAATATTATCAATCGGAGTTACATATCCTTGCCCTCCATGATGTGGTTTTACTTCTACCTTAACTGATTTTGGAGCAATGCTTTCAAAATGTTTTTTGAACAATTCAGTAATTTCTTCCCATTCTTGCCCAGGTACTAAACGCATTGAAATTTTTGCGTATGCTTTAGAAGCAATTACAGTTTTAGCGCCTTCACCAGTGTATCCACCCCAAATTCCGTTAACATCTAAAGTAGGGCGGATAGAGTTACGTTCGTTAGTAGTATAACCAGCTTCTCCGTGAACATCGTTAATATCTAAAGCAGCTTTATAGTCTTCTAATGAGAAAGGTGCTTTTGCCATTTCATCACGCTCTTCACGAGATAACTCTTCTACTTTATCATAAAATCCAGGGATGGTAATATGATTGTTTTCATCGTGTAAAGAAGCAATCATTTGTGTTAAAATATTGATAGGGTTTGCTACTGCACCTCCATATAAACCAGAGTGTAAATCTCTATTAGGTCCCGTTACTTCAACCTCAACATAACTTAATCCACGTAAACCAGTGGTGATAGAAGGTATGTCGTTAGCAATCATTCCCGTATCAGAAATTAAAATTACATCGTTGGCTAGTTTTTCTTTGTTTCTAGGAACAAACCACGCTAAGCTTTCAGAACCAACTTCTTCTTCACCTTCAATCATAAACTTCACATTACAAGGTAAGTTTCCTGTATGTGTCATGTACTCTAATGCTTTTACATGCATATACATTTGACCTTTGTCATCACAAGCACCACGAGCAAAAATAGCTCCTTCAGGGTGTATATCTGTTTTTTTAATAACTGGTTCGAAAGGAGGAGATGTCCACAAATCGATAGGGTCTGCAGGTTGTACATCATAATGACCATAAACTAATACAGTAGGTAAGTTTGGATCTATTATTTTTTCTCCATATACGATAGGGTATCCAGGAGTTTCACAAATTTCTACTTTATCACACCCAGCTTTTTCTAAACTTTCTTTAACAGTATCAGCAGTATTTAATACATCTTGATTATATGCTGGATCAGCACTTACTGACGGAATTTTTAATAAATCGATAAGCTCATTAATAAAACGATCTTTATGTTGAGCTATGTAATCTTTTACGTTTTGCATGTGTTGTATATTAATTAGCATCAAAAATAAGAAAAATAGTATACTTCTTCTTTGTAGTTTACAAGTATTGTTTATATTTGCATCCACAATTTCAAAAGTACGCGGGCGTGGTGGAATTGGTAGACACGCTAGACTTAGGATCTAGTGCCGTGAGGTGTGAGAGTTCGAGTCTCTCCGCCCGTACTGAATTAAAAATGAGCGTTTTAGATTTTTCTAAAACGTTTTTTTTATGTCAAATTTTAAAAGAGTACACGGAAAAGTACACAAAAGTACACGAAAAAGTACACAGAAATGTATAAAATTGAGAGCTCAAGATTATAATTTTACTGCTATATCTGCTTGATTTTCAAGTTTTTGTGTTTTTATGGAAGCTAGATTTATAATCTAGCGTGTGTTTTAGTGTAAGTACTTGTTTGTTAGGGGGTGTTTTCTTTTGGTCTTGTTTTAACCTATTTAGTTTTTTAGCAACTTTATCGTTGTGTGTTTTAACAAGTTTATTGTATAGAGCTTTTTCGGTAAATTCTGGTGGCAATAAACTTTCAGAAGAGCTTTCTTGTTCAGAACCTATAACTTTGAAGAATAATTTTCTTTCGTTTTCATTAAGAGAAATGAATTGCTCTATAGCATATAAAAGCTTGTTTTCTTTCATTATTTAGGGTTAAGGTTTGGTTATGTACAGTATTCCGTGGGTATTGCGTATAGGTTTTGTTACCATTTTTTTAATTTTTCCTTTTATTAAATTCGTTTAGCCAGTCCAATAATGTTTTAATATCGTTTTCTAATTCTTCAGGTTCTGGAATTTCGACAGGTGATTCTTCTGGTTGACTGTGTTCAAATGAAGAATATTTTGTCATGTACTCATCTATCATGTCGCAATCTTCTTGTTTAATTTTTACTAAGTTTCCTACCTTACCTTTTGTATTAACTGATCTTCTATATCTTTGTATAACATCAGCTAAAAAGTCAATTTCTACAATGCGTTCCACAAGAATTCTGATGTCACTGCATAATGCTTTTCCAAGGGGGTAATACTCTTCACTTCCATGTTCTTTAAATACTTTTTTTGCTCTAGCGAGCCTTTCATCTTTTAGTTTATTTAGTGCAGGAATTGTTTTTTTTGCAAAAAGAGGTGTTGAACCAATTTCACCTGCTCCCCAACTTTCTTTTCGAATACCAATTACTTTAATTGATTTGGAATCACATTTTTCATTCAATTGACCTAAAAGACTTAATCTATGTGTGAAAATTATTACTTGTCGAGTTTTTGATAGTTCAAGTAATCTTTCAACTGTTTTTTCTTCAAATCGCTGATCCAGTGATGAAATTGGGTCATCAAACACAAATGGATTATTGTTATTGCCACCAGTAACATCAGCAAGGAATGCTGCTAATGCAATTATCCTATGTTCTCCTTCACTTAAAACTTCAGAAGGTTTATATCCATTAATTCCTTTGAGTTTTAAAGAATGAGTAATAGTGCCCTTTGTAGCTTTTTCTTTTACTAATTCTATTTTTATTTTTTTAGCGTTCAAAGCGGTTAATTCTGCATTAAATCTTTTTACATATTCTTCTGTTATTGCAGTTTCAGAAATTTGGCTGGACTTAGTAGTAATAGCTCGAGTATTACATTGCGAAATCCAATTATCAAGTTCAGACGTCTTTTTTAAACGGCTTACTTCTTTATGAATTTCATCAATTTGATTAAAACACCATTTTTGAGCATTTAGCTCCAAGAGTTCTTTAGATGCCTTTTGTCGGTCAAATTCTTTTGCATCTTTTTCAAATTGCTCTGCGGATTCCTCATATTGTTTGGCTATTGATTTTAATATTTCAATGTTATCTAGAATGTACTTACTATCAATAGTTGTTTCAGAATTGTTCTTTATTGAATTAGTTTGAGTTTTTATTTGTTCCCAAATAGTATCTAAACAAGTTAGCCATTCTTCATTTAGATTTGCTGCTGCACATTTTGTTGATAATACTTCCTTTTCTAACCTTTCAGGGAGACTATTTATTCTTTCTGAATATTTTTTTTCTGCTGCAACAGCCTCTTTTTCTAGTGAACTTTTTACATAAGATTCAAACGATGTTAGCCTTTCTTGAGCAAGTTTATCTAGAGATTGATGACAAAGAACACATATTGAATTATCAGCTACTTTAGGGAAGTCCTCTTTTTTATAAGCTTCCTGTGTAGAAAAATTTCTAGCTGCTTCCCAAAGAGCTATCCAAACGGAGCTTCCAACTCCATCTAGTTTAGAATTATTTGCTATAGCTAAAGCACTTTGCTGTGAAATTTTACGTTTATTAATAGAATCATCTTTTAATGCTTTAATCTTATTAAATGCATCATTATTCACAACTTCAAAAGCTTTAGATATTTCTTTAATGACTTTGTCAATTTCATTTTTTTGTTTTCTTAGGGCTGTAGCTGTTTTGGAAGGATCTTTTTCTTTTAGTCTTTGCTCTAATTCTAATCTAATCTTTTCTTTTTCTTTATCCCAAGTAAAGTTTTTTTCAATAAACTCTTTAGAGTGTGATTTATTTAATGAATTGTATAGCTTGGTTTTTTCAGTTGAAGCAAGTTCGTTAGGTACTTTAGGTAATGTTTTTACCAATCCTAATTTTTCGGACTCTAATTTGCGTTGTATAACTGAATAGTAATGAGATAATGCTTTGAATAACTTTGTGAAATTCGGAGTGTAAGTTGTTGCGTTTGCTTCTTCAATATAGTTGTTACCTGTTGATGTGTCAAAAACATCGATAGTTCCTAAATCTGAAATTTGTGCATCAGCAATTGCCCATTGTACTTCATGGTCATTATTATCAATAGAATATTTAACTACACACTTTCCATTTGATTGGGGATTAAATACATTGGGTTTTAGTGATTTTGCATGAGATTTGCCACTTATTTTTTTAATGATTTTTGTGTACCCTGTTTTTCCAGATCCATTTGAACCATAAATCACAGTAAGGTTTTTATCTTTGTCAAAGTTTAAAGGATTGCGAGGTGCAAGATTTTCAATATTTTCTATCGATTCTAAGGCTAAAAGTCTAATTTGAGTATTATTTTCTGTATTTAAAAAATTCGGAAACTCTTTATTCGGGAACTCTGAATTTGACTTTAACATTTGTACTAAATTAGATAAGTCTTCTTCAGTTATTTTTTTTGTGAGAATTTGATAAGCTAACTCGGTTTGCCAACCTCTTAAAGTTTTTAACCAATCAACAATTTCTTTTTGTAATTCCATTTATTAGTAATGAGGTTTAATTAGTATTTGTTGTAATTATGTCTTATCCATTAACTTCCTAAAAATAATGTTTATGTCTTTAATATACTTATGGAAAACCGTAATAGAAGTAAGGTTTTTAGCTAAGTTGTTAGACGAAAAGACTGGTAATTATATTAATAGCAATGAGTTAAGTTATAATTTGATATATTTGTTTGGTACACTTAAAAGTACACTAAATAATATTATTAATCAATCTAGCTGTTTTTAAAATGTTGTATATCAGTTGATTGAGTTTGTTTAAAGCGCTAGTCTAAACTTAGGATCTAGTGCCGTGAGGTGTGAGAGTTCGAGTCTCTCCGCCCGTACTGAAAAAACAAAACCTTAATTCGTAAAGAGTTAAGGTTTTTTTGGTATTGAAATTTTGTTTTTTTAGTTGATCGGTAATTAGATTTTTAGCTCATCAAATAACTCGATTAATTTTTTATCAGAAGGTCTAGGAGCGTAAGAACTTACAATTTTACCAGAAGGATCGATTAGAATAAAATGAGGAATTCCTTGTACTCCATATTCAGTGATAAATTTTGAGTTCCAGTTATTGTCTGCCATTAATTGAACTCCCGTTAATTGTTTGTCTCTAATCATTTGTTTCCATGCATCATGATCTTTTTCTGCATCAATAGAAATACTCACAAATTCAATATTCTTATCATGATATTTCTTTTCTACTTCTTTTAAAAAAGGAATTTCTGCTTTACATGGTTGGCACCAAGTGGCCCATATGTCAATATATACATATTTTCCTTTTAAGTCAGTTAAGGAGGTTGCTCCACCTGTATTGTTTTCATAGTCTACAAATATTGGAGATATTTTTCCTTTTGTTAATTTTTGAATTTTATTAAACTGTTTTGTTAATTGTTCTTTTAAAGTTTCATCTGTAGAAAGTTCTATGATTCCATTGTACAGTTCTTCTGCATTTGGATTGCTCACAGATACTTGACGAGATAAATTAGCAAGTAAATTATTGCTAATAACTTTACTTTTTGATTCTTTAATTAGTTGTAAAGCTGCGGTTTCAAATGAAATGTTTTCTTTTTCAGATTTTTCTCTAGCTGAAGTGGAAAAGTTATAGCCTACTATACCTTTGTAGGTATTGAATAATTTATAATGCTCTTCATTATTGAGGTCTAAACCTTTTAGAACATCAGGAAAAGATTTAGAAACTTTATAATCTTTATTTTTTGTAAAATAACCATGAGCAGGTTGGTACTTTATTACATGGTCAATATATTCGTACTTTATATTTGCTTTTTCTTGTTCTACAAAATCAGGAGGTAAGTTTGCTAAAGATTTTTCTAAGGTGTTTTTTTGTTCGTCCATTTTAGCTAAGTAAGCCTCTTCATTTAAAGAATAAAGTTCTGGAGTTGTTCCTGTTTTTTCTTTAATTAAAAATTTTTGAGCTATAAAATTATTGACATCACTACCTTTACCAGTATATATAATACTTTCGTCAAACTCTTTTGCGTTCATCTTTAAACGAAGTTCATAACCATCTTTTAAAAACATAGAAGAAGATTCTTTTCCGTCACTAAATTTATAATATCCATTGGTGTTAAAAATAGTGTCGGAGAAAGTTCCATTCTCAGAAACTTTAATTTCTCGAACAATTTCATTGGAACTGTTTTTAATTGTTAAACTTTTACTATTAGCGTTTTTAATAGTCCCTGTAAACAATGTGTAGTTAACAGGTTTAGATTTGTTACAAGATATAATTATGGTAGTTAGAATACCAAAAAATAGTTTTTTCATAGTGTTATTTTTAAGTTTAGTGTATTTTTTATTAATGTTTTTATGAGTTAAAATTATAGATAAGATATTGACTTTCAAAATTAACTTGTATTAATATTTTAAATATATTTAGCATAAAAAGATACTTTTATTTTGATAACTACACTACTTATAATTTTATATATAGCTATTATTGCTACAATTGCTGTTATTATTATTAATACTTCAACACCACCTAAAGCAATAGCTTATTTGTTTTTGCTGATTCTGTTTCCTGTAGGAGGTATCATTATCTATTTAACAGTAGGAATAAATCATAGAACTTATAAACTTTACAATAAAAAGCTTGAAGTAGATAAGAGTATTTTCTTTGAGCTTAAAGAAAAACTCAAAAACTATACTGAAACAACGTTATCAACTTCCAAAAGTCATTTAGGGCATTTTTATAACTTAACTAAGTTTATACACAAAGAAAATGTTTTAACAAATAATAATAAAGTTAGTTTACTTTTAAATGGAGAACGTAAATTCCCAGAAGTTATTGAGGCTTTAAAAGCAGCTAAAAACCATATTCATATTGAGTATTATATTTATCAAAATGATACTATAGGAAATGAAATAGGAGAGGTTTTAAAAGAGAAGGCTAAACAAGGAGTTAAAGTGCGTTTTATTTACGACGATTTTGGAAGTAAGGATATTCGAAAATCGTTTGTGAAATCTTTAATTGATAGTGGGGTAGAGGCATATCCTTTTTACAAAATTAAATGGTTATTGTTAGCTAATAGAATTAATTACCGAAATCATAGAAAAATTATTGTTATAGATGGTAAGGTTGGTTTTGTAGGTGGTGTTAATGTTTCTGAAAGATATATTAATCCTAATAAATTTAATTGTTACTGGAGAGATACACATATAAAAATTGAAGGGCTAGCTGTTTTAAACTTACAACGTGTTTTTTTAGCAGACTGGAATTTTTGTGCTGATCAAAATGTTGTTGTTGAAGAAGAGCTTTTCCCTGTAAGTAACGAAGAAAAGGTAAGTGAGTATAAGCAATTAGTACAGGTAATTTCAAGCGGACCTGATTCTGATCATCCAGATATTATGTATGCACTTATTCAAGCAATACTGTTATCAAAAAAAGAAATATTAATTACTACTCCATACTTTGTGCCTAGAGCTTCTTTTTTAGATGCTCTTAAAATAGCTAGTTTGAGTGGGGTTTCTATAAAGTTATTGGTGCCAAGTGTTTCAGATTCGAAATTAGTAAACGGAGTATCGAATTCTTTTTATAAAGAAGTTTTAGAGATAGGAGTAGAGGTTTATAGATATAAAAAAGGATTTGTACACGCAAAAACTATGGTATTTGATGAGTTAGTTTGTTCTGTAGGGACAGCAAATTTAGATGAACGTAGTTTTGATTTAAATTTTGAAATTAATGCGTTGGTTTATGACAAAGATTTTGCAGGTCAGTTAAAAAAAGCTTTCTTGGAAGATTTAAAGGATAGCGAAAAAATAGAGTTAAACCAATGGAATAGCAGACCTGTTTTAATACGTTTTACAGAAAGAGTAGCTCGTTTATTAGCTCCTATTTTATAGTAGAATTAAATAAAAGTAGCAGTAAAACTTCTCAAGGATAAGAAGTTTTACCGCCGTATATTTAACAAAAAGAGCTTTCTTAAATTGTTTTATTCTTTAATTATAAACATGGATCTACGATTGAGCTGATGTTCGTCTTCACTACACGTAGTTTGGTTATTACATTTGTTAATAAGTTCCGATTCTCCATATCCTTTTGCAGTTAACCTTGTTATATCGATTCCTTTTTTAAGAAACCAGTTTAATGTAGCCTGTGCTCTATTTTCAGATAATTTTGAATTGTATAAATCATTACCTCTAGAATCAGTATGTGATTCAATATGAATTTTTAAAGTAGGATATTCTTTTAATGCGGCCAGAATTTTAGCTAGTTCAATTTCAGCATCAGGACGAATATTAGATTTGTCATAATCAAAATAGATAGGTTGTAACGTTAATCTACATCCTAAATCATTTGGAGGACAAGGGTCAGAGAGCTCTAAAGCTAAAGGCATGTTTAGCTTAATTGGCATTTTTATAGTTTTAGGATTGTTAGGAGTTTCTATAACTTTTTCTTTTGGGTGATACTTCTCTTTCTTTGCTCTCAAAGTATACTGTTCTTGACAGTCTAATAGAAAAGTAAAAGTAGCATCATTGCCCACAGTAACTGTTTTGACTTCTTTATTGTTGCTATCTATTAAAGTAACTTCTGCATTTGGAATTAATTCGCCAGTATTTTTATCCATTACTGGTCCTTGAATTGTAATTTCACAACGTTCCCAAATTTGATAAATATCGTCGCTCTTGCTTCCTTCTTTACCATCACGATTAGATGTAAAGTATCCTATTCTATCTTCTTTTATAATGAAGCCGAAATCGTCTTTTGGACTGTTTATAGGTTCTCCAAAAGTAGAAACTTCTCCATGAGAATTTTCTTCAAGTTTTGTTACAAAAATGTCTAAACCTCCCATACCTGAATGCCCATCACTTGAGAAGTATAGATTGTTTTCATCACTTACAAAAGGGAATGTTTCTCTTTCAGTCGTGTTAATTTTGTTACCAAGATTTACAGGACTTGTATAAATATCTTCACCTAAGATTTTTACATACCAAATATCAGACATCCCTAAACTACCGGGCATGTCAGAAGAAAAGTAGAGTCTATCTTCGTCAGGACTAAGAGTTGGATGCCCAACGGAGTAGTTATCACTATTAAAAGGAAGTTCTTGTATGTTTTCCCAAGAATTTCCATTTCTAGTAGCTTTGTATATTTTGAGTCTAACTACATGATCTCTATCTCTTTTCTTTTTACCATTTAAGTAGTTGTTTCTAGTAAAATACATTGTGTTTCCATCTTTTGTAAAAACAGCAGTAGATTCATGATAAGGAGAGTTAACGTTTTTGTTAAAAGCTTTTACTTTTCCAAAATTCATGTCTTTATCTAATGATACCTGATATAAGTTTAAAAAAGGTTGTTCATCCCATCCTGCAAGCTCATCGGTCTGTTCTTTTGATAAAGATGGATTTTTTCTACTTGAAGCAAAGACAATATTGTCACCATAAAAAGCTGGTCCAAAATCTGAATACTCTGTATTAACAGGAATTTTTTCTATTTCAAAAAGTTTGTCATGTACACCTTTTTTAAATAAAGTATCAGCGACATTTTTATAAGAATCTAAAGAAGTAATTTTTCCTCCCTTAAATCTATATATTTCCATGAGTTTCTCAGCTTCTTCAGGTTGGTTGATACTTTTTAAACATTGTGCCGCTCTAAAATAATCAACTGTAAGGGCTTCGTTTGGAAATCGATCAATTAAATTATAATACCATTTCGCAGCTTTTGAATAATTACTGTTAAAATAGTATGTGTTTCCCAGCTTTCTATAAATTTCAGCTGATCCATAGTTCTTTTCAACGACTTTTAAATAAATTTTTCGGGCATCTATAAAGTCGTAGGTATTATACTTTGTGTTTGCCTTTTCAACCAATGCAATTTGAGCAAAAGCAGAGGTGCTTAACAAAGCAAATAAAAAGTAGAAAATTAAATAATGCTTTTTCATGATATTAAAGTTTAGAAGAATCTTGGTGTTAGTATGCGTTCAGGATTATTGAAGATGTCAAACCTTAAAAAGAATTCGTAAGAACCATTACTGTGGTCTTCGATATCAGTAGTTTGAAAATCATATCCCATTCCTAAGAATAACTGATTAGTTATTTGAAATCCTGCCATGGCGCTAATTGCAGCGTCCCATCGATAAGAGACTCCAAGGGTAAATTTATTGTTGAATAAAAAATTTGCAGATAAATCAGCTTGTAAAGGAGACCCATTAACCCATTTAAACATTGTTGCAGGTTTAAATTTTAGGTTTTCACTAATATCGAAAACATAACCTGCTATTAAGAAATAATGCAAACGCTCTATAGCTATAGCATCTTCATTACTGTTATTGGTACTGTTTGAATTATAATGTTTAGAATTAAAAAAATTAGGTACTGATAACCCAAGGTAGAGTCTGTCATTATTATAGTAAATACCTGCACCTATTTGGGGTTGTACTTTTTTATCAATGTTTTCTGCAAATTGCCAATCGCTATCATCGTATATATTCAGCTTAGAATAATCTACATCTAGTATACTCAGTCCTCCTTTAATACCAAAGGATATTCTTGAACGTCCTGATAAAATTAAGGAGTATGCATAATCTATTGTAATACCTGTTTCGTTAGAAGGACCTATTTCATCATTAATAATAGAAAGCCCTATTGCGTTTCGTTTTAAGGTACCCAAAGGCATATTAAAAGTAAAAGTTCCAGTATTTGGAGCTCCTTCAAATCCTGCCCATTGTGTTCTGTATAGTAAACCTAAACCAAGAGCATTTTTTGAACCGATATAACCTGGGTTTACAACTTGAGTATTATACATGTATTGAGTGTATTGTGGATCTTGTTGAGAAAAACACACATTTACACTAATAATTATTAATAGTAATATAGAATAATGTTTCATTAGGTTTAGCGCTTTTTAGTTTCTTTTTAGATATAAATATCCTTTGTTAGTCATAGCTTCTTGGTTGGAGTTCCATCGTGTGAGTATATAGAAATACGTACCAGTGGGCAGTTTTTGATCTTTGCTAACTGTTGCACGTCCTTCAGATATTCCTCTAAATAAATTTCCATTAATTCCATAAGCATCAGTTTGATAAACTAAAACACCCCATCTGTTGAAAACCTTTAAATTATTATTAGGGTAATTTTCAATACCGTTAATACGGAAGAAGTCATTTGCTCCATCTTGGTCAGGAGAAACAGCATTAAAAATTTCAAAAGCAATTTCTTCAACAGGTAAATCTGTTATTGTAGGGTCATCTGGATCACCATCATTATCAATATCAATATCATCTAGATTTTCTGGGTCGTCTGAAGTATCAGTAATTGAATCTCCAGAAGAATCCTCTGCAGTAACTAAGGCTTGATTAGTGACGGATTCATTTGCTAAGTCTTGCTCAGTTATAACATAAATAGCAGTAAAGGTTGTGCTATCTACTTCACCGGGTAATAGTTGGGGAATGGTGTTACCGTTGATGGTAATACCAGGCAAATTATCTTGTAAAGTAATGTTATATAATGTTGTAGCACCAGTGTTGTATACAATAAAACTATATGTTATTGTTTCTCCAGCATTTGCATATCCATCTCCATTAGTATCATTAAAGGTGCTTACTTTTTCAAGAGAAATACTATTGGGTTGACACAATGTAGTTTGAGTTTGGTCGTCTTCAAGAATATTGTCATTGTCTGATAAATCGCTTACATCATTTCCATTAGTACTCGTACCTGTAACGGTTGCCTGATTACTTATAGAGCCATTATTAATATCAGCTTGTGTAATAGCGTAATTGGAAGTGTAGTTCCAGGTTTCATTAGAATCAAGTTGATTATCGCTATCGGTATCACCTGAAGCAAGAGTAATTGTGCCACCAAGCATAGGGTCGGTTAGAATAACATTTGTAATGCTTGTATTTCCTGTGTTGGTTAGTGTAAAGTTATAGGTTATTGTTTCACCAATATCACTACAACCATCAGTATCCTCATCATTGAAAGTAGCTGTTTTAATAAGCGCGATACCATCGGATTGACATAATGTAGTTTGTGTTTGGTCATCTTCAAGAATACTATCATTATCAGATAAGTCACTTACATTATTACCGCTAATACTTGTACCTGTAACAGTCGCTTGGTTGTTTACAAAACCATTATCAATATTAGTTTGGGTAATAGTGTAACTAGCAGAATAACTCCAAGTTTCATTAATATCAAGTTGATTGTCACTGTCAGTGTCACCAGACGCAAGAGTAATTGTACTACCAAGCATAGGGTCGGTTAGAACAACATTTGTAATGCTTGTATTTCCTGTGTTGGTTAGTGTAAAGTTATAAGTTATTGTTTCACCAATATCACTACAACCATCAGTATCCTCATCATTGAAAGTAGCTGTTTTAATAAGCGCAATACCATCGGATTGACACAATGTAGTTTGTGTTTGATCGTCTTCAAGAATACTATCATTATCAGATAAGTCACTTACATTATTACCACTGATACTTGTACCTGTAACAGTTGCTTGGTTGTTTACAGAACCGTTATCAATATCAGATTGAGTAATGGTGTAATTAGCAGAATAATTCCAAGTTTCATTAATATCAAGTTGATTGTCACTGTCAGTGTCACCAGACGCAAGAGTAATTGTACCACCAAGCATTGGATCAGTAAGAATTACATTTGTAATAGTAGTATTTCCTGTGTTTGTAAGCGTAAAGTTGTAAGTTGTTGTTTCTCCTACGTCGCTACAACCATCAGTATTTTCGTCATTGAAAGTGGCTGTCTTAATAAGTGCAACACCATCGGATTGACACAATGTAGTTTGTGTTTGATCATCTTCAAGTACACTATCATTATCAGATAAATCACTTACATTATTACCGCTAATACTTGTGCCTGTAACAGTTGCTTGGTTGTTTACTGAACCATTATCAATGTTAGCTTGAGTAATAGTATAATTAGCAGAATAACTCCAAGTTTCATTAATGTCAAGTTGATTGTCAGTGTTAGTGTCACCAGATGCAAGAGTAATTGTACCACCAAGCATTGGATCAGTAAGTACTACATTTGTAATAGTAGTATTTCCTGTGTTTGTAAGCGTAAAGTTGTAAGTTATTGTTTCTCCTACGTCGCTACAACCATCAGTATTTTCGTCATTGAAAGTGGCTGTCTTAATAAGTGCAATACTATCGGATTGGCATAGTGTAGTTTGTGTTTGGTCGTCTTCAAGTACACTATTGTCATCAGATAAATCTGTAACAATTACGCCTAGTGATGATTCTCCACTAGCTGTAGCTTGATTAGTAATTGATCCAGTATCAATATTTATTTGTGTTAAGGCGTAATCAGCAGTGTAAATCCAAATTTCACCTACATCAAGTGTGTTGTTTGTGTTTAAATCTCCTGAATCTAGAGTAACAACTCCACCTAGTAGAGGATCATTTACAGTTACATTTACTAAACCAGTATTTCCTTGGTTGGTAACTGTCATTGTATACGTTATAGTTTCACCAACATTACTACACCCATCTGAATTTTCATCGTTAAAAGTAGCTGTTTTAACAATGGCGATATCTGGTGCTTGACATAAATCAATAGATGTTATGTCATCCTCTAAAATACTGTTGTCGTCTGATGCATCAGTTACTGTACCTCCGGAAACGGTACTTGCTTGTACAGTTGCTTGATTTTCTACAGATGTATTTGCGATATCAGGCGGAGTAATAATATAAGACCCTGTGTATATCCACACTTCATCAACATCTAATTCATTATCTGAGTCAGTGTCTCCTGAACTGTAAGAAACTGATATTAAGGGGTCGATTACGACTACCGAATTTAGTGTTGTGTTTCCTGTGTTTATTACAGAAAGGGAAAAAGTTATAGTTTCTCCATCATCGCTACAACCATCACCGTTTTCATCATTAATTGTACCTTGTTTAATCAATGCTATATCTTCAGTTTGGCATAAACTAACTATAGTTGGATCGTCTTCTAATATGCTGTTATCGTCAGATAGATCACTTACGTTAGTTCCTCCTGCGCTCACTCCAGTTACAGTAGCTTGACCAGTAACAGAACCATTGTCAATATCATCTTGAGTAATAATATAGTCTAGTGAGTATATCCATGTTTCGTCAACATCTAGTTCGTTATCACCATCAGTATCACCAGAGTCTAATGTTAAAGGAGAAGGAGAAATAGGGTCTGTTAATTCAACGTTTGTAATACTAACATTGCCTGTATTGGTTACGGTATAAGTATATGTAATTGTTTCACCTGGATTTGCACATCCGTCATTATCTAGGTCATTAAAAACACCTTCTTTCAATAAAGCAATATCTGCTTGTTGACAAAAAGATGTACTAGTAGCATCAATATATCCACCGTAAACTTCAATTGAGTTTACTGCTGCAACTAATGAGTTTACAGTTAATTGAACTTCATCAAAACTAGTGCTAGTGTCAAAAGCTACAACATAAAAACTATCTGTGCTAGTTGGAGTAATATTTACTAAACCTAGAGCTTCAAGAGCGAGTAGGTTGTTTGCTGTTTGTTGTTCTTGTTGAAAGCCATCAAGATAAGTTGTGATGGTGAGTGTATTTAACAAGTCTGCTTGAAGTAAATCATTTGTATCTCTAATCACAAATCCAGCTTGTGTACTAGCAGGGTAATCAACAAGTACATCTTGAACTGAAATTGAAGCACTTCCTGCTACACCAGCTACAATGTTTATAAGAGCATAATCAGAATTGTCTTCAGATATAACATTTACGGCATTGTCAACTTCGCAAGCAATACAAGCAACACCGTCGGTTCCTGTATTTTCGTTGTTAATAATAACCGAATTACTGGGGTTTGATATTACGTAAGGTTCATCACAATTAATTGTTCCTGGGCAGAAAGATTGAAGTACCATTCCATAAATTCGGGTACTACCTAAATTTAAAGAAAGAGTTTGTGTTATAGAAAGTTGTACTTCGTCAAAGGGGGCTGTGGTTATGAATCCTAATCGTACAGATTGACTTCCTGTTAACAATAATCCAGAATATACAGGAAGTAACTCGGTTGCACCTGTTTTTGATTCAACAAGTACTCCATCTAAATAAGTTGAAATAGTAATGGCGTCAAACAATTGAGTGTTTAGAAGAGTGGTGT
Organism: Tenacibaculum ascidiaceicola; assembly: GCF_047470925.1. NCBI lineage: Bacteria > Pseudomonadati > Bacteroidota > Flavobacteriia > Flavobacteriales > Flavobacteriaceae > Tenacibaculum > Tenacibaculum ascidiaceicola. The sequence continues at coordinate 117,792 of NZ_JAZKJP010000013.1, forward strand.
TTTCAATATCAAAACCAGCAAAAGTATCAGCGGCATAATCGGTAATTTCGTTTTTATAAGCTATAGATGCTGTACCTGCTACCCCAGCTAATAAGTTTATAGAAGCATAGTTTGAAGTGTCAGAATCGATAGCATTGTTAATGTTGTTAACGCTTCCCAGTGTTAAAAGCCCTCCATTTCCTGTATGCTCCTCTACAGCTCTAACAGGAAAGTTTGGTTTGGTAAGTTGAGTAGCCGTGTTACAAGTTAATTCAGGTCCTTCACAAAATCTATTTGTTACAGCTGCATAAATGTTTGTTGTTGATGCTACTCCAGCTAAACTTGAAATAGAGATTTCAACGGCATCATAATTCATTGAGGTGTAAAAGCCAACGTAAAATTGATCGTCTCCTAAAATAGGACTATCTAAAGTTAGTAAGGAAGTACTTGTATTCGTTTCTTGCTGTGTTCCATCAAGATAAGTTGTTATTGTAATAGCATTTAAAAGATCGGCTTGAAGCAAGGAAGTATTCTCTATCAAAAAACCTGCATAACCACCTGATTCGATAAACTCACTAGCTGTATTATCTGTTACTGTTAAAGTATGTGTTACTCCAAGACCAACAAGCGTTGATACAGAAGCAAAGCTAGAAGGATCGGTATCTATAATATTATTAGCGTCTGAAATTCCACAGCCTACTACACAGAGTCCAGAAGTATTTTCACCTACTGTTAAATCTGTAAAATTATCATTTGTTATAGCTACAGGATTTTCTGTATTACAAGGAATAGGATATTGTACACCATCAGTAAAAATAATATATTCTGCTGTAGATTGACACCCGTTAGCATCTGTTACTGTTACATTGTAGCTTCCTTGGGTTAAACCAGAAATAGAAGAAGATGTTTGACCTCCAGGACTCCATAGATAGGTGTAAGGAGGTGTTCCTCCAGATATAGATAGAGAAATACTTCCATCTGAAGCTCCTATAGATGTTTCTTTTATTGTATTTCCAGATATTTTTATTGAATTGTCTATATAGCTACCATAAACTTCTATACTATTAATAGTAGCAGCGAGTGAACTGACAGTAAGCTGAATTTCATCGTATTCAAGTGAAGTAGAAAACCCTACTAAATAAAAACCATTAGTTGTAGATGGAGTTATATTTATTAACCCCAATGCTTCAAGAGCTAGTAAATTATTTCCAGATTGTGTTTCTTGTACTGACCCATCTAAATATGTTGTTATAGTTAGAGAGTTTAATAAATCTATTTGTAAAAGGTCATTTGTATCCCTAATAACAAAACCTGCAGAACTTCCAGAAGTAAAATTACTTAGTACATTTTCAACGGAAATAGAAGCTGTGCTTGCAACACCAGTAGTTACATTTATCATAGCAAAGTCAGATTCACTTTCGCTAATAATATTTGTTGCGTTATCTACTTCACAAGCTACACAAGCTACTCCGTTTACACCAGTGTTTGTGTTATTAATTATTACAGGTTGAGAAGGATTATTTAATAATGTAGCTGTATCACAGTTTAAATCACCCTCACTAAAAGCTTCTAATATGAGACCATAAACTCTAGTGCTTCCTAAATCTAAAGAAAGAGTCTGTTGAATGGATAATTGAACTTCATCAAAAGGGAATGAAGTAACAAAACCTACTTGAGAACGTTCAGTTCCAGTAAATAACAAGCCGCTGTCTACGGATAGTAGTTCAGAGCTTCCTGTTTTAACTTCTTGTAGAACTCCATCTAAATAAGTTGTTATGGTAATCCCATCAAGTAGTTCTAGATTTAAAACAGATGCATTTTCAATATCAAAACCTACATAAGTTTTTGCAAGATAATTTGTTAATTCATCTTTTATTGAAATACTACCAGTAGCTATAACTCCTATGGTAAAATCAATACTAGCGTATGTGTTACTGTTTGAATCAATTGCTGAATTGGTGTTTGTAACAGTACCAACATTTAGAAGACCTCCCATTCCAGTACGTTCATCAACAATACGAGCAGGAAAATCAGGTTTGTTTAGTACAGTAGGGGTATTGGACTCTAAAGTAGGACCAACGCAAAAACTGTTAGTAACAGGATAATAAATATTAGTGCTTGATGCAATACCAGCTAAACTAGTAGCGGAAATTTCAATACTATCATAATCTAAAGTTGTATAAAAGCCTACATAGAATTGATCATTATTAAGTAGAGAGCTATCTAATGTTACCAATGAATTTCCAGAACTTGTTTCTTGTTCAGCACCGTTTAGATAAGTTCTTATGGTGATTGAACCGAGTAAATCTATTTGAGCTACAGAAACGTTTTCTATTAAAAAACCAGCATAACTTCCAGCTTCAAAATATTCATCGGTTGTTTCATCGGTTGCTGTAATTGTATGGGTTACTCCTAATCCTAGCAATGTAGATACAGTGGTGTAGTTTGTAAGATCTGAATCTGTTAAATTGTTAAGATTAGAAATTCCGCATCCTAACAAACACAGACCATCAGTGTTTTCGTTTACTGTTAAATCAGTAAAACTAGATGCAATAATAGCAACAGGAGAATCAGTGTTACAAGGAACTACTATTGGCGGAGAGAGATTAATATTGTCACTTAAACTTCTTTTTTCAGAAAAGGATGTAAGAATTAAAAACAAGAAAAATAAAGAAGTGAATTTGAATTGTATGCAAGTTTTTTGCAACGTTAAGTACGTTTGGGTAATTCTTTTCATAATAGTTGATTGGTTAGACATTGTAAAGAACCCGTCAAGTCCTAGATAGTGGTTTGTGGACACAGACAGTCATTACATTAGTTTAATAATGTTGTAAAAAAGCTTCTAAATATTAAGATGTGATAGCTAATTTTTTAACAAAGCAATAAATCAGAGTTCATTTTACGGGGGTATAATTAGTTACTGAGTATTAGATATAGTTATAAGGCTTCCATTAATGGTAGTCTAAAAAGCAACAGCATGGTTGATGAAGTAGCAGTAGGTCGTGTTAAAAATTTTGGTGAGAAATAATAGTATTAATTATAGCTAACCTTTTTGATGAGGTAAGAGATAAGTAATCATGATGCGAGAGCTTAAATTAAAAAAACTTAAATGTGTTCCAGTAAAACCAAAAAGGAGTTACTTAGTTTCCAACAGCCAATTATTGACAGTAAATAGTATTTTAACTTTAAGGGTACTTTTTTAATAAAAAGATATTGATTCTTCGCGATAAAATCAATACTTAAATTATTAATTCTTTGTGAATATAATAAAAAAAACATTAAAATAAAATATAATAATCAGTAAAATTTATTTTGCGGTGTTTTTTTTATTGTGTTGAATTTGTGTTTTTTAGGACTGTTTTAGAGTATGAAGTGTCATATGTCCTTGTTAAGAGACTAAAACGATTGCTGTTTGTTAAGAATCTATTAACATTTTTTTAACTTCGTTTGGTTCGGGTTGTTCCGAACTAAAACTTATTTTTGCAGAGTAAATTTTTAATGATGATGAATCAAGCAGAAAAGAGAAAATGTGAATTAGTTGAGAAGCTCGGGATTTTTTTAGAAAAAAAAGAGCAGTTGGCTCCAGTAGCAGCAAGGATATTCTCGTACATTATTTTAACCGGAAAACAAGGAACAACCTTTGAAGATTTAGTTTCTAGTTTATGTGCTAGTAAAAGTACAATTTCAACACACCTTAATCATTTACAAGGATTAAAGAAGGTAAGTTACTTTACAAAAACAGGAGACAGAAAAAAATACTTTATTCTTAATAATGATACCATGTTACAAGGAATAAGCAGTATGGTAGAAGAATGGGAAGCTGAAAAGGAGTTACATCTAGAGGTGAAAGAATATAAAGAAGATATTAATAAAACACTGGAAGAAGACGATAAGTTTGATCTTGATTTCCATGATAGTTTTATTGAGTTTTTAGATGGAGCTATAGAATCTATTACAAAACTGAAAGAAAAATTATAAACCACAAACACTAATTATTATATACATAAAATGAAATATCAATATATATACGGTATTGCTATTCTTAGCATTGTTGCATTATTTTTTTCAAGCTGTGGAAAACAACAACAAAACCAACAAAAACCAACAGCGTTACCTTTTCCGGTAGTTAAAGTAGCGAAGAAAACAATAACAAATTACCAAAGCTATCCTGTAACTATAGAAGGGGAAGTAAATAGTGAAATAAGACCAAAAGTTTCAGGATACGTAAAAAACGTTTTGGTAAAAGAAGGGCAAAAAGTTAAACAAGGACAACTACTGTTTAAGTTAGAAACCCAATCATTAAGTCAAGATGCAGAAGCAGCAAAAGCAGCTGTAAATACAGCACAGGTAGAAGTTAATAAACTAAAACCATTAGTAGAAAAGAATATTATTAGTCCAGTTCAATTAGAAACAGCAAAAGCAAGCTTAGCACAAGCAAAAAGTGCTTACAATAGTATTGTAGCTAATATTAACTATGCTAATATAAAAAGTCCTGTAAACGGATTTGTAGGTTCAATTAATTATAGAAAGGGAGCTTTAGTAAGCGCACAAAGTGCAATGCCACTAACAAAAGTAGCTTCTATAAAAAATGTATATGCATACTTTTCTATGAATGAAAAAGAGTTTTTAAATTTTATTGCTTCAGCAGAAGGGGAGACAATGGATGAAAAAATTAAAAAATTGCCACCAGTAAAGTTACTATTGGCTAACGGAAAAGAATATGAGCAAACAGGAGTTATTGAAACTATTGCAGGAGATATTAACCAGCAAACAGGAACTATTAGCTTTAGAGCAAAGTTTGATAATAAAGCAGGTTTGTTACGTAACGGAAGTAGTGGCACAATCTTAATACCTAAAGTGCATAACGATGCATTAATTATACCTTCAGAATCTACATTTGAACGTCAAGGTAAAGTATATGTTTATATAGTAAATAATGATTCTTTGGCTGAAAAAACTATTGAAGTTGAAGCACAAGTAGGAAAAGTTTATGTAGTAAAATCAGGATTGTCAATAGAACAAACCATTTTGGCTAAAGGTTTAAATAAAGTACGTTCTGGAGCAAAAATTAAACCTGTTCCAACACCTTTAGACAGTATAGTTAACTCATTCGATACAGTATTTAAATAATTAAGAAAATCATGTTACAAAAATTTATAGAGCGTCCGGTACTCTCTACAGTAATCTCTATTATCATAGTAATATTAGGAGTACTGTCATTAACACAATTACCGGTAACGCAATATCCTGATATAGCACCACCAACGGTGCAGGTTACAGCTTCATATCCAGGAGCTAGTGCCGAAACAATTTTAGAAAGTGTTATTGTTCCTATAGAAGAACAAATAAATGGAGTAGAAGGAATGACTTACATGACTTCTACAGCAAGTAATACAGGTACAGCAAGTATTCAAGTTTTCTTTGAACAAGGTTATGACCCAGATATTGCTGCGGTAAACGTACAGAACAGAGTTGCTAGAGCTAATGCTTTATTACCTTCAGAAGTTACAAGGGCTGGAGTTATTACAGCAAAGCAACAAAACTCAGCACTTTTGTATGCCGCTATATTTTCAACTAATCCTGAATATGATGATGTTTTTATTCAGAATTACCTGAATATAAATGTAAAACCAGAATTACAACGTGTTTCTGGAGTAGGGGCTGTAAATGTATTTGGAGCAAAAGATTATTCGATGCGTGTATGGTTAGACCCGGCAAAAATGGCATCATATAAGTTAGAACCAAGAGAAGTAATAGCAGCTATTAATGAACAAAGTTTAGAAGCAGCAGCTGGATCTTTAGGGCAAAACACAGGAGAATCTTTTGAATATGTAATCAAATATAAAGGACGATATAAAACAGCGAAAGAATATGAAAACGTTGTTGTAAAAGCTTTAGGAAATGGACAGTTTTTACGTGTAAAAGACGTAGCAAAAGTAGAGTTAGATGCATTTTCTTACTCGTCATTATCACGTACAAACGGAAATCCAGCACTTAACTTTGGGGTTTTTCAAACACCAGGATCTAATGCACAGGAAATTATTGAGAATATTTATGTAAAACTAGAAGATTTAAAGAAAGATTTCCCAGAAGGATTAGATTATATCATTAATTATGACACAAACAAGTTCTTAACAGCATCTGTAGACAAAGTAAAAAGTACCTTGATTGAAGCCTTTTTATTAGTGTTTATTGTAGTGTTCATTTTCTTACAAGATTTTAAATCTACCTTAATACCAGCCATAGCAGTTCCAGTATCAATTATTGGTACGTTCTTTTTCTTAAACCTGTTTGGATATTCTATCAACCTGCTAACATTATTCGCTTTAATCTTAGCAATTGGAATTGTGGTAGATGATGCCATTGTGGTAGTAGAAGCAGTACATGCTAAACTGGAAGAAGGAGCAGAGAGTGCGAAAAAAGCATCAATTTCTGCCATGAGTGAAATTAGTGGAGCTATTGTATCTATTACTTTGGTAATGATGGCAGTATTTGTGCCAATTACTTTTATACAAGGGCCATCAGGGGTGTTCTATGAGCAGTTTGGAGTAACATTAATGGTTGCCATCCTAATTTCTGCGGTAAACGCCTTAACATTAACACCAGCATTAAGTGCGCTATTGTTAAAGCCACATAATGATAATCATAAGAAAAAAGGATTATTACAACGTTTTTACGATGCTTTTAATGCTGGATTTAACGCCGTAACTAATAAATATACCCAATCGTTAGGCTTTTTAGTAAAACATAAATGGGTAACTGCGGGTATTTTAGGATTAAGTGTTTTAGCAATTGTATGGGCAAGTAATACTATACCTACAGGTTTTGTACCATCAGAAGATAGAGGTGTAATATTTATGAATGCTGAATTGCCAGCAGGTTCTTCATTAGATAGATCATATAAAGTAACAGAAAAATTATATGAAAGTATCAAAGGTATTGAAGGAATAAAAGGAGCATCATTTATTAGTGGAAGAAACTTTTTCTCTGGTTCAGGTAGTTCATATGCAATGGGCTTTATTATTTTGGAAGATTGGAATAAGAGAGAAAGTGACGCAGGATCTGTAAAGAGTATTGTAGGTCAATTATTCGGAAAAGCAGCAATGATACCAGATGCGAATATTATTTTCTTTACCCCACCAAGTGTGCCAGGTTTTGGTAGTGCAGATGGTTTTGAAATGAGATTATTAGATCGCGCTGCAAAACCATTAACAGAAATGGATGCAACAGCAAAAGAGTTTGTAGGTCTTTTAAATCAACAACCAGAAATAGCATATGCTTCTAACTCTTTTGATACTGGTTTTCCTCAGTTAGAATTAGATATTAATGTAGAAAGAGCTAAAGAAGCGGGAGTGTCAACAAGTTCTATACTTTCTGCTCTACAAGGATATGTTGGGGGTAATTATGCAGCAGACTTTAGTAGGTTTGGAAAACAATTTAGAGTTTTTGTACAATCATTACCTGAAGATAGAGTAAATGAAGAAAGCCTAAATAGTATGTTTATAAAAACTCCAAGTGGAGAAATGACACCAATATCTCAATTTGTAAGCTTAAAACGTGTATATGGTCCTCAAACGGTAAATCGTTTCAACCTGTTTAACTCTGTAACAGTAAACGGAGGAGTAACACCAGGGTTTAGTACAGGAGATGCAATTACTAAAATAAACACCTTAGCAGAAAACAATTTACCAGAAGGTTATAGTGTTGCTTACTCAGGAATTACTAGAGAAGAGATAGCATCATCAGGGCAGTCTAACATTATTTTTATGATTAGTATTTTGTTTGTGTATTTCTTATTAGCAGCACAATACGAGAGTTACCTATTACCACTATCAGTAATTTTCTCATTACCAATTGGGGTGGCTGGAGCTTATTACACAACATATTTAGCAGGATTAGAAAACAACATCTATTTCCAAATTGCTCTAATTATGCTATTAGGTCTGTTAGCTAAAAATGCAATTCTTATTGTAGAATTTGCAATACAACGCCGTAAACAAGGAAAAAGCTTATACGAAGCAGCTATTGAGGGAGCAAAAGTGCGTTTAAGACCTATTTTAATGACCTCATTTGCATTTATCCTTGGATTAATGCCGTTAGTATTAGCAAAAGGCGTAGGAGCTGCAGGAAATAACTCTATCGGAACTGGTGCAGCAGGAGGATTATTAATAGGTACTTTAATAGGAGTATTTGTTATCCCTGTACTATTTGTAGTATTCCAATGGTTACAAGAAAAAGTATCAAGCAAGCCAGTTGTTATTGAAACTAAAGAAGATTAATTATGAAACGTATACTAAATAAAACCTTGGTTGTAGTCGTAATGGCTACAACCTTACAAAGTTGTTTTGTTGCTAAGGATTATGCACGTCCAGAGTTAAAAGAAACAGAACACTTGTATAGAACAGATAATTTACCAAAAGATAGTATCTCAATGGCAGATGTGTCATGGAAAGATATGTTTACTGATGCTCACTTGAAACAATATATTGATGAAGGGCTTCAAAATAACTTAGACATCCGTGTAGCAATACAGCAAATGGCAGCTGCAGAGGCTTATATGAAACAAGGAAAAGCAGGATATTTCCCTACTTTAAGTGTAGGAGCAAAAGCTACTCACCAAGAATTAGCAAAAAATAGCCAGTTTGGATCTTTTTTTAACGGAAGTATAGACCAGTATGATGTAACTGGAAATCTTTCATGGGAAGCCGATATTTGGGGTAAAATACGCAGTAATAAACGAGCAGGAAAAGCAGGTTATTTACAAAGTGTAGCAGCGCATCAAGCAGTGAAAACTCAATTAGTTTCAGCAATAGCAACTACCTATTATCAATTAGTAGCTTTAGATGCTCAATTAAAAATTACTGAACAAACTATTGAAACGAGAGAGAGTAGTGTAAATACGATCAAAGCTCTTAAAGATGCGGGACAAGTAAATCAGGTAGCAGTAGATCAGAATATTGCACAGTATAACAATGCAAAAGCATTAAAAGTAGATTTAGAAGCCTCTATTTTCAAAATAGAAAATACATTAAACCTATTACTAGGAAGAACATCTGTAGTTATTGAAAGAAGTAAACTTTCGGAACAACAATTAGATGCAGCTATTAAAGTAGGTGTACCGGCAACTTTACTAAGAAACAGACCAGATGTTATGGCTGCTGAATATGGTTTAATCAATGCTTTTGAAATGACAAATGTTGCAAAAAGTAATTTTTATCCATCGTTAACAGTAACAGCAAGTGGAGGATTTCAGAGTTTAGAGTTAGATAAATTATTAAGCACCAATTCTTTGTTTGCAAATATTATAGGAGGTTTAACACAGCCTATTTTCAATCAAAGAAAAATAAAAACACAACACGAGGTAGCTAAAGCACAACAAGAACAAGCATTATTAACTTTTAAAAAGACTTTGTTAACTGCCGGAAATGAAGTTTCAAATGCACTTTTCGATTATAATGCGGAAACAGAAAAATTTGAATACAGACAAAATGAGGTTGAGGCTTTACGAAGAGCAGAGGTAAATTCAGAAGAACTGTTAAAAAACGGATATGCAAATTATTTAGATTTATTAACAGCAAGAGAAAGAGCTTTAAATGCTGAGTTAAATGTTATCAATAACAAGTTAAATCAGTTATTAAGTGTTGTAAATTTATATGAAGCATTAGGAGGCGGTTGGAAATAAATAAATTACAATGAGTAATAGGTCTAAACTTATTAAGGTAGCCAAAGAAAAGTTTATAGCATTTGGCAGTAAGCATACCACAATGGATGAAATAGCTGAGTTACTCGGAATTTCAAAAAAAACTATTTATGCTTGCTTTTCTTCAAAAGAGGAACTGATAATTGAAAGTATCAAAGAATTAATAAATGAATTCAAAATTGATATAGAACCTATTTTAAAATCTGATAAAACAGCATTAAATAAAGTAATAGAGATATATAAAGTAATTTTTAAGTACGTAGAAAAGTTTAAACCTTCATTTATTTTTGGGTTAAAGAAATACTACCCTAATGCTTACGATGCTTATAAAGAAATTACTACAGATGTTGTTTCTACAGATATAATGAATTTACTAGAAGAAGCTAAAATGGATGGAGAAATAAGGTCTGATGTAGATCTTGAATTATTCAGTAAGCTATATTTAAGCGGGCTAGAGAGTCGTTTGTTTGATGCGGATAATTTGTTTAACGATTACTCAAAAGAAATACTATTAGAGTATATGATTATTAATAATTTAAACTCTCTAAAGCCCGTTAAGTAAATACACAAATTTTTGTGGTTTTTGATAAGAAGTGTCATGTAGTATGTTATCACATCTGCAAGACACTTTTTTATGTTTGAAAATCAAATGGTTATTAAAAAGGAATAGAGAAAAGTTTTTGATGTATTTTTGTAGGAAACAAATAAAACTTGCTAAAAAAAATAATCACATATCTATTACTTAGTCTTGTAACCCAGTTGTATAGTCAGAATAAAGTAGATTCACAGTTTGCTGAAGTTCAGAAAAAAGCAGAGAGTTATTTAGAAAAACTACAAGAAAACTATAAGGAAGGAAACTACAAACTTCATAAGGTTTATAGTGATTCTCTTTATAATATTTCTAAAGAGAATAACCTAAAAGATCTACAAGTAAAAGCAATGGTTAATCAAGCAATAAGCTTGAACATGCAAACAAAGTATGTAGAAGGTATAGCATTGTATAAAGAAGCATTAGTTGTAGCAAAAACAATACAAGAAAGTAAACAAGCTGAAACTGTAGTGCTGGTTAATTTAGGAAACACATATAATAATGTTGAGCTTTATGAAAAAAGTATAGAAACCATGAAGAAGGTTTTAAAGCAAACTACCTATATGAAGAAACCTAACTTAATAAAAATGGCTGCGTTGAATGGTTTATCAACAAGCTACTCAGCTTTAAATAATGAGGGAAAATCACTGTTTTATGCGCAGCAAGTAAAAAAAATAGGAGAAGAAACAGGAAATGAAAGTATTGTTTTAACATCATTAAACCATATCAGTAGTTCGTATTATAAATTAGGAGAATATGAAAAATCAATTGAAATAGCTAATAGAGCTAGAAAATATAAGACTTTTGAAAAAAATACTAGAGTAAAAGCATGGATTTTTGTCAATTTAGGAGTCGCAAATTTAAAGTTAGAACATTACAATAAAGCGGAAGAATATTTAAAACAAGCATTAAGTATAGCTTCTGAAAAGAATATAGAAGAAATAGAAATGATATGTTATAAAAATCTAACTATAATATATCAAAAGCTAAACAAAACAACAGCTTATTTAAATGCAGAAAAGAAATATAACAAAAGCCGAATAAGTTTTCTAAAGAATCAAAAGAAAGCTATTACAGAAGAGTTAAAAGCAGAAATTGGAGCAAGAGAAGAAACAGTTTTAGCACAAGAAAACACAAAAGCGCTACTTTCAGAACAACAAAAAAGTTTGTTGTGGTTTAGTGTGTTTTGTGTAATTGGTTTAGGAGGGGTGTTTTGGATTTACATAAAAAAGAATGAAGATAAAAGTGTTATAAAAGAAACAAATGAAATAACAGGAAAGATAAAAGAAGCTTCTGAAAAATATAAAAATTCCTCATTGTCAAAAGAAGATAGAGTTTCTTACCAGCAAAAAATATTAAAAGCAATAGAAGAAGAAAAGATATACTTAAATCACGATTTAACTCAAGCAAATTTTGCAAAAAAACTATCGTTAAGTAGCCACCATTTATCCGAAGTGTTTTCGTTTGAATTTGATAAAAGTTTTTATCAACTTATCAATTCGTATCGAATAAAAGAAGCTAAAAAAATATTAGAAATACCTGCCAATAAAGATTATAAAATAATTGCTGTAGCCTACGATTCTGGTTTTAAAAGTAAAACAACATTTAACCGTGTGTTTAAAGAACAAACAGGTTATACTCCTACTGAGTACCGAAAAAAACTAATAAATAGGTTCCACTCTATAGAATGATACTTCTATAACAACAAACGGTTATATCTTGCGCCCTATTATTTAATGGTATAGTCAAACAAAAAACACCTGTAATTTTTCAGGTGATTTTACTTCACTTGTTATGTTGTAAAATTAAAATAATTAATTAAGAAGAAGTTTAAAAATTAGATTAAAAAGAATGAGGAAATTTATCAGTAAGTTATTAAAGAGTAGTTTTACAGTACTTTTTTTAATTATAAGCAGTCAGTCGTTTTCGCAGTCGTTTACTTCTTTATGGAACACTGCAAATGTTAGCACTGATTCTTCTGCAGATAATGAAATAACCATACCAACAAATTCAGCTTATACATATTCTTATACTGTTGATTGGGGAGATGGAAATGTAGATTCAAATGTAACAGGAGATATTACTCACACCTACGCTACACAAGGGAATTATACTATTAAGATAGATGGTACGTTTCCTGCAATCTATTTTAACAATACGGGAGACGTTGACAAAATTATTGAAATATTGTCTTGGGGTACCATTCAATGGCAAAGTATGGAAAATGCATTCTATGGATGTTCAAACCTAAATTTTGATGCCATTACTCCACCAGATTTAAGCCAAGCTACTAGCTTACAAAATGCTTTTAGAGATTGTTCATTATTTAATGGTATTATGAATAATTGGAATATGAGCACCATAACTAATATTTCAGGGTTATTTATGAATTGCGAAATTTTTAATAGACCTTTAGATCAGTGGGACACATCTAGTATAATAGATATGTCTTACACTTTTTATAATGCAAGAGAATTCAACGAACCATTAGATAACTGGAATACATCAGCAGTAACTACTTTAGAAAACTTTTTATATAGAGCCCGTAAATTCAATCAAAATATTAACAACTGGAATGTAGCTAATGTTGTTAATATGGAAGGAGCCTTTTACGATACGAGTATTTATAATCAACCAATGAATAATTGGAATGTTAGTAATGTTATCAATATGGATAACACATTTAAAGGTTCTAGCTTTAATAGTCCAATAGATAACTGGGATGTAAGTAGCGTTACAACAATGGCGGGAATGTTTAGTCAATCTAAATTCAATCAATCCTTAAATAGTTGGAATGTTAGTAATGTTATTAATATGTCCAAGCTATTTTTTAGAAACAGAACCTTTAATCAACCTTTAAATAATTGGGATGTAAGTAATGTTACAAACATGTCGGGTATGTTTGATGGATGGGCTTGGGGAGCAGTTTTTAATCAACCTATAGGTAACTGGGATGTAAGTAATGTTACTGATATGAGTTATATGTTTCGAGATAACTCAGGTTTTAATCAACCTTTAAATAACTGGGATGTAAGTAATGTTGTTACTATGAGAGGAATGTTTGAAGGTGCTATTGATTTTAATAAGGATATTAGTTCGTGGAACATTAGTAAGGTTACCAATATAGAAAGTATGTTTGAAAGAACAGAAGCTTTCAATCAACCCTTGAATATTTGGGATGTGAGCAATATTACTAACATGCGTAATATATTCCAACGAGCAGAAGCTTTTAACCAACCTTTAAATACTTGGGATGTAAGTAATGTCACTGATTTTCAGTATATGTTTGATAGGGCTACATCCTTTAATCAAGATATAAGTGGTTGGGAAACGGGAAATGTTAGAAACATGTCTTATATGTTTAATCAAGCTACCTCATTTAATCAAAACCTAGGAAGTTGGGATATATCTAAGGTAACAAGTATGACAAATATGTTATCGAATAGTGGTGTCTCTCAAGAGAATTATGATAATATTCTTATAGCTTGGGATGCTCAAGCAGTTCAAAACAACGTTGATTTAGGAGCGACGAATCTTAATTATTGTGATGCATTAAACCAGAGACAGAGTTTAATTGATAATAACGGTTGGACTATATCTGGAGATATTGTAAACTGTTCTTATGTATTATGTACGCAAATAACAATGCCACAAAACGGAGATGCCAATGTCCCTGCTAATAGTGATATTCGTTGGAACCCAGCACCTAATGCAAAAGGATATAGAATTAGTGTAAGAAGAGAAAACGGAGCAACTTCACAGGTTATATATAATAATGAAGATGTAGGAAATGTTGTAGGAGTCGATTTTACCAATGAATTTATAGCAGGAGATACTGTATATGTAACAGTTGTTCCTTATAACGATGAAGGACCAGCTACAGGTTGTCAAGAAATTAGTTTTACTGTAATCGAAAGTTGGGCAAATAGTCCAGATGCATTTAAACTTACCTATGATACAAGTATACAATCTTCATTCACTACACCAACAAATCAGTTAAGAATAGAAACAAATTCAGGTTATCCAAAATATCTTACATACAATTATTCTATAGATTGGGGAGATGGACAATATAACCATAATGTTGCAGGTGATATTACACACACATATCTTACACCAGGGATTTATACAGTAAGTATTATTGGTGTTTTTCCTTCTCCGAAGCATGAAACTATTGGAGACTCTGACAAGTTATTGTCTATAGATCAATGGGGAACACAAGTTTGGGAAAGCATGCACGAAGCTTTTGAAAGTTGTGCAAATATGGAGTACAATGCCACAGATATTCCTAATCTAAGCAATGTAACGGATATGGAAAGAATGTTTAGTTCATGCAGAAAATTTAATGGAAACATAAATAATTGGAATGTTAGCAATGTAACCAACATGCGTGGTATGTTTAGCGGAACCTCAATTTATAACCAACCACTTAATAACTGGGATGTGAGTAATGTTACTAATATGAATTATATGTTTGGTAGTGCTGTAGAGTTTAATCAAGATATAGGGAATTGGAATACCGGAAATGTTATAAATATGGGAGGTATGTTTCAGAATGCAGAAGTATTTGATCAGAATCTTAATAATTGGAATGTAAGTAATGTTACAGATATGAGTAGTATGTTTGAAAGAGCAGAAGCATTTAACCAGCCACTTGATAACTGGGATGTAAGCAATGTTACCAATATGTCTGAAATGTTTAATGGTTTTATTTCAAATATGGCTTTTAACCAAAATATAGATAATTGGGATGTAAGTAATGTTACAGATATGTCTGAAATGTTTCAGAGATGTGTTGATTTTAATCAGCCTTTAAATTCTTGGAATGTAGGTTCTGTTACAAATATGACTTCGATGTTTGAAAGCGCATCTGTATTCGATCAACCACTAGATAGTTGGAATGTATCTAAGGTTACTAGCATGGAGAGTATGTTTCAAAGCGCTGGCAATTTTAATCAAAATATAAATAGTTGGAATGTAACCAATGTAACGAACATGAGTTTAATGTTTTACAATGCTCAAATGTTTGACCAACCGTTAAATTCTTGGGATGTAGACTCAGTAGTTAATATGTCAGGGATGTTCCGAAGAGCAGAGGTGTTTAATCAACCATTAAATAATTGGGATGTAAGTGCTGTTGCTAATATGAGCCAAATGTTTCAACAAGCCACAGTTTTCAATCAACCATTAAATTCTTGGAATGTAAGCTCAGTAACGTTAATGCCTTCAATGTTTGAAGAAGCTATTGCTTTTGATAACCCCTTGGAAAACTGGAATGTTTCAGTAGTTACAAACTTTGAAGCAATGTTTAAAGATGCAGAAATATTTAACCAACCTTTAGGGAATTGGAATACAGGCGAAGCACAAACGATGGCTGAAATGTTTTATGGAGCGTCTAAATTTAATCAAGATATTAATAACTGGAATGTATCTTTTGTAACCACCATGCAAGAAATGTTTCGAGGAGCAACATCTTTTAATAGATCGTTAGATTCTTGGAATGTAGCATCAGTAACAAATATGCAAGGTATGTTTCAATCAGCAGAGGTCTTTGATGGTGCTATTGGAAGTTGGAATATCAGGAGAGTAACCACCATGCAAGATATGTTTAATGGTGCAATAAACTTTAATCAACCTATTAATAATTGGAGGCCAACAGCAGTGGCAAACATGGATAGAATGTTTCAAGGTGCAAGTTTGTTTAATCAATCTTTAAACCAATGGTTATTAAATACGGTATCTATGAACGCTATGTTTAATAATGCTACAGTTTTTAATCAAGATTTAGGTGATTGGAATATTAGTGGAGTAACTAACATGCAAAATATGCTAGATAATACAGCTCTTACCAGAGTAAATTATGACAATACGCTTATTGCATGGTCAGAACAAGCACTAATACCAGGAATAAATCTAGGAGCTAATACTCTTATATATTGCGATGCTGTAGAAGAAAGGCAATCAATGATTGATGATTTTGGATGGTCTTTTACAGGTGATGTCTTAGATTGTCCTATTCCAGAGTGCACACAGTTAATAGCTCCTTTAAATGGAGCAACAGATGTTCCTGTAAATACTAATTTAACTTGGGAATCTGTTTTGTATGCACGTGAATATGCTTTAACAATTAGAATTGAACCGTCTGGAACCATAATAAATGAAACTGTTGTAAATGCCACCACTTATGAATTTGCTACAGATTTTTCAGGAGGAGAAACAGTTCATGTTACTATTGTACCTTCAAACGAAAATGGAGATGCGGTAGGACCTTGTTCAGAAGAAAGTTTTACCCTGTCTACAACTCCATCAACAGTACCAAATTGTACCAATTTAACCCTACCACTTGTAGGTGCTACCGATATACCTGTTAGTACAAATTTAGAATGGAATGTTATAAGCAATGCAGATGGGTACAGGCTTACAGTGGGAACTACTTCTGGAGGATCAGATATTCTTAATAGTATTGATGTCGGTAACAGTACAACATATGATTTACCTGTAGATTTACCAGAAGACACCGATATTTTTGTAACTATAACTCCTTATAACGATGAAGGAGATGCAATAAGTTGTGGAGAAGAATCTTTTAAAACAGAGTTTATTCCAGTAGTACCTAGTTGTACAAGTTTAATAAATCCTATAAATGGTTCAACGAATGTTCCGTTGAATACTGATATTTCTTGGAATGAAATTGCAGAAGCAACAGGATATTTAATAAGTGTAGGAACTACTCAAGGAGGAATAGAAGTTGTGAATAGTATTGATGTAGGAAATACTACTTCGTATAGTTTTATCCAAGATCTACAAGAAAATAGAATACATTATGTTCGTATAATTCCATACAATGATGTAGGTGACGCTACAGGTTGTGTAGAAGAAAGTTTTACTACAGGAGATGCAGTTGTAAATGTGCCAAATTGTACAACGATTACAATTCCAAACAATGGAGCAACTGATGTTAGTGTTAGTACAGGAATTAGTTGGGACGCAGTAGCTGATGCAGATGGATATTACCTGTCAATCGGAACAACTTCAGGCGGAACTGATATTGTAAATAATGAAGTAGTAACAGGAACGAGTTACACGCTAGCAAGTGATTTACCAGAAACGACCACAATTTATGTTTCGGTAATTCCGTACAATTCGGTAGGAAGCGCTACAGGATGTTCAGAAATTAGTTTTAAAACCGAAGCGTTACCAACAGCACCGAATTGTACAACAATCACAGTTCCAAGTAACGGAGCAACGGATGTTAGTGTTAGTACAGGAATTAGTTGGGATGCAGTAGCAGATGCTGACGGATATTACCTATCAATCGGAATTACTTCAGGTGGAACTGATATTGTAAATACTGAATCAGTAACAGGAACGAGTTACACGCTAGCAAGTGATTTACCAGAAACGACCACAATTTATGTTTCGGTAATTCCGTACAATTCGGTAGGAAGTGCCACAGGATGCTCAGAGATTAGTTTTACAACCGAAGCATTACCAACAGCACCGAATTGTACAACAATCACAGTTCCAAGTAACGGAGCAACGAATGTTAGTGTTAGTACAGGAATTAGTTGGGATGCAGTAGCAGATGCTGACGGATATTACCTATCAATCGGAATTACTTCAGGTGGAACTGATATTGTAAATACTGAATCAGTAACAGG
The DNA here is from genome assembly GCF_047470925.1 of Tenacibaculum ascidiaceicola. Lineage (NCBI taxonomy): Bacteria > Pseudomonadati > Bacteroidota > Flavobacteriia > Flavobacteriales > Flavobacteriaceae > Tenacibaculum > Tenacibaculum ascidiaceicola. The sequence continues at coordinate 135,721 of NZ_JAZKJP010000013.1, forward strand.
AACGAGTTACACGCTAGCAAGTGATTTACCAGAAACGACCACAATTTATGTTTCGGTAATTCCGTACAATTCGGTAGGAAGCGCTACAGGATGTTCAGAAATTAGTTTCACTACGGAAACATTGTCAACAGCCCCAAATTGTACAACAATCACAGTTCCAAGTAGCGGAGCAACGGATGTTAGTGTTAGTACAGGAATTAGTTGGGACGCAGTAGCTGAGGCAGATGGATATTACCTATCAATTGGAACAACTTCAGGTGGAACTGATATTGTAAATAATGAAGTAGTAACAGGAACGAGTTACACACTAGCTAGTGGTTTACCAGAAACGACCACAATTTATGTTTCGGTAATTCCGTACAATTCGGTAGGAAGCGTTACAGGATGTTCAGAAATTAGTTTCACTACGGAAACATTGTCAACAGCCCCAAATTGTACAACAATCACAGTTCCAAGTAACGGAGCAACGGATGTTAGTGTTAGTACAGGAATTAGTTGGGGCGCAGTAGCTGAGGCAGATGGATATTACCTGTCAATTGGAACAACTTCAGGAGGAACAGATATTATAAATAATGAAGTAGTAACAGGAACGAGTTACACACTAGCTAGTGATTTACCAGAAACGACCACAATTTATGTCTCGGTGACTCCTTATAATTCTGTAGGAAGTGCTACAGGATGTTCAGAGATTAGTTTCACTACAGAAACATTACCAACAGCACCGAATTGTACAACAATCACATTTCCAAGTAACGGAGGAATGAATGTTAGTGTTAGTACCGGAATTAGTTGGGACGCAGTAGCTGATGCTGACGGATATTACCTGTCAATTGGAACAACTTCAGGAGGAACAGATATTATAAATAATGAAGTAGTAACAGGAACGAGTTACACACTAGCTAGTGATTTACCAGAAACGACCACAATTTATGTCTCGGTAATTCCATATAATTCTGTAGGAAGTGCTACAGGATGTTTAGAGATTAGTTTCACTACAGAAACATTACCAACAGCACCGAATTGTACAACAATCACATTTCCAAGTAACGGAGGAATGAATGTTAGTGTTAGTACCGGAATTAGTTGGGACGCAGTAGCTGATACAGATGGATATTACCTGTCAATTGGAACAACTTCAGGCGGAACTGATATTGTAAATAATGAATCAGTAACAGGAACGAGTTACACACTAGCAAGTGATTTACCAGAAACGGCCACAATTTATGTCTCGGTGACTCCTTATAATTCTGTAGGAAGTGCTACAGGTTGTTCAGAAATTAGTTTTAGAACAGAAGAAGGTTTAGTAGGAGAAACTAAATATGGTTTTTCTCCGAATGGTGATGGAGTAAATGACTTTTGGGAAATAAAAGGAATTGAAGAATATCCTAACAATTCAGTAACTGTTTTTAATAGGTGGGGAGATATGGTGTTCCAGATAAAAGGATATGATAACCAGTTTAATGTTTTTAGAGGTGTTGCCAATAAGCTAACAAGTATGGGAGGTGATAAGTTGCCAGCAGGAACATACTTTTTCAATATAAAAATTTCAAAAGGGGGGAATTCAACAGAAAAGAAAGGGTTTTTAGTTTTAAAAAGATAAGATGAAAGAGATAAGAAACTATATTTTACCATTAATTTTTATAATGGTATTTCAGAATAATTGGGGACAAGAGACGGCTTTGTATCCAGAGTATAATTATAATCCGTTTATTATAAATTCGGCTTATACAGGAATGTCAGATGGAGCAGAAATTACACTTAGCAATTACGGTTATATAAATAGTATTGAAGGAAGTCCCAGAACATTATCATTAAGTTTTCATTCTCCTATAGCTAGGAAGAAAATGGGAATAGGTGGGGCTATTGTAAGAGACAAAATAGGTGTGAGCACTTATACAAATGCATATGCTGCATATTCGTATAAAATATTTTTTGATACTGAGATTGATAGACCTTATTGGCAGCATTATAATGAACATGTAATATCGTTTGGACTAACAGCAGGAGTACAGCAGTTTCATGAAAATCTATTAGAGCTAGGAATTACTGATGATATAGAGTTTTCAGAAAATATGAATGTAACTGTGCCAACTGTTGGGGTTGGGTTTTTGTACAATCATGCAGATTTTTATGCAGGAATTTCACTACCAAACCTTTTAGGAGATAAACTAGCATCAAGAGATGATTTAGATATATCAAATCCTGTTTATGGTTATTTTGGGTATCGTTTTTTTACCAATAGATTTGAGGAAGTAATGATTAAGCCTAGTGTTTTCTTAAAGTATGAAGGTGGAGCGCCTATGCAGATTGATGCAAATGTTGCAGTTAACTATAAAAACAAAATCGAAATAGGTACTGGTTATCGAAGTAGCTCTTCAATTAATTTTATGGCAGGTATTTATGCTCTAAAAAACTTAAAGTTTGTGTATTTCTACAATGCTGCGTTTAGCGATTCAGTGTTAGGAAATAGTCATGGAGTTGTTCTATCGTATGTTTTTGAGAAAAAACGTAGGTACTAAAAGGAGTATTATAGAATTGTTACCTAAAACTCCAATTTTTATAATTAGCAGAAGCCTCTAGTTGATTTTCAATATTATCAGGTAATTCAGGGAAGAAATCAATACCTGTTTTTTGTTCTAATTCATCAATAGAAACCACAAAATCAGATAGAGGTTTGTTGCTTTCCTTATGTGGAAGTAAAAAAGCGATGGCTTTAATTTCAGGCTGAGTATAATCTAGTAAAACCTTATAAAAATAATTAGGAACACTTACTTTTTCCTTTCCTATAGTTTTCAAATTAGGTTCTAAAATACCACCAGTAACAACATACAAGTGATTATACTTTTTTGCCCAATAACGAGTTTTTTGTTCTAGTTTATTCCAAATCCCAGCGTTAAATTCATGGTTTTGCGGAGAAATGTTAGAGGTGTAAAAAGTTTCATCATGAGCACTTTTAGAGGCACGTCTATCACCAGCAGGACATAAGTGTCCTTTGTCATAACCAGACCTTTTATAATTTCTCCAATCCGCAGATTTTGTTTTAACCTTAGGGTCTATAATAAAAAACGGACGTTTACGATTGGTATAAACAATATCACTTTTATCTAAAGGGTAAGCAACCCATTCGGCTTGCTCGTGTTTTTCGCTATATGATAACTGGTAGCCATTATGTTTTATAATGACTCCAGTTGTTGAGGTAGGAAAGTAATTGAAGTTATTAGTTTTATTGCTAGTTGTTTCTGTTGTAGATTGAGAAGAACTATTAGCTTCTTCTTTCTGTTGTAACCAATAACCTACAAGCAAAGCAACAATGGTAATAACAACTTTTATTTTCCTTGAAGTACTCATTTAATTACTTAATACAATTTCTTTAAAATCTTCAGTTTTTTCAACTTCATTAAAAATTTCTTGAAACTTAATAGGAGGTACTGTTAATTTACGCTTAACTAAATCTAACCAAGCACCATAAACAGTTATAATTGCAGAGAGTTTACCTGCTTGATTAAAAACTTCATGTTGAATTTTCCAACGTTCACCTTTTCCAGATAAACCAGTAACCTTTAAGTTAACAGTTATGTCTTCTCCCATGTGTATTTCACGTAAAAACTTAGTATTCTCTTCAAATAAAATAGGACCAACGTTTTCTTTTGTGAAATCTTGAACAGTTACATTATGCTCTTTAAAAAAACGCAAACGTAATTCAGCAGCATAGTCATTATATGCGGTATGGCGCATGTGTATATTGGCATCAAAATCTGCCCATCGTGTTTTAAACTCAACACTAAAACTCATATCAAAAAAATTTAAGAAAGCGAATTTACAAATTTTATGCTTTCACATCCAAAGCATCACGAAGTGTATTTCCAATTAACATAAAAGCCATTACTAAACTCATAATTGCTAATCCAGGAATCAATGCTAAAAATGGTTTGCCTAAAATGATATAATTATAATGATTTTTAATCATAGCACCCCAAGAAGGAGTAGGAGGTTGGGCTCCAATACCTAAAAAACTCAGTCCACTTTCAATTAAAATAGCAGCTGCAAAATTTGCGGCGGAAATTACAATGATAGGAGCTAAAATATTAGCTAAAATATGTTTGAAAATAATTCTAAAATCAGAAAAACCTAAAGCTTTGGCAGCTTCTACATATTGCTGCTGCTTAGTAGTAATTACTTGACCACGCACTACACGGGCAACTTCTACCCACATAGTTAGACCTACAGCAATAAAAACCTGCCAAAAACCTTTTCCTAAAGCCAATGTAATAGCTATTACTAGTAAAAGTGTTGGAATAGACCAAGTGATATTGATAACCCACATAATAAAATCATCTATCTTCCCACCAAAATAACCTGCAATGGCTCCAATAGGAATTCCTATTAAAAGAGAAATAAACACAGCTATAAATCCAATAAAAAATGAAATTCTAGCACCAATTAATAACCTGCTTAATAAGTCACGACCATATTTATCAGTTCCTAAATAAAACGTTTTTTGCTGAATGTACTTTTCGTAGGAAGCAGGAAACTCTTTTGGTAAAACATCGGAGTATTTAATAACTTCTAACTGATTATTTTTAACAGAAAATGATTTTATAGGTATTTCTGTTGATGAATTTTGTTTTCCCTTCATAAAAACAGAAAACCAAGATTGTTGATTTTTTACTTCTGAAGGAATACTTAATAGTTGCGCAGAAAATCCAGGAGGTTTCGAGTGAATTTCTAAATGCATTTGATTGGCAGAGTTACTGTTATCAGGAGCTAAAACATAGCAAAAAACAGCAATAAATCCGCATAAAACAATATACCAAAAACTAAACATACCTGTTTTACTACGTTTAAATTTTTGGATGGCTATTTGCCATAAAGATGTACCTGTATTATTATTCACTCTTTTGTATTTCTTTCAAGTTATTGACATCAATACTTGATGGATTTTGAAAAACTTCCAAATCAAAATATTTTACAGAAGCTAAAATATGATCAAAAATGTTCGCCATAACACGTTCATAATCTACCCAATTTTTTTCTCTACTAAACGCATAAATCTCTAGCGGAATTCCATTAGGAGTTGGCTCCAACTGACGAGACATTAATAACATGTCTTGATTAATTTTGGGGTGATTCTCAATGTATTTATCTAAATAAATTCTGAAAGATCCAAAATTGGTAAGGTTTCTACCATTTAGAATAACCGATTTATCTACGTTATTTTCTTCATTATATTTTTTAACCTCTTTACTACTTTCTTCTATGTAATCAGAAATTAATTCAATCTTTTTAAAACGTTCAATATCTTCATCGGTAAGAAAGTGGATGCTATTTATTTTAATTAAAATTGATCGCTTTATACGTCTACCACCTGAGGTGTTCATTGTTCTCCAGTTCTTAAAAGAATCAGAGGTTAAATAGTAAGTAGGAATACTGGATATTGTATTGTCAAAATTTCTAATAATTACCGAAGTAAGATTAATTTCAACTACATCACCATCGGCACCATATTTTTCCATGGTAATCCAATCTCCAATTCTAACAGTATCATTTACCGCCACCTGAATACTTGATACAAAACCAAGAATGGTGTCCTTAAAAATTAATAATAATACAGCTGAAAAGGCTCCTAAAGCAGTTAAAAATCTAATTAAAGGTTTACCTGTTAATACTGAAAAAGATAAAATAGCAGCAATTAACCACAACATTACCATAAAGATTTGCACATAGCTTTCTAAGGGTTTGTCTTTGAAAGCATTTGTGGTACGAAGAAAATCTTTAATGCTCAGTAAAATACTACGTATAAACCAAACAATAGCAAAAATAATGGCAATAGTAACAATACGTTCAGCGTAATTAAACAAGTGAGGAAAATCAACTAAAAGGTCTTTTAAAAAATTAAAAACAATTGTAAGAATAACAATTCTAGAAAGGTTTAAAAATGTTTTGTTTTTAATAAGCATATCATCAAAACTAGTTGATGTTTTTGCAGCCATTTTATTCATCGTTCTTTTACCAAAATACCTAAAAATTTTGAATAGGATGTAGCCTAAAATTCCAAACACAATTAAGTTTGCGAATAAATTCAGATAACTAGAAAGTGTCTCTGAAAGTGAAAAATGTTCTTTAAAAATTCTATAAAAAAACTTGTTTAACATAAGTAGTGTCAGGTTAAAATTCTGTGATTTCTTCTCCCATTTTTAAGCCGAACCTTTTTCTAAACCAATATACAACAGCATACAAAATAGGAGTGTCCAGAGCTGCTATTATGACTTTGAATAAAAAACCGCTAAGTAAAAGGCTACTAAAAATACTCCAAGGAAGTATTTTAAAAGAACTCAATAAAAATAATACGGTAAAAGTATCTATAAATTGTGACAAAAAGGTAGAAAAATTATTTCGAAGCCATAAATGCTTTCCTTTAGTTAGCCTTTTCCAAAAATGAAAAATACGAATATCTATAAACTGAGCAGCTAAGTAAGCTAACATAGAAGCTAATACTGCTAAAGGAGAAAGCCCAAAAACCTTTGTAAAAGTTTCATTTCCTATAGGGGAGTTATCAATTGCAGGAGCGTAATCAGCTACTAAAATAATTAACATTGAAAAAAAGGAAGCAAAAATACCTGCTACAACAACTTGATTGGCTTTTTTCTTACCATAAATTTCAGAAAGAATATCAGTAATTAAAAAAGTAATAGGATAAGGAAGTATTCCAACAGATACTTCAAAACGAAATAAATTAAAAGGTTCCCAATAAAAAAACTTCTGAAAAATTAGGTTTGAAGTTACAAGAGAGGCTATAAATAACGAAGCTAAAACTAGGTAAATAAGTTGTGCTTGAGATTTTTGTTGTACAGTCATAAAACGAAGATAGTAATTTTAAAAGTTGTATGTTTGCAAGGTTAAATAAACAACAAAACAAACAAATGAAAGCGTATATTTTTCCAGGTCAAGGAGCACAATTTACAGGAATGGGGTTAGATTTATATGAAAACTCTCCATTAGCTCAAGAACTTTTTGAAAAAGCAAATAATATATTAGGTTTTAGTATTACCGACGTAATGTTTGAAGGTACTGCTGAAGAATTAAAACAAACTAAGGTAACGCAACCTGCTATCTTTTTACATTCAGTAATTTTAGCAAAAGTTTTAGGGGATGATTTTAAACCAGAAATGGTTGCAGGTCACTCTCTAGGAGAATTATCAGCATTAGTAGCTAATGGTGTATTGTCTTTTGAAGACGGATTAAAATTAGTTTCTAAACGTGCTTTAGCAATGCAAAAAGCATGTGAAATTCAACCATCTACTATGGCAGCTGTGTTAGGATTAGAAGATGCTGTAGTTGAAGAAGTTTGTGCTTCGATTGATGGAGTAGTGGTAGCAGCAAATTATAACTGCCCAGGTCAATTAGTAATTTCTGGGGAAGTTGAAGCAGTTGAAAAAGCTTGTGAAGTATTAAAAGAAAAAGGTGCGAAAAGAGCGTTACTTTTACCAGTAGGAGGAGCATTTCATTCACCAATGATGGAGCCAGCTCGTGAAGAATTAGCAGCAGCTATCGAAGAAACTACATTTAACGAACCTATTTGCCCAGTATACCAAAATGTGGTAGCAAAAGCAGTAACAAATCCTGCTGAAATTAAAGAAAATTTGATAGCACAATTAACAGCGCCAGTAAGATGGACGCAATGTGTGCAAGCAATGATTGCTGATGGTGGTGCTGAGTTTGTTGAAGTTGGTCCTGGTAAAGTATTACAAGGATTAATGCGTAAAATTGATAGAAGTGTAGCTGCTAGTGGTGCTTCTTTAGCATCATAAATAGTAAAAACAAAATATAGTATAGAAAAATCCCGTTCCTTTGGAACGGGATTTTTGTTTTTGTGAAAAAGAAAGTTATTATTTAGCTAAAACACAGTCTTCGCAATCTTTAACTTCACCATAATAGGTTTCTCTGTATTTGTGTACCGTTTCAAGCGGTATAATATTTAAAAACATTTTTTTAATGTAGGTAACATTAGTATGAAGTTTACCCATTTTTCTTGAAAATCGTTTTTCTAAACGTGTTTCTCTTTTAATTTTAATCAATTTCATTATTCTAGTATCATTTAATTAGGGTACAAAACTAAAAAGCTTAAAGCGTGATGTCAATTAATAAACGTTAAAACATTAAAAATCAGCTAATAAATATGTGTTTTTAAATTTGAAGTGTACTATTTTAAGAATATGATAATAGGAAGTGTAAACAATTCACAAATTAGAAATGTAAAAAAAGCTGATTTTAACTAAAATGAATAAAAAATCACTCAAAATTGATTGAAAATAATCAAAAATGAGTGATTTTAATGTTTTTTTTGTAAGAAACGACTAGTTTCTAATATCTAGTATTTTGAATATTTGTGCTTTTTTTGGAGCTAAGAGAATTAAATAAATTAATAAGATTACTCCTAGCAGCAAAAAGTCTGGTTTTAAAATTAAAATCAAAAAACAAGCACCTTCAATAATAGCCCATCTTACTATAGAAGCAGTTTGGTAAATAGCAAATTTCTCCTCATTACTAGTATCTTTTTGGATTTTGCTTAACATGTTTTTAAACATAAAGTTACTAGCAACATAAGCTATTGCAGGAATAAAAGCATAGAATAAAGAAGAATTATCAATCACCATGTCGAACATAATCTTAAAATTACCTAAAATGGTAAAAGCAAGAGTAATACCGGCAACTAAGGCAAGGTGGATAATTTTTAAAGTTTTAATTTTTTGATCCATAAGGTTTCAGTCCAAATTATTGAATAAAATCATTTATAGTTTTAGTAATAAATGCTAATTGTTCTTCATCTAATTCGGTATGCATTGGTAATGAAATGACTTCATCAATCAATTGGTTAGTTACTGTAAAGTCATCTTCATTATATCTATCATCTTTATATGCTTTTTGAGCATGTAACGGAACTGGGTAATAAATAGCATTAGGAATTCCGTTATCTAATAAATGTTGATGTAGTTCATTACGTTTTCCGTTAGTAATTCTTAATGTATATTGATGGAAAACATGCGTAGTAAAATCACTAATAGTTGGTGTGATAATATTTGGGTTGTTAGCAAATGCGTTTGAATAATATTCAGCAGCTTTTCTACGAGCATCACAATAGCTGTCTAATAAAGGTAATTTAGCTTTTAATATAGCTGCTTGAATAGAATCTAAACGAGAATTTACTCCAACTACATCATGGTAATATCGTTTGTACATTCCGTGGTTAACCATTCCTCTAAGTGTATGTGCTAATTCATCATTATTGGTAAAGATAGCACCACCATCTCCATAGCAACCTAAGTTTTTAGAAGGGAAGAAAGAGGTAGTACCAACATCACCCATAGTTCCTGCTTTCTTCTTTGTTCCGTTAGAAAAAGTATAATCTGCTCCAATGGCTTGGGCATTATCTTCTATTACAAATAAGTTGTGTTCTTTAGCAATTTCTAAAACAGCTTCCATATTTGCACACTGACCAAATAAATGCACAGGAACAATAGCTTTTGTTTTAGGAGTAATTGCCTTTTTTAAAGCTTCAATGTCAATATTAAAAGTATCTGGTTCAACATCAACTAAAACAGGTGTTAATTTTAATAAACCAATTACTTCAACTGTTGCAGCAAATGTAAAGTCAGCAGTAATTACTTCATCACCTTGCTCTAAACCTAAGCCCATCATGGCTATCTGTAAAGCATCAGTACCATTAGCACATGGAATTACATGCTTAACGCCTAGATAATTTTCTAAATCAGCTTGAAATTCATGAACGTACGGTCCGTTAATATATGCTGAAGAATTTAGAATTTCTTGAATTGAGGTATCAACTGTATCTTTTATTTTTTGATATTGACTTTGTAAGTCAACCATTTGAATTTTTCTCATTTTGACATGATTTTATAGACATCAAAAATACAAACTATCTTTCATTGTTAAAGGGTCTTTATAGAAAATAATAAGAGTAATAAGCCTATGTTTTGTATTAGTATTATACAGTGTGTTTAATATATGAATTATAAAGCAACAAAGACTAAGTATTGTCGTTTTGTACAAAAGAGAAATTAAGGTAACGTGTTACTTAATGAAGACATCTAAACATAAAATAGCATTTAAGGTTTTAATAGGTTACGCCACTTTGGCGGTTTTAGCAGTTGTTTCAGGAATTTTGTTGTTCTCTGAAATTAAAACATATATAGAAATACAAAAACAAGGTGTTTCCGATAGAAATAATATTATACAAACAGGAGGTTTAATTGCTGATATATATGAAAATGAAAACCTAGGAAGAGCTGCTATTCAGTTGAATTCTTATAAACGATATAATGAGTATGTAACGGAAAATAAATTGTTACTAAAAAAGATTGATTCAATTAACTTCTTAGCGAAAGATGTATCAAAAAAAACAATTTTAGATAGTGTTAAGTTAGTTTTAAATAAAAAACGAAAAAACATAACGAGTCTAAGGAGATTAAACCAAAGAAATGCTTCCGAAAAATCTATCAATGAAGCCATAGACAAACTAGGTTCTATAGACTCACTACTTGGAAAAGGTTCGGTAAAAGATCTTGTTGATAACCCTGAAGTTTTTAGTAAAAAAACAGGACTAAGTTTAGAAAGGTACTTAAAGTTATTTGATAGAGAAGATGAAGAAAAACCCGTTAATGCTGAAGAGCAAAAACAAATAGATTCTTTAGTTTCAGCTTCTAAAGAAATACTTCAAAAAGCCCAAAGAGAAACAACCATTAAGCGGAGGTTTTTGCGAATAAAAGAAAGGGAGTTAATTGAAAATGACATCACAATATCAAGAAAATTACGAGAGGTTTTAAGTGTGCTTGAAAGAGATGTTATTTTCAATGCAAATCAAGCTCATAAAAAGCATGAAGAAACGCTTGGACGTAGCAAGAATATAATTCTTTTAGCCACGGGAGTCGGTTTTGTTATCATTGTGCTTTTTTCAATAATAATTTTAAATGATTTCTGGAGAAGTCAGCATTATAGGCAAGAATTAGAAAGTGCGAATGCAATTACCTCGTCGCTTTTAAAAAGTAGAGAGCAGTTAATATCTATGGTTAGTCACGATTTGAGGACTCCGCTAAGTACAATTACTGGCTTTAGTGAGTTGTTGCAAAAATCTATAGCTAATACTAAGGAGAAAAACTATGTAGTGCACATACAAAATGCATCGGTTTACATGGGACAGCTTGTAGGTGACCTTTTAGAGTTTTCCAAATTAGAAAACGGTAAAATAACTATTGAGGCTATTCCTTTTGATTTAAAGAGAAATATAGAAGAGGTGGCAAATAGTGCTAAAAATTTAGTTCAAAATAAGTCAATTTCAGTATTTGTAAAGCATGATGAAAAAATAAACTCATTAATTGTTAGCGACCCTTTTAGAATAAAACAAATACTATATAATTTAGTTACCAATGCTTGTAAGTTTACTAAAGAAGGTTCAATTACAATACAGAGTAAATTAAGAAGTGTAAAAGAAAAGAGTTATGTAGAGATTGCAGTAATTGATACTGGAGTAGGAATAGGTAAAGACAAACAAGAAAAAGTGTTTAAAGAATTTACACAAGTGCACGAAAAAGAGAATGGTCAAAATGGATTTGGTTTAGGTTTAACTATTTCTAGAAGATTAGCAGAACTATTGGGAGGGTCTTTGACTTTGCAAAGTAGCTTAGGGAAAGGAAGTAGGTTTTCACTATTTGTACCTGTTACTTTTGCTGAAGAAAAATCAAAAGAATATGAAGCAAATTATCAAAAAGAGATGCTTAACATTCATGCAGTAGTGGTTGAAGATGATACTTCTTTGAGATCATTGTTAAAGAATGTTTTAAAAGGATTTGGAGTTACAGTAACTTCTTTTAGTAATGCACAAGAAGCACTGAATGAAATAGATAATGTTGCTTATGATTTGGTTTTGACTGATATTCAGCTTCCTAAAATGAATGGTATCCATTTTATGGAGACTTTAAAGAAGCATAATTCCTATAAAGGTCAGCCCATCGTAGCAATGACTGGAAGGGCGAATTTATCAGAAAGTGAATATATTAAAAACGGCTTTTCAGATGCGTTAATTAAACCTTTTCACTCTAAAAGATTAAAAGAAATTTTACAACAATTTTTTGATTTTAAAATCCAAGATAATGATGTAATCAATAGTTACATTGATAACAAGAAAACAAATAGTTTTGATATTACTACCTTGAAAACATTTTTAAATAATGATGAGATAGAAATAAATAAAACTTTAAAATCCTTTTTAAAAGATACAGAAGAGAATTTATTGTTGTTAAAGGAGTTTGTAAAAGAAAATAACTTACAGGGATTTAATAATGTTAGTCATAAAATGTTGGGAATGTCAAAGCAATTAAAAGCGACTAAATTAATCGCTTTTTTAGAAGAATTTGAGGTTAGTGATGGGATAAACAAAACTTCATGGAGGGATTTTGAAAAGGAGTTAAAAATCTTTTTAAAAGAAGTAAAAAATTATCTTAACTAATATTGTGCTCTTTCAATTTATTATACAGGGTTTTTCTGGTAATGTTTAAAAGTTTTGCAGCTTTAGTTTTGTTATTTCCAGCCTCATGTAAAGCCCTAATAATAAGTTTTTTTTCATTTTCTTTAGTAGAAAAATCATTAGGTAAACTGTATTGATCTTCAGTGTTTTTTAATTCTTCAGGTAAAACTTCTTTTTCTATAATTTCAGTTTGAGATAAAAGCGTAGCTCTTTTTATAACATTAGATAATTCTCGTAAGTTTCCAGGCCAATTATATTGTTGAAATAAAGCTAGGACTTCCTGAGAAAATCCAGCAATTGATTTGTTGAGCTGTTTGTTAGCCTTTTCTAAGAAGAAATCAGCGTATAAAATTAAATCATCTTTTCTATCTTTTAAACTAGGAACCTTTATAGAAAATTCATTTAAGCGATGGTATAAATCTTCTCTAAAATTACCTTTTTCAACAGCTAATAATAAATCTTCATTGGTCGCTGTAATCAAACGAATATCTACCATAATTTCTTTACTACTTCCAACAGGCTTAATCTTCCTTTCTTGCAAAGCACGTAATAATTGTACCTGACTTTCATAGTTCAAATTTCCAACTTCGTCTAAAAAAAGAGTTCCTCCGTTTGCTGCTTCAAAATGGCCTATTTTATCATTTATAGCTCCTGTAAAAGATCCTTTTTGATGTCCAAAGAACTCACTTGAAGCAATTTCTTTAGGTATAGCTCCACAATCTACAGCAATAAATGGTTTGTCTTTACGTAAACTTTGGGTGTGAATTGTGCTAGCAACAACTTCCTTACCTGTACCACTTTCACCTGTAATGAGAACAGACATGTCAGTTGGAGCAACTAAATGGATGTGTTCATATAGGCTTTTAGAAGCTGCACTTATACCAGAAACAATATTAGAATTTGAATTCGAAACTTTTTTGTCTTCTTTTTTAGTCTCAGTAATTTTTTCAGTTTTGACCTCAAGAGCATTACTAATTACTTCTAAAACTTCATCAGGGTTAAAAGGCTTAGAAATATAATCAAACGCACCTTGTTTCATAGCCTGTACTGCTGTTGAAACTTCTGCATAACTCGTCATTAAAACAACAGGAATTTTACTATCGGTATTTTTACTTTGTTTCAATAAATCAATACCATTTCCATCAGGAAGGCGTAAATCAGTAAAAATTAAATTATAGGAATGTTTTTTTAAAAGAGTGAAAGCGTTTTTAATAGTATAGCTAACCTCTACAGTGTACTGATGTCGCTCTAAGAAATGTTTTAACATATTAGAAAAAGTAACATCATCCTCTACCAATAAAATCTTTTTCATAAAAAATGTTTATTCTAAATTGTTTGTATAAATATAAGCTCTTTGTAAAAAACAAAAAGAGCGTTTTACATGAAAACGCTCTTTCGTCAATAAAATTGAGGAGGGAAATAAAAAAATTACTTTTTTGAATTGTTAACTTCTTTTTCGTCTAATAAGTTACCTTCTTTGTCAGTATAAATAGTTTTGGTTGTGTTATTTACACTAATCTCTAATTTGTACTGCTCTTTTTCGTTAACAAAAGCTTTACTTAAGTTAGCTTTAGGGAAGCTTTCCTTAATAGAGTTTACTAATGTTGCTGGTAACTTGTCTAAAGAGATTTCTTGGAATCCATCTGCTACAACTGTATGAACTGGAGTAATAGGGGAAATAGTATTGTTTACTGTTGCATAAGTTGAAACACCTACTAAGATTGCTACTGCTAAGATTAATTTTTTCATGACATTAAGTTTTAAGTTATAATTATTTAATATTGTAATACAACAAGGGGAATATGTGTGTTATTTTACGTCTTTAGCGTCTAACCAATTTCCGTCTTTGTCAGCAAAAAGAGTTTTGCTTTCGTTTTCTAAGCTAATCTCTAATTTATATTGCTCGTTTTCGTTAACAAAAGCTTTGCTTAATTTACCTTTAGGAAAACTTTCTTTTACAGATTTAACTACTGCTGCTGGTAATTTATCTAAAGAAACTTCTTTAAAACCTTTTTCTACAACTGTGTGAACAGGAGTAATAGGAGAAGTAGTAGTGTTTGTTGTTGCGTAAGTTGAAGCTCCTGCTAAAATAGCTGCTGCTAAGATTAAATTTTTCATGATATTAAGTTTTTAAGTTATTTACTGTTTGCTTGTTATATTGAAATAAATATGCCATCAACTTTAATAAAACAACAAAAGGTAGTAACGTATTGTTTTTTAGATGTTTATTGTTTTCTTAAGTTTTTAGAGGGATATTTTTTATGTGTAAAAAGTGTGTAAACAAATAATTAAAGTGTGTAAAAACTATACGATTTACTCAGAAGATAAACAATAAATAATTCTGTTATCTTTGAAGAAAATCATCCCTAATGAAGTTATTTAAAAAGTCTTTAAAAATTGTTCTATTACTTTTAGTGTTACTAAGTGTTGGAGTTTGGTTATTTACAAAAACCTTACATCCTACGTATAAAGGAGAGTTAGCATTAGCTAATATTTCAGATAAAGTTACTGTGTATTATGATGAGGTTGGAGTGCCTCATATCAATGCGCAAAATAAACTAGATGCTTATACTGCTTTAGGATATGTGCATGCTCAAGACCGATTGTGGCAAATGGAACTAATCAGAAGAATTGCAGCAGGAAGATTAGCAGAAGTTTTTGGAAAAGATTTGGTAAGAGTAGATAAATTTTTCTCTGGATTAGGAATTGAAGAAGCTGCCGAAAAAACGATTCAAGAATTAGATAAAAATTCAGAAACTTATAAATTAACGGAAGCTTATTTAAACGGAATTAATCAGTTTATTAAAGAAGGAGCAACACCATTAGAATTTTATTTAGTAGGATTGGATAAAGAAAACTATACAGTTAAAGATGTATATAATGTTTTTGGTTACATGGCATTTAGTTTTGCAATTGCACATAAAACCGATCCGCTGTTAACTGAAGTAAAAGAAAAGTTAGGTGAGCCCTATGTAAATGAATTGTTGAACTCTTTCAATAAGAATTTAACATTAAACAAAACAACGAATAAAAAAGCGATTAAAGCAGAAATGTCTATAGCGGTAAGCAAGATTATAGATCAGTTGCCAGTTGCACCTTTTATAGGAAGTAATTCTTGGGTAATTGCACCCCCTAAAACCAAAAACGGTAAGGTGATTTTTGCTAATGATCCGCATATTAATTTTTCGCAGCCTTCAGTTTGGTATCAAAACCATATAAAAACTCCTGATTTTGAAATTTACGGATTTAATTTAGCGTTGATGCCATATCCGTTATTAGGACATAATAAAGAGTATGCCTACGGACTAACAATGTTGGCAAATGATGATTTGAATTTTTATGTGGAAGAAAACAATCCTGAGAATCCGTTGGAATATAAAACTCCAGAAGGATTTAGAAAGTATAAGTTGTTAAACAAACACATAAAAGTTAAAGGAGGAAAAGATACCACGTATCAAGTAAAAGTAAGTAAGCACGGACCAATTATGAATGGGCTTATAGAGCATGTTACTAATGATAGACCCGTGGCAATGAACTGGATTTATACGCAGTTGCCAAATAAATTATTGGAAGCTTCATATAAAATGTCGCATGCAAATTCGTTACAAGATTTTAAAATAGGAACTGCTCAAATACACGCACCAGGACTAAATGTAATGTATGGTGATGCTAGAGGGAATGTAGGTTGGTTTGCTTCTGCTAAATTGTATGAGTTAAGAGATAGCTTGTCTACTAAAATGTATTTAAACGGAGCTTCTGGTAACGATGAAATTGTAGAATATTTAGAATTTGAAGAAAATCCGCAAGCAGAAAATCCTAGTTGGAATTATGTGTATTCAGCAAATAATCAACCTGATTCGGTAAGAGGAAAATTGTATCCTGGATATTATCAGCCTGAAGATAGAGCGAAGAGAATTGTTCAGTTATTAGAACCTAAAAACGATTTTACGAAAGAGGATGTAGCTGAAATGATTTACGATGTAACCTCACCTGTAGTTCCAGAAATCGGGAGAGAATTGTTGGTAAGTGTAGATAAATCATCACTATCTCCTTCGGCAAAAAAAGCATATTCGGTGTTAGAAAAGTGGGATGGAGAATATTTAAAAACTAATGTAGCTCCGACTATTTATAATCGATTTTTATATGAATTTTTAACTGCTACTTATAAAGATGAATTAGGGGATAGTTTTCAGTTGTTTATTGATACGCAATTACAAGATCAAGTGTTAGCAGAGCAGGCTAAAAGGGAACAATCAGTTTGGTGGGATGATATTTCAACGACAGATAAAGTTGAAACCAGAAAAGAAATAATTACAACAGCTTTTCAAAAATCCATCACATTTTTACAAAATCAATTAGGAGAGAATGTAGAAAATTGGACCTGGAATCGCGTAGTTTCAGTGGAATACGAACACGCTATTGGTAAAGCAGGTGGTTTGTTACGAAAGTTTTTCAATGTCGGTCCGTTTGAAACTATTGGAGGAAATGAGGTGATTAACAACCAGATTTTTAAGTTGGATAGTACAGGTGTATATAAAATTCACGGAGGACCTTCAACACGTAGAGTTATTGATTTTTCTGATGTTGAAAATAGCATTGCGATTTTACCAACAGGGCAATCAGGAAATGTATTTAGCCCATATTACAAAGACCAAGCACAAAAATATGTTGATGGTGAGTTTGTAAAAATGCTTCTCAATGAAGCAGCTATAAAGAAAAGTAAAAATAAATTAGTGTTTTTACCGAAGTAGTACAATTGTTTGTGCGATAGCGCGAGCACCTTGCTAGTGACAATGTGAGTAAATAAAGAATGTAAATAAAAGTAAAATATTATAATAGTGATTAGAATTATAGAATTTTAGATAGCGAAAGTGTGACGCTTGTGCCAGCGAGGAGGAGTTTGGAGTATTTCCTCTAAGAAAAGGAGTGTTTAGATTTAAACGCAGATGCTTATTTAGTTTTTTAGGTGGAAAATTAGAAACTTCATCATACTATGAAAGAAATCAATTAATAGATCCTGTTAAATAAGTGTAATAAAAATGAGAAAAAAAATAATTTTCACACTAGTTTTTGTAAGTTGTTTTTCTTGGATATCAGCAATTGTCAATAATTTTAAAGAAATTAAGTTTTTGTATGCTCTATATTTTGATAAAAGCACAATTTATAAAGATGCATTAGTAATTGAGAAGTATTATAATGTAGATGGAGAAGCTACAGATTTATATCACATAGAAGGATATTTAAAAAATAATAAAGAGAAAGTAAAAATTAGAGGAGTAATGTCGTCCTTGGATAAAGACGAAAACGGTAATTTTTTAGTATGGTATTGCAATTTTAAAGGTATTAACTATACTTTAATAAGAGAAAAAGATGAAACGCAAATTCCAAGTTTTTACTTCAATCCTTGGTTTAATTTAGTACTAATGATGTTATTTATACCGTCACTACTTTATTATATACGACTTAAAATATTAGAAAAAATAAAATAATGAGAAAATTAATACTCCCTGTTAACGCGAGAATCTTGCTCGTGACAATGTAGGTAAGAAAAGAGATAAAGAATGAGTAGAAAATATGAATTCCATAACTAATCAGTAGCATGCTTTATAAATTTTGGACTATTCACAAAATTTGATATATTTTTTGATACTACCCAGGTTTTTATTAATCAACCTAAGATAGTTGGTTTTTACACTTTCCTATAAACCTCTTCAAAAGGAATTCTAAAACGTTCTCCATACACTCCTTCGGGTTTACGAATACCACAAGAAACAATCATATTAATTTCTGCACCAAAAGGTAACCCCAGCAAACGTTTTACACGCCAAGTGTCAGAACCTTCCATAGGGCAAGTGTCGTAACCTTCAGCAGTCATAGAGAGCATGAATGTTTGTGCTGCTAATCCACAAGTTTTGTGAGCTACAATGCGCATATCACTATTACGAACTTCTCTATAAATAGGTCGAAATACCCCAACAATAGAAAATAGTATATATTTCAACCAGCCAAAAATTCCTAAGAAATCAAAATACGTGAAAGGAATTAGTTTTCCGTAGTAGTTGCGCGCTACTTTTTCTCTACTTCGTTGTTCTGATTTCGGATTGTCAGCTCCAAAAGTTTTGTCCATAAAAGCTAAATTAGCTTTAGCTCTTTTACGCCATAAATCTTTACGAGTCACAAAAACCACTAGCTGCTGAGCAGTTTTAGCTGCATTTTGATTAAAGCATAATGGAGCCATTTTTTTTATAATTTCCTTATCAGTGATATGATAAAACTCCCATAGTTGCATATTGCTACTGGTAGGAGCTAAACTCGCCTGTTCTAAACATTTTTTTACAATAGAAGTGTCTATCGGTTTTTCAGGGTCGTACACTCTTACCGAACGACGATAGTTGACAGCTTCTGATACGGTTTTTTCACTCATTTACTTGGGGTGTCTTGATTCTTATGTCTACTAATCTTTTGTCTAATAAAACTATCCTAATTTCATTAAGGTTTTTAATTGTTGTAGTTTCCTTTTGTAGGGTGCATATCTAGTAGGAACATCTAGCCATGTTCCGCGAGAAACCACTCCTTTATGATGAGAAAAAGTATCAAAAGTTTTTTTTCCGTGATAACTACCTATACCACTTTCTCCCACGCCACCAAAAGGCAACCTATGATTAGCAAAATGTACTGTAGTATCGTTTATGGTACCTCCACCAAACGAAAAACGCTCAATCATTTTCTTAGCAAATGAATTTCTATTGGTGAAAACATATAAAGCCAGAGGCTTATCATATTTTGCTGTTATTTTTTCAATATCAGCTTCATTTTCATAGGAAATTAGAGGTAAGATAGGTCCAAAAATTTCACCTTTCATTACTTCACTATCCAGACTAGGTTCATCAATTAAGGTAGGGGCAATGTAGCAATCATCTCTATCAGTTTGTCCACCAATTACACACTTTTCATTTTCTAGCATAATGGCTAAACGATCAAAGTTTTTAGTGTTTACGATACGTGGAAAATCAAAGGAATTTTGAGGGTTTTCGCCATAAGCTCTAAAAATTTCCTCCTTAAACTCTTGTATAAACTGTTCTTTTACCGATTTATGAATTAATAAATAATCAGGTGCAATACAAGTTTGTCCACCATTAATAAATTTCCCCCAAACCAAACGCTTTGCAGCTAGTTTGATGTTTGCAGTTTCATCAATAATAGATGGGCTTTTTCCTCCTAGTTCTAAAGTAACTGGAGTTAAGTGATTTGCCGCAGCCTTAGCAACAATTTTTCCTACAGGAACACTTCCAGTAAAGAAAATATAATCCCAACGTTGTGCTAATAATTCTGTAGAAACATCCACACCGCCTTCTACTACGGCCACATGATTTTTATCAAAAACAGCTTCAATGATTTCTTTGGTAATTTTACTAGTGTTGGGTGTTAGTTCCGAAGGCTTTAAAATTACAGTATTTCCTGCTGCAATGGCTCCCAATAAAGGAGCAAATGCTAATTGATACGGATAATTCCAAGGTGCAATAATTAAAACTGTACCATAAGGCTCTTTATAAATTTTTGCAGAAGAAGGGAAGTTTAGTAGAGATGGTAATACACGTTTAGGTTTACTCCAAGAATGAATGTTTTTTATCGCCATTTTTAACTCAGCCAGTACTATAGAAGTTTCAGTCATCACAGCTTCGTATTCTGATTTTTTAAAATCATTATGTAAAGCTTTGATAATATCTTGTTCTCTTGTAATAAGCTCTTTTTGTAGTCTTTTTAAAGCGCTTTTTCTAAAGGAGATATCTTTGGTTTGTTGTGTTGCAAAATAATTTTTTTGCGACTGAACCAATTCGGGAATATTCATAGGTTATATATCTTGTAATTTTTTATTCATTATTGAAAACCATAATGGAGGCACCAAAGCTACGAGCATCATACCTGGATATCCTGTTGGCATTTGAGGACTCTCAGGTAATGATTTTAAGAGTTGATAATGTTTACTTCCGTTATAGTGATGATCGGAATGGCGAGATAAATTAAACAGCATTAACATACCAATTCTGTGATCAGAATTCCATGAATGAGTTCTTTTTACACGTTCATAACGACCTTTTTCGTTTTGTTTACGTAGTAGTCCGTAATGTTCTATATAGTTTACAGTTTCTAATAATAAAATTCCAAAAACAGCTGCTGCTGTAAAAGCAAGTAGCGCATTTAATCCAAAGAGAAAGAAAATACCTACTAATAACAGTATGTTACATATCGTATAGATGAGCATTCTGTTTTGCAGATGAAACCAATTTCTGCCAGAATTTTTTAGACGTCTGTTTTCTGTTTCCCAAGCTTGATAGTAGCTTTGAAAATGAGAACGGATCCAGAATAGATATACTATTTCATTTTTTCTTGCGGTTGCAGCATCTTTAGGTGTAGCTACATTAAAATGATGTCCGGCATTATGATAGGGTAAAAAGTGAGTATCTAAAGATGTTAATAATAAAATCTCACCTAAAAACTCATCAAAACGGTTGTTCCGATGACCTAATTCATGTCCTACATTAATACCAATTACACCACACATTAATCCCATAGCAGAGATTCTTCCTATATATTCTATGGTGGTTAATTGTGCATCTTTCATCATCCATAAAAACCATCCTAAAAAAAGTAATTGAACAGGTACTGTTGTGTATAAGATATAAGTATACAGCTTGTTTTCTTTTTCTTGCTCTTCTTGTTCTTTGTTAAGGTTTTGTTTGTCTGGGTTAAAAAGCAGTTCAAGTAGAGGAACAAACCCAAAAAATACGACTAAAGGTAATAATGTTAACCAACCCATACTCGTAAACGAAATGTATACAGTTATAGGGAGTATTAAGATAGTTAAAAATTTAAGAGCTTTCATCTTACGTGAAATTTGTCTAAATATACAAATTACAAGCAAGCATCCCAAACTGGGTCAGAAGGAGTTGGAGCAGTGATTTTAATAAGTTCTTTACTAACTGGATGCGTAAATTCTATTTTTCGAGCATGTAAATGAATACTTCCATCTTTATTACTCCTTTTAGCGCCATACTTTAAATCACCTTTAATAATAGCACCAATATTAGAAAGTTGTACACGAATTTGATGATGACGACCTGTTTCTAAGTCAACTTCAAGTAACGAATAGTTATCTAATTTTTTAAGTGTTGTGTAATGTAAGGTAGCTTTTTTACTTCCGTAAACTTCTTTGTTGTAGGCTGTAGACTTATTGTTCTTTGGATTCTTTTTTAAATAATTTGTTAAAGTGTCAGTAGCTTTTTTAGGTTGTTGTTGAACAATTGCCCAGTAAGTTTTTTTGATGGTTTTGTCACGTAACATTTTATTCAAACGTTCTAAAGCTTTAGATGTACGTGCATAAATAACAATGCCGGAAGTAGGTCTGTCTAAACGATGAACAGTTCCTAAATAAACATTACCAGGTTTGTTATATTTTTCCTTAATATATTCTTTAACTACATCAGAAAGAGGTTTATCGCCTGTTTTATCGCCTTGTACGATATCGCCAGCACGTTTATTAACCACAATAATATGGTTGTCTTCATGTAAAACCTGTAAGTTTTCTTTAGTAGAGTGCATATTAGGAGTTACCTTAAGGTTACTAGAAGAACTATTTGAAGTTCTCAGCTACGTCCTCATTTACCTGATCAATAAAACTTAAAAACTCATCGCGTCCCATTCCAGTAGAAGAAGAAGTTACAAAAGACATTGGTAATTCTTCCCAATACTTCAATAATTTCTTTTTATAAGCAGTAATTTGTTTATTAAGTTTAGAGCTACCTAATTTGTCTGCTTTGGTAAAAACGATACAGAAAGGAATACGGTTTTCACCTAAAAACTGCATAAACTCTAAATCTATTTTCTGCGGATCATGGCGAGAATCAATTAAAACAAAGGTACAAACCAGCTGTTCACGCTCTTTAAAATAATTTTCAATAAAGAATTGAAAAATTTGTCGCTTCTTTTTAGATACTTGAGCATAACCATACCCTGGAAGATCCACTAAAAACCATTCATCATTAATTTTGAAATGGTTAATAAGTTGAGTTTTTCCTGGTTTACCAGAGGTTTTTGCTAAATCTTTTCGCTCCATCAACATGTTGATTAACGAAGACTTACCAACGTTTGAGCGGCCAATAAAAGCATACTCAGGTATTCTGTCTTTAGGAGCTTTGGTAACATTACTGTTACTCATTACAAATTCAGCAGATTTTATTTTCATACTATAATTAAGCTAGTTTAGCTGTTGTTATATTTCGCGTTTAGAAAGCCAGCTTTCTAAAATTTCATTAAACTCTTCTGGAGTTTCCATCATAGCTGCATGCCCACATTTATCTATCCAAAATAAATCAGCATCAGGTAAGAGTTTTTTGAAGTCTTCAGCAACTTCTGGTGGAGTAACGCTGTCTTGTTTTCCCCAAATTAAACAAGTAGGTTGTTTCATGTTGGGTAAATCTTTAGCCATATTATGACGAATTGCACTTTTTGCAATAGCTAATGTTCTAATCAATGTATTTCTATCGTTAATAACATCATACACTTGATCTACAAGTTCGTCTGTGGCAATTGCTTTATCATAAAAAACATCTTGTGCTTTTTTTCTAACAAACTCTTTGTCACCTCTTTTAGGGTAGCTATCTCCCATAGAGTTTTCGTATAATCCTGAACTACCTGTTAAAACCAATGCTTTGACATCTTCAGGATAGTGTTTTGTATAATATAAAGCGATATGTCCGCCTAAAGAATTTCCTAATAGAGTAACATTTTTAAGTCCTTTGTGCTCTATGAAATCATGTAAAAATTTAGCTAAATTCTTTACGTTGGTTTTAAGGAGAGGTAAAGTGTATAAGGGTAATTCTGGAATAAAAACTTGATATCCTTTTTTTGAAAGATGATTAAAAGTGGAGTTAAAATTACTTAAAGCACCCATTAGTCCATGAAGAATGATAATTGGGCTTCCTTCTCCTGCTTCAGCGTATATAAATTTGTCTTCTTTCTTTAAAAATTCAGTCATTATGTTTCTGATTTGACTTAACCACAAATGTAGTTCTTTTTTATCACTTTTTCATTTTTATTATTTCGTGTACAACGGCGATATAGAAGTCTTTTAGTATCAGTTTTTTAGCTCAAAAACCAAAACTTATCAACAATGTGGTAAAAAGTGGTAAAAAGTGGTAAATATTTTTTATTTTTGATGCAAACTATAGTTTCTTTACGTGATAAATTTAATTGGAACATATGAGTGCAAGGTAGATGCGAAAGGAAGGTTGATGATGTCGTCAGCGTTCAAGAAGCAGCTGTCTTCTGTGTTACAAGAAGGTTTTGTGATTAAACGCTCTGTGTTTCAGTCTTGTTTGGAGTTGTATCCGATGCAAGAGTGGAATTTAATGATGGCAAAAATCAATAAACTAAATCGATTTGTAAAGAAAAATAATGATTTTATCAGAAGGTTTACTGCCGGTGTAAAAATGGTGGATGTAGATGCTTCTGGAAGGATATTGATTCCGAAAGATTTATGTCAATTTGCAGGAATAGAAAAGCAAGTAGTGCTTTCTTCTGCAGTGAATATTATTGAGATTTGGGATAAGGATAAGTACGAAAAAGTAATTGATGATGCTGTTGTTGATTTTGCTGAATTAGCAGAGGAAGTAATGGGTAATACGGAAGCAGATGAGTTATCATAGTCCAGTTTTGTTGAAAGAAAGTGTAGAAGCACTTAATATAAAGGAAGACGGAGTGTATGTGGACGTCACCTTTGGAGGAGGAGGGCATTCTAGAGAAATATTGAGTCGATTAGGAGAAAAAGGAAAGTTGTTTGCTTTTGATCAAGATCCAGATGCGCAGCAAAATAAAATTGACGATCCGCGTTTTGTGTTGATTGGTGAGAATTTTCGATTCATATCTAGGTTTTTACGCTTTTACGGTGTTAGGAAAGTAGACGGGATATTGGCTGATTTAGGTGTGTCGTCGCATCAATTTGATGAAGCTGAAAGAGGGTTTTCTACTCGTTTTGATGCAGATTTAGATATGCGAATGGATCAAAAGTCTGAGTTGTCAGGAAAAAAAATCATCAATACATATACTGAAGAAGATTTAGCAGATGTGTTGTTTTTGTATGGAGAGTTGCGAAATGCAAGAACTTTAGCTAAAACAATTGTTGAAGCAAGGGAGGATAGAGAGATTAATACAAGTTTTGAGTTAAAAGAGGTGCTGCAAAGATTTTTACCAAAAGCCAAAGAGCATAAAATTCTAGCACAAATTTTTCAAGCAATACGAATAGAAGTAAATCAAGAGTTGGAAGTGTTGAAGGAATTTTTACAGCAGATTCCAGGTTTGTTGAATGAGGATGGGCGATTGAGTGTGATTTCATATCACTCGTTAGAAGATAGGTTGGTGAAGCGATTTATAAGAACAGGTTTGTTTAGTGGTGAGCCAGAAAAAGATTTTTATGGTAACATCAATGTGCCACTTAAAAAGGTTGGTAAAATGATAATACCAACAAAAGAAGAAATTAAAGAAAATAACAGAGCACGAAGTGCGAAACTAAGAATAGCAACATTAAAGTAATGTCTAAGGTAAGGAAGAGTATATACGATCTTTTAAGAGGGAGTTTTCTTACGGACGAAAGCTCATTTAAAAACTGGCGGATCTTGATTTTTGTTGTAGTGCTGTTGTTAATAATGATATATAGCTCGCACAGTGCAGATGCAAAAGTGGTGCAAATAGCAGAGCTTAATAAGAAGAAAAGAGAATTGCGGGCTGAAGATGTGGATACGAGTACTGAGCTAATGAGGATGAAGTTAGAAAGTAGTATTCGAGATAAAGTAAAAAGTAAAGGGTTGTTCCCCGCAAAAAAACCGCCCCAAAAAATAAAAGTAACATATAATAAAGAGTAATATAAAATGGTAGTAAAAAAAGGCATATTAAACAAACTCTATGTGATTGTTGTTTTAATGACGCTTTTCTTTGTAGTTATCATTTTTAGACTTTTTAAACTTCAATATGTAGAAGGGGATAAGTATAGAAAGCTTTCTGAGGAAAAAACAGTTAAAAACGACACTATTTTTGCGAATAGAGGTAATGTGTATGCAGCAGATGGAAATTTGCTAGCAACATCAATGTCAAAATTTACCATTCGTATGGATGTGGTAGCGGTGGATTCAGAAGTTTTTGAGAAAAATATTCGTGCACTTTCAGAATCACTTTCAGGTTTACTAGGTAAGCCAGCTAGTTACTACCAAAAGAAGTTGCGTAATGCAAAAAAACGTAGAAATCGTTATTTGTTAATAGCTCGTAATGTAGGGTATAATGACTATGTGAAAATGAAAAGCTTCCCTATTTTTAATAGAGGGGTGTATCGAGGAGGTTTTATAGCGGAGCAAAAAACAGTTCGTGTGCATCCTATAGGTAAAATAGCTGAGCGTACTATTGGGTATGATGATTACAGAGGAGGAGCAGGAATTGAAGGAGCTTTTGCAGATTATATGCAAGGAGAAAATGGTTGGCGTTTAAAGCAAAAAATTGCGAAGGGACAATGGAAGCCAATTAATGATGTAAACGAGAAAGAACCAATAGATGGTAGTGATGTAATAACAACAATAGATGTGAATATTCAAGATATTACACATCATGCTTTGTTAAGAGAGATGGAGTATTTTGAAGCAGATCATGGGTGTGCTGTGGTGATGGAAGTAGAAACAGGAGAGATTAAGGCGATATCTAATTTGGGAAGAACTTCTAAAGGAAAATATTACGAAAAAAGAAATTACGCTGTTTGGGAGAGTCACGAACCAGGGTCAACTTTTAAGTTGGCTAGTTTAATGGTTGCGCTGGAAGATAAAGTTGCTGATACATCAACTGTGGTAGATTGTGAAAAAGGAAGGATTTATATTAATAATCGTAAAGTAGAAGATAGTAAGAGAGGGGGGTACGGAAAAATATCCTTAGGAAGAGTGTTTGAGGTTTCTTCAAACGTAGGAATTGTAAAAACGATACAAAAGCATTACGATAAGAATCCGAAAAAATTTACCGATAAAATTAAGTCGTTTGGTTTAGATCAATTGACAGGTGTAAAAATAAAAGGAGAAGGAAAACCTTATATACCAGAACCAACAGAAAAAAGTTGGAGTCCAATTTCATTAGAGTGGATGGCTTGGGGGTATGGAGTTTCTCTTACACCATTGCAAACATTAGCGTTTTATAATGCAGTGGCAAATAATGGAAAGTTAGTGAAGCCATATTTTGTTAAAGAGTTAAGAGTAGGAGGTAAAGTAGAAAAAAGCTTTGGAACAGAAGTAGTAAAAGAAAAAATAGCATCACAAGAAACCTTAGATAAGGTTCGAAAAGTGATGGAGAATACTATAAAATACGGAACAGGTAAAGGGATCTATTCACCAAACTTTTCTATGGCAGGAAAAACAGGGACTGCAAAAAAATATATTCCAAGAACTAAAAATGCCAAGGGAGAGTACGAAGGAGGTTATTATTCAAATCAAAAATATGTAGCTTCTTTTGCAGGATTTTTCCCAGCTGATGAACCAAAATACTCTTGTATAGTGGTGGTTCACAGTCCTAAAAAAGAAAAAGGATATTACGGGGCTACGGTTGCTGCTCCTATATTTAAAGAAATAGCTCAAAAAATTTATACTTCAACAGCAATCAATAATCAGTTTGTTTCTGATGATATTTCAGAAGAAGTTCTCGATAAAGAATATCAAGAATACTATCAAAAACTAAGGAAGTATAAAACTATTATGCCTAAAGTAATAGGTATGAGCGGAATGGATGCGGTTGCATTATTAGAGAATATGGGATTGAAAGTTAAGTTTTCAGGAGTAGGAAAAGTAACAGAGCAATCTGTAGAAAGAGGAGTTAAAGTCTCAAAAGGTGCAACGATATATTTAAAATTATCATAGTTGAAGAAATTAAAAGACATATTATATAAGGTAGCTGT
Source organism: Tenacibaculum ascidiaceicola (assembly GCF_047470925.1). Classification (NCBI taxonomy): domain Bacteria; kingdom Pseudomonadati; phylum Bacteroidota; class Flavobacteriia; order Flavobacteriales; family Flavobacteriaceae; genus Tenacibaculum; species Tenacibaculum ascidiaceicola. Next base: position 163,233 of record NZ_JAZKJP010000013.1, read on the forward strand.
AAAAGAAGTTTATGGGAATACAGATATTGATATAAACAATATTCAGTTCGATAGTAGACAAATACAGGAAGATGATGTCTTTGTTGCTCAAAAAGGAGTGACGGTAGACGGGCATCAGTTTATAGCAAAAGCAGTATCGCTGGGTGCTAAGACTGTTATCTGTGAGTCTTTACCAGAAGATAAAAATGAAGAGGTTACCTATATTAAAGTAGAAGATTCTAATGCTGCATTAGCAATAATAGCAGCAAATTATTATAACAACCCGTCAAAAAGCTTGCAATTAGTAGGAGTAACAGGAACAAATGGTAAAACTACAATTGCAAGCTTATTGTATCAATTGTTTAAAAAAGCAGGGTATAAAGTAGGGTTGTTGTCAACTGTGCGAGTGATGGTTGATGATGAAGAGTATAAGGCAACACACACAACACCAAACTCAGTAGCGATAAATAAATATTTATCAAAAATGGTTGAGGCAGGGGTTGATTATTGTTTTATGGAAGTAAGCTCTCATGGAATTCATCAAAAACGTACGGAAGGATTAGAGTTTACAGGAGGTGTGTTTACGAACTTATCTCACGATCATTTAGATTATCACGAAACATTTGCGGAATATCGTGATGTAAAAAAATCGTTTTTTGATTCGTTACCAAAATCAGCATTTGCTTTGGTGAATATAGATGATAAAAATGGGCAAATAATGTTGCAAAACACGAAGGCGAATAAACAAACTTATGCACTTAAAACAATTGGAGAATTTAAAGCAAAAGTATTAGAGAAACGTCTTTCAGGAACTTTGTTAACAATTAACGGAGTAGAACTTTGGACAAAGTTAATAGGAGAATTCAATGCATATAACTTGTTAGCTATATATGGAGTAGCAGAGTTGTTAGGGCTTGAAAAGATAGAGATTTTACGAATCGTAAGTGAACTAGAAAGTGTAAGTGGAAGATTTCAGTACACAGTTTCAGATGAAGGAGTTACGGCAATAGTAGACTATGCACATACACCTGATGCATTAAAAAATGTATTACAAACTATTAATGACATTCGAACAGGTAATGAAACCGTAATTACAGTTGTAGGTTGTGGCGGAGATAGAGATACAACGAAGCGCCCAAAAATGGCATTAATAGCATCTCAGTTAAGTGATCAAGTTGTTTTTACCTCCGATAATCCTAGAACAGAAGATCCGCAATCAATAATTGATGAAATGGAAATAGGAGTTGCGGCAGAAAATTATAAAAAAACACTATCAATAGTAGATAGAAGGCAAGCTATAAAAACGGCGTGTAAGCTAGCTGTTTCTGGAGATATTGTACTTATTGCAGGAAAAGGGCATGAAACCTACCAAGAAATAAATGGTGTTAGGCATCATTTTGATGATTTAGAAGAAGTAACCAACTATTTTAATCAACTAAAAAAACACTAACGAATGCTGTATTATTTATTTCAATATTTAGAAAGTGAATTTAGCTTAACAGGGGCAAGTGTGTTTCAGTTTATCACATTTCGATCTGCAATGGCGTTCATATTATCTCTGTTGATATCAACTATTTTTGGTAAAAAAATCATCAATTACTTAAGAAGGCAACAAGTAGGTGAAACAGTAAGGGATTTAGGTTTAGATGGACAAGTACAAAAAGCAGGAACACCAACTATGGGTGGTGTAATTATAATCCTTGCAACATTAATTCCTGTATTGTTCTTAGCAAAACTAGAAAATATATATATCATTATTCTATTAATAACCACTGTTTGGATGGGGCTTATTGGTTTTGCTGATGATTATATCAAAGTATTTAAAAAAGATAAGGCTGGATTAAAAGGAAAGTTTAAGGTTTTAGGACAAATAGGATTAGGTGTAATCGTGGGATCTATGCTGTATTTTCACCAAGATGTAACCATAAAAGAACAATTACCTACTTCAGAACAAGTTGTGCAAGTAGATGGTAAAAAGAAAGTGTTTGGAGAAGCGCACAAATCAACAAAAACAACAGTCCCTTTCTTGAAAAACAATGAATTAGACTATGCTAAAGCATTGAGTTTCTTAGGAGATGGATATGAAAAATATGGATGGATAATTTTCATTTTTGTTACCGTTTTTATTGTCACGGGAGTTTCAAACGGCGCAAACTTAACTGATGGTATTGATGGTTTAGCAGCAGGATCATCAGCAATTATGGTGATAACACTGGCAATTTTTGCTTGGGTATCAGGGAATATCATTTTTGCAGATTATCTGGATGTAATGTATATCCCAAAATCTGGAGAAATGACCGTTTTTATTTTAGCTTTCGCAGGAGCATTAATCGGGTTTTTATGGTATAATACCTATCCAGCACAAGTGTTTATGGGTGATACTGGAAGTTTAACTATTGGGGGTATCATAGCGGTTATAGCAATTGCCATAAGAAAAGAATTATTACTACCAGTTTTAGCTGGAATATTTGTGGTTGAGAATTTGTCGGTAATACTACAAGTTTCGTGGTTTAAGTACACAAAGAAGAAGTTTGGAGAAGGAAGACGAATATTTAAAATGTCTCCTCTACATCATCACTATCAAAAACTAAATTATCACGAAAGTAAAATTGTAGTACGCTTTTGGATTGTAGGAATTTTGTTAGCGGTATTTGCCATAGTAACATTGAAGTTAAGATAAATGAAAAGATTAGTTGTGCTTGGAGGAGGAGAAAGTGGTGTAGGAACAGCGCTTTTAGGAAAACAAAAAGGGTATGAAGTTTTTGTTTCAGATAAAGGAAGTATAGCAGAACGGTATAAAAAAGTTCTTTTACATAATTCAATCGATTTTGAAGAAAATCAGCATACAGAAGATAAAATTCTAAATGCTGATGTGGTGATGAAAAGTCCTGGAATTCCAGAAAAAGTTGCACTTGTGCAAAAGTTAGTTTCAAAAGGAATTAAAGTGATTTCAGAAATAGAATTCGCTTCGGAATTTACCAATGCAACCATTGTGGGAGTTACAGGCTCAAATGGTAAAACAACCACAACGATGCTAATACATCATGCGTTAAAAAAAGCAGGCTTAAATGTAGGAGTTGGAGGAAATATAGGAGATAGCTTCGCTGAACAAGTGGTTGATGATAAGTATGACGGATATGTGTTGGAATTAAGCAGTTTTCAGTTAGATGGAATTGAAAAGTTTAAACCACATATTGCAATAATTACAAATATAACACCAGATCATTTAGATCGATATGAATATGAATTTGAAAACTATATAAACTCAAAATTCAGAATTACAAAAAATCAAACAAAAGATGATTTTTTAATATACGACGCCGATGATGAAGCAATTCAAACTTGGTTAAAAAATAATAAAACAGAAGCAACGCTAGTGCCATTTTCAATGGAAAAAGAATTAGAGTACGGGGCTTTTTTAAGACAAGACACAATAATAATGAAAATTAATACAGAAGAAAAATTAATGAAGGTTTCTGAACTAACATTACAAGGAAAGCACAACACTAAAAATGCAATGGCTACATCTATGGCTGCAAGGTTGTTAAAAGTAAGAAAAGAAACAATCGCAGAAAGCCTGTCTGATTTTGAAGGTGTAGAACATCGTTTAGAAAAAGTGCAAAAAGTAAATGGAATTGAATTCATTAATGATAGTAAAGCTACCAATGTAAATGCAGTTTTTTACGCATTAGAATGTATGGATAATCCAACAGTTTGGATTGTAGGAGGAGTTGATAAAGGAAATGATTATACAGATTTATTACCTCTAGTTAGAGAAAAAGTAAAAGCGATAGTTTGTTTAGGATTAGATAATCAAAAAATCATAGATACTTTTGCTAATGTAGTAGATGTAATGGTGGAAACAGCCGGAGCAGAAGAAGCAGTAAAAGTAGCTTATAAAGTAGCGCAAAAAGGAGATACAGTATTGTTGTCACCAGCATGTGCTAGTTTCGATTTATTTGAAAGCTATGAAGATAGAGGAAGAAAGTTTAAAGAAGCTGTAAGAAATATATAACGCACATTAAAGATTGATGAAAAACATCTTTCGACATATAAAAGGAGACCGAGCCATTTGGGCTATAGTTGCAGTGTTGGCAATATTTTCATTTATGCCGATATATAGTGCAAGTACCAATTTGGTGTATGTAGTTGGTAACGGTTCTACCTTAGGACATTTGGTAAAGCATATTGTATTGTTGATTACCGGGTTTGCGGTAATTTATGGAGTGCATAAAATTCCATACAGATATTTTAGTGGAGGCTCTGTTTTAATGCTACCTGTTGTTGTTTTATTGTTGGTTTTTACCTTGGCACAAGGAACTACTATTGGAGGAGCCAATGCAAGTAGATGGATTCGTATTCCGTTTGTAGGTATTGGATTTCAGACCTCTACATTGGCGGGCTTAGTGTTAATGGTGTATGTTGCACGATACTTAGCGAAAAATAAAGAAAAAGTAATTTCTTTTAAAGAAAGTCTATTACAGTTGTGGCTACCTGTAGGTTTAGTGCTAGTGTTAATATTACCAGCAAACTTCTCAACTACAGCTATGGTGTTCTTTATGATTTTAATGGTATCGTTCATTGGGGGATATCCATTAAAATATATAGGATATATATTAGGAATAGGTCTTTTTGCTTTTCTATTTTTCATCTTAGTAGCTAAGGCATTTCCCGAAGCAATGCCTAACCGTGTGAATACATGGAAAAGCAGGATTGAAAGCTTCTCTCAACCAGATGGTGAAGAAGATTATCAAGTAGAAAAAGCTAAAATAGCAATTGCAACAGGAGGAGTGATAGGGAAAGGGCCAGGAAAAAGTGTGCAAAAAAACTTTTTACCCCAATCTTCTTCTGATTTTATTTATGCAATTATTGTTGAAGAATATGGTTTTGCAGGAGCAATAGTGGTAATATTTATTTATTTTTTATTGCTTTTCAGAATTTTAATAACCGCCAAAAAGGCTACTACCATATTTGCAACCTTGTTGGTTGTTGGTGTGGGAATTCCTATTGTTTTTCAAGCAATGATTAACATGGCAGTAGCAGTGAATATTTTACCAGTAACAGGACAAACACTCCCGCTAATTAGTAGTGGAGGTACCTCTATTTGGATGACATGTTTCGCATTAGGAATGATTTTAAGTGTAAGCGCTTCTAAAAACGAAACTGAAGAAACAATTTTAGATGATAACCCTTTAGATATTTTACATGAAACAATCGATTAATATCATAATAAGCGGTGGAGGTACAGGAGGTCATATTTATCCTGCAATAGCAATTGCTAACGAAATAAAAGTTCGTTACCCAGAAGCTAATATTTTGTTCGTAGGAGCAAAAGATAAAATGGAAATGGAAAAAGTTCCGCAAGCAGGATATGAAATCAAAGGATTGTGGATTTCAGGAATCCAAAGAAAACTAACTTTAAAGAATTTAATGTTTCCTTTTAAACTATTAAGTAGTTTATGGAAAGCATATAGAATTATACGAAAATTTAAACCAGATGTAGCTGTAGGTACAGGAGGTTTTGCAAGTGGACCAACGTTGATGGTTGCTAATAGAAAAGGAATTCCAACCTTAATTCAAGAACAAAATTCGTATCCAGGAATAACAAATAGATTGTTAGGTAAAAAAGCGCAAAAAATATGTGTTGCATACGATAATTTAGAGCGTTTTTTTTCTGAAGAAAAAATTATAAAAACTGGAAATCCAGTTCGTCAAGATTTACTATTTATTCATACTAAAATAGAAGAAGGGAAAGAGTTTTTTGAATTAGACACTTCAAAAAAAACCATTTTAATATTAGGCGGAAGTCTTGGTGCTCGTAAGATAAATCAGTTAGTTGAAGCAAATTTAGACTTCTTTAAAAAACAAGGAGTCCAATTAATATGGCAATGTGGTAAGTTATATTTTGAAGAGTATAAGAAATATGATGAACTAGAAAATGTTCAAGTACATCAGTTTTTGAATAGGATGGATTTAGCCTATGCTGCTGCCGATTTTATTGTGTCAAGGGCAGGAGCAAGTTCAGTATCAGAATTATGTATAGTGGGTAAGCCAACTATTTTTATACCGTCACCAAATGTGGCAGAAGATCATCAAACAAAAAACGCTAAGTCTATTGCAGATAAACATGGAGCCTTAGTAGTAAAAGAAAACGAGCTTGATACCTTCCCAGTGGTATTAGAAACCTTGTTAAAAGATAAAGGGAAACAAGAAAGTTTAAGTGAAAACATTAATGAGTTAGCGTTACCAAATGCAACAAGTAATATCGTTAACGAAATAGAAAAATTAATCAGTTAGTGAATTTAAAAACGATACATAACGTTTATTTTATTGGTATTGGTGGAATAGGAATGAGTGCCATAGCTCGTTATTTTTCTGTCAATGGAAAAGTAGTAGTAGGCTACGATAAAACACCAACACCTATCACTAAAAGTTTAGAAGAAATAGGAATAGAAGTTCATTTTGAAGATGCTGTAAAAAATATTCCAATTTCATTTTTAAATAAAGAAAAAACATTGGTGGTGTATACACCAGCAGTTCCTAAAAATCATTTACAATTAAATTATTTTAAAGATAACGGATACACAGTCTTAAAAAGAGCAGAAGTATTAGGAGAAATTACTAAGAATACTTTTTGTTTGGCTGTAGCGGGAACACATGGAAAAACAACAACATCTTCAATTTTAGGGCACATTATGCAACCTGAAAAAGCTACTTCGTTTTTAGGAGGAATTGCAGAAAATTACAATTCTAATTTAATTCTAGGAGGTGATGAAGTTTCAGTTGTTGAGGCTGATGAGTTTGATCGTTCGTTTTTAAAATTATCACCAAATATAGCTTGTGTAACTTCTATGGATGCAGATCATTTAGATATCTATGGAGAAAATGAATTGTTACAGCAATCATTTAGAGATTTTGCAGGTAAAGTTTCTGATACTTTGATTGTAGCAAAAGGATTACCATTAGAAGGGTTAACTTATGCTGTAGAAGCAGCAGCAGATTATAAAGCTTATAATGTAAAAATAGAAGAAGGTAAATATGTTTTTGATGTAAAAACACCAACATCAGAAATTAAAAATATAGCATTTCATTTACCAGGAAATCATAACATGATGAATGCTTTAGCGGCCCTAGCTATTGCAGATGTATATGGAGTGTCATTAGAAAAAATTAAAAAACAGTTAGGAACTTTTAAAGGGGTACAGCGTAGATTTTCTTATAAAATAAAAACTGAAGATGTTGTGTTGATTGATGATTATGCACATCATCCTACTGAAATAAAAGCAGTAGCGCAATCTGTTAGAGAAATGTATCCAAAAGAAAAAGTTTTGGCTGTATTTCAACCACACTTGTTTAGCAGGACTAGAGATTTTGTAGATGATTTTGCAGAAGCATTATCATTGTTCGACGAAGTGCTATTATTAGATATTTATCCAGCTAGAGAATTGCCAATAAAAGGAGTTACTTCTAATTGGTTATTGGAAAAAATAACCATTGATACTAAAAAGTTAGTGTCGAAGGAAAAATTAAGCAACGAAATCATAAAGTCAGAGTCAAAAATAGTGGCAATGTTAGGTGCAGGAGATATTGGTTTATTAGTTGATGAAGTAAAAAATAAATTAGAGGAAAAACACAAAAAATAGAATGAAAAAATTAGCAACATATCTGTCTTTTTTCTTGCTGTTGATGTTTTTGGTGTTTTTATATGGTTTTACAACCAATAGAAATGGAGCAAAAAAGGTAAAAAACACGGTGGTAGAGTTTGCTGCTGGAGACAATAACTTTTTGACACACAGTATGGTTGATAAATTGTTAATACAAAATAATGAATTTGTTAAAAACCAACCAAAAAGATTGGTAGATTTACACTTTCTAGAGGCTAATGTTTCGGCGAACCCGTATGTTGAAAAAACAGCTGTGTTTTTAACCGTAGATGGGGTGTTAAAAACTACTATAAAACAACGAACACCGATAGCTCGAATTGTTGATAAAGATAAATCTTTTTATGTTGATAAGTATGGTGTAGAAATTCCGTTATCAACAAATTTTTCAGCAAGAGTACCATTAGTTTTAGGAGTAAGGGAGCCAGAAGAAATCAAAGAATTAACAACGTTAATAAAGACCATAAATAGTAATAGTTTTTTCGCTAAAGAAATTATTGCTATTCAAAGAGACGCCCAAAACGAATACATATTTACAGTTCGTAGTGGTGATTATAAGATAATTTTTGGAGAGTTAACAGATGCTTCAATGAAGTTTAAAAAGCTAACAGCATTTTATAACAAAGCATTTAAAGACAAAACCATTAATAACTATAAAGCGATAAATGTAAAATACCACAACCAAGTTGTGTGCACAAAACAAAATCAAGATGGAAAACAATAAAATTGCAGTTGGTTTAGATATTGGTACAACCAAGATTGTTGCCATGATTGGTCGTAAAAACGAATACGGTAAGCTTGAAGTTTTAGGTATTGGTAAAGCGAAAAGTTTAGGTGTAAAGCGTGGGGTAGTTAATAACATTACGCAAACTATTCAGTCTATTCAGCAAGCAGCTGAAGAGGCAGAAAGTATTTCAGGATATAAGATAGAGAATGTTGTAGTAGGTATTGCTGGTCAACATATACGCAGCCTTCACCATAGTGACTATATAACAAGAGAAAAGTCAGAGGAGGTAATAGATGCAACAGATATAGAAAATTTAGTAAGTCAGGTGCATAAATTGGTTATGCTACCTGGTGAAGAAATCATTCATGTATTACCACAAGAATTTAAAGTAGATAGCCAACCAGATATAAAAGAACCTATCGGAATGTATGGTGGAAGATTAGAAGCTAACTTTCACGTAGTAGTTGGTCAAGTATCTTCTATCCGAAATGTAGGCAGATGTATCAAGAGTGCAGGGTTAAACCTTTCTGATATTACCCTTGAACCTTTAGCTTCTGCATCAGCAGTGTTAAGTCAAGAGGAAAAAGAAGCAGGTGTAGCATTGATTGATATAGGTGGTGGAACAACAGATTTAGCAATATTTAAAGACGGAATTATTCGTCATACAGCAGTCATTCCTTTTGGAGGTAATGTAATTACTGAAGATATTAAAGAAGGCTGTTCAATAATAGAAAAACAAGCAGAGTTATTGAAAATTAAGTTCGGTTCAGCATGGCCTGGAGAAAATAAAGAAACGGAAATAGTTTCAATTCCAGGGTTAAGAGGAAGAGAGCCTAAAGAAATTACACTTAAAAATTTATCAAAAATAATTCATGCGAGAGTTCAAGAAATTATTGAACATGTGTACCTTGAAATTAAGAACTATGGGCATGAAACTCAAAAAGGAAAATTAATTGCAGGTATTGTACTAACAGGAGGTGGAGCTCAATTAAAACATTTACGCCAGTTAGTAGAATATATTACTGGAATGGACGTTCGTATTGGGTATCCAAATGAACACCTAGCAGGAGACTCTGACGAAGCATTGTCAAGTCCTGCATTTGCAACTGCTGTAGGGTTGTTAATGGAAGGTTTACAAAAAGAAGTAGAAGAAAAAGTAGTTGTAGAAGAAGCGCCAGAGGCGTTAGTAGAAGAAGCTATTGAAGAGGAAAAAGAAATAGCAGAAGAAATCCAAGAAGAGAAGGAACACAAAGCGAAAAAATCTAAATCGTTTTTTGATAAGTTTACTGAACGATTCAAAGAATTTTTAGATAACGCAGAGTAATTAGTATATATAAGAATACTCCTGATTAATCCCCTAAAAAGGAGTGTAAAATTGAATAAGAATTAATAAAAAAGAAAAGTTATTATGAGCGCAGAATTTGATAACATTTCATTCGACATGCCAAAGACACAATCGAATGCCATTAAAGTAATTGGTGTTGGTGGGGGAGGAAGCAACGCAGTAAACCACATGTATAGTAAACAAATTCACGGAGTAGATTTCGTAATTTGTAATACAGACGCACAAGCATTAGAAAACAGTCCTATACCTAATAAAGTTCAATTAGGAGCACACTTAACTTCTGGGTTAGGTGCAGGTGCTAATCCAGAAATTGGAGCACAAGCAGCGGCTGAAAGTATGCAGGAAATTCAACAAATGTTGAGTACACATACCAAAATGGTGTTTATTACCGCAGGTATGGGAGGAGGAACCGGTACAGGAGCAGCTCCAATCATTGCTAAAATTGCTAAAGATATGGATATTTTAACGGTAGGTATCGTTACTATGCCATTTCAATTTGAAGGAAGAATGCGCTCAAAACAAGCTCAAAAAGGAATTGATGAGCTACGTAATAATGTTGACTCATTAATTGTTATCAATAATAATAAACTGCGCGAAGTTTATGGTAACTTAGGGTTTAAAGCAGGATTCTCTAAAGCTGATGAAGTATTAGCAACAGCGGCAAAAGGTATAGCAGAGGTAATTACACATCACTACAAACAAAATATCGATTTACATGATGCAAAAACGGTATTATCAAATAGTGGTACAGCAATTATGGGTTCTGCAAAAGAAACAGGAGCAAACAGAGCTAAAAATGCTATTGTAAAGGCATTAGATTCACCATTATTGAACGATAATAAAATTACAGGAGCTAAAAATGTATTGTTATTAATCGTTTCTGGAGGTAATGAAGTTACTCTAGATGAAATAGGTGAAATTAATGACTACATCCAAGATGAAGCAGGTTATGATGCCAATATTATTATGGGTATCGGTGAGGATGAAACATTAGAAGATGGAATAGCAGTAACAGTTGTAGCTACGGGTTTCGCTGCCGATCAGCAAGGTAATATTACCAATACAGAGGTGAAAAAAATAGTTCATACTTTAGAAGATGAGCAAAAGGCAACTTATAATTTTGGAGACCAGAATATACAAACATCTCCAGCAATTGATGAGCCTATAAAAAGTACACCATCAAATAAAGTTGTTCATGTTTTAGAGGAAGAAAAGCCTGAACCTAAATCAGAGATTATTCCTACAACGGAAGCAATAAAAAATATTGATGTAGTATATGATGAGATTGAAATAGAAACAGTTTCTGAAGACGATTTTATTATTACAAATATAGCTGAACCAAAAGTAGAAGAAAGAGAAGTAAAAGAGCAACCAACTCAGCAAGATTTGTTGTTTGATTTACCATTAAACTCTTACGAAGAAATAAAACCAGCTTCTCATTTAGTTGAAACAACTAGCGAGATTAAAAATATTGAAGTAAAAGCTGAAGAAGTAAAGTATCATAAAGTTGAAAAACGTTATGTACTAGATGATTTTAGTGCACAACCAACAATTGGTAAAAGTTCTACTCCAACAATTAAGGAAGAGATAGAAGAAGAGTTGCAATTTGAGGTAAAATCTAAAACGCAAGAAGAAATTAATAACATAGACACTTCAAGCGAAGAAGTTTCTCCGTTGGACTTAACAATTTCTGAATTGCAAAAAAGAGCACAGGAAAGACGTGAAAAAATGAAAGGTTTTAACTACAAGTTTAACGACCAGGTTAGTAAAAACATAGACGAAATTGAGCGTCAACCAGCTTATAAAAGATTAGGAGTTGATATTGATGCAGGTTCTGATATTAGTAAGTCAGATACAGCATTAAATACAGATAATAACGATTTATTACGTTCTAATAACTCGTTTTTACACGATAATGTAGATTAATAAAAGAATAACACTTATTTTTAAAATCCCGATTTATCGGGATTTTTTAATACTTTAAAAACATAAAATTATGAGTTTGCAAAAACAGGTAATGGATAAAATGAAAGAAGCTATGAAGTCTAAAGACACGGTAGCTTTAACAGCTTTAAGGGCGTTGAAATCAGCATTTATGCTGGCAAATACTGAAGCAGGAGCAGGAGAATTATCCGAAGTAGAAGAATTAAAGATTATTCAAAAACAAGTAAAGCAACGTAAAGATAGTGCTGCTGTTTTTGCAGAGCAAGGTCGTAATGATTTAGCAGAACCAGAATTGGCAGAAGCTGCTATTTTAGAACAATTTTTACCAGAGGCCTTAAGCGAAGAAGAAATTGGAAATATTGTAGAGAAAACTATTGCAGATGTTGGAGCAGATGGTATGAAGGATATGGGTAAAGTAATGGGAATTGTATCTAAACAATTAGCAGGACAAGCAGATGGAAAAACTATTTCAGCAATTGTAAAAGCTAAATTAGCTTAACAAAATTTATAGACTCAGTAGTTCAACTGGATAGAACATCAGATTTCGGCTCTGAGGGTTGGGGGTTCGAGTCCTCTCTGGGTCGCAAAAAATATGAGCAGTAGATACAATTGTATCTACTGCTTTTTTTTAGGGAAATGATTGGAAAAAGTTGCTTAACTGAGCAATATTACAAAACAGATGTATGAACTTATGTAACTTAAGTTACATAGACTTATATTAGAGCTTTTTTAAAATTAGTATGAAACCTGTTTTTCTTATAAAATATACCGCTTTTTTTCTAGGCTTTATAGGGGTTGGAGTTAATGTTGTAGAGTCTATTTATGTGTACATATTTAACAAACCTCTTTTTGTGCATTTTTACCCAATAAAGAAGAAGCTACCTAAAAAGAAGAAAGAGTTTTTAGTTGAAAATATAAGGTTCTATAAGAAACTAGATGAAAAACAAAAAGTATATTTTGAACATCGATTGACAAAGTTTATTAGAACCTATAATTTTGTTGAAAGAGACGACTTTGAGTTAACTCCAGAAGCAAAAGTTTTAATAGCAGCATCATATGTTAAATTAACTTTCGGAATGCGTAAATATCTTACAACAACTTTCGATAAAATTATAATATATCCTACTAGTTTTTATTCAACAATAACTAAACAATATCATAAAGGAGAGTTTAACCCAAGACTAAAATCTATTGTGTTTTCTTGGGAAGATTTTTTGTTAGGAGATATTGTATTGAATGATAATTTAAACTTAGGAATTCATGAGTTTTCACATGCGTTAACCTTTCATGGAAGAAAATCGAAAGATGTAAGTGCCCGAATTTATTACCGTTTATTTGAAGAAATAACCAGTTTTATGGATGATAAAGCGAATGCTGAAAGAATTAAATCATCAGGTTATTTTAGAGCATATGCATTAACAAATAAATTGGAATTTGTTGCTGTAATTATGGAGCACTTTTTTGAAACTCCAAAAGATTTACAGCAACAATTTCCACAATTGTATAAAAAGATTCAACTCATGTTAAACTATTCTGTAGTATAAATAGTTACTCTTTTACTTTAAAAACCTTGGTTAAAATATCATCCATTAAACACCATTTGGTTAATGATGATTGTAATAAATTGGCACCTACAAAAGCAGTAAACCATAACCAATTAATATTTACTTTAATAGCTAAGATTAAACTAATAAGTATAAAACTACCAGCAATACCACGTACAATTCTATTCTTCATAATTAAATATATTTATCAATAGGAACCACAACAGCTCGTATTGGATTATTTGTTTCTAAATTTTTATTAAAAGTTTCAATTAAGTTAAACAGTGTATCTATTTTATCAGTTTCAGTAAATGAGAAATACATATATGAACCAGTTGCTTTTTCATTTCCAGAAAACCAATCATTTACAGAAATTACAGGAAAAGAATTTCGAAAACCTTCAATATCAGAAGCACTAAAATTATCTATAGCTGCTTCTTTTAATAGTTTCATTACTTCATTTTGAAGCCCATCAACTACGGTTATTATTAATAACTTCATCTTATTTATAGTTTTTACGTTCAATTAAATAGTATACTAATGGTACTACTAATAAGGTTAGTACAGTTGCAGTAATAGTTCCTCCCATTAAAGAAATGGCTAATCCTTGGAAAATAGGGTCGAATAAGATTACAAATGCCCCAATAACTACCGTACCTGCGGTTAATAAGATAGGAGTAGTACGAACAGCACCAGCTTCTATAACAGCTTGTTTTAACGGAATTCCTTCTGCTAAACGTAAATTAACGAAGTCAATAAGTAAGACGGAGTTTCGTACCATAATTCCTGCTAGGGCAATCATTCCAATAAATGAAGTAGCTGTAAAATAAGCCCCCATCATCCAGTGTCCTAAAATGATTCCTACCATAGACAATGGAATTGCAACCATCATTACAATTGGAGCTTTAAAGTTTTGAAACCACCCTACAATCAACATATAAATAATAATGATTACTCCTAAAAAGGCGATACCTAAATCTCTAAACACCTCTAAGGTAATTTGCCATTCACCATCCCATTTTACGGTGTAATTATCTTCAAAATCGGGTTGTTTAATATATAATTCGTTCAATTCATATCCCTTTGGAAGTGGAATCTCTTTTAATTTTTCTTCCATCCCTAAAATAGCATAAGCAGGACTTTCCAATTCCCCAGCCATATCAGCCATCACATATACCACACGTTTTTGATTCTTTCTGTAAATACTTTTTGCGCTGTTCTTTTCTTCAATAGAAACTAAATCACTTATAGAAACCATGTTGCCGTGTTGCGATTTAATCTGTAACTGAGCAATATCTTGAACAGAAGACTTCTCTTTCTCATCCAAAGCAAACACAATTCCTACTTGATTAGAAGCATCTTCATCATATAAGGTTGAAACCGCTCTGTTAGACAATGCCATATTCAATGTGTAAGCAATTTGCTGAGGTGCCACACCATACAACATTGCTTTTTCCTTGTCGATTACAAACTCATATTCAGTTTGATTGTCTTCTACCATCCAATCGATATCTACAACGTCATTTGTATTATGTAAGATGTTTTGAACTTCATTAGCAATTTCAATTTGCTTTTCATAATCTGGCCCGTACACTTCAGCAACAATGGTTGATAATACAGGTGGTCCTGGTGGAACTTCTACTAATTTTACATTTGCTTTGAACTTTTGAGCAATGTTTTGAATATCACCACGCATCAATTTAGCTATATCGTGACTTTGTATACTTCTATCTTTTTTGTCAACCAAGTTTACCTGAATATCCGCCATATTACTACCACCACGTAAATCGTAGTGACGTACCAATCCGTTAAAGGTAATTGGGGCAGAAGTACCTACATAACTTTGGTAGTTTACTACTTCTGGTCGTGTAGCTAAATACTGTGCAATTTCTTTGGTTACCGCATCGGTACGCTCTAATGTGGTACCTTCAGGCATATCAATTACTACCTGGAATTCGTTTTTATTATCAAAAGGCAACATCTTTACAGCTACCGATTTGGTAAAAAACAACGACATAGAACCTAGTAATAAAACAATAGTGATTCCTAAGAAAGCCCAACGCTTGGTTTTATTTTCAATAAGCGGACGCTCGAATCGTTCATACAATTTATAGATTAGCGTGCTTTGCATTGCTTTGGTTTCATCTTCTTCAACCTTTTCCTCGGCACCATGCTTGTCTTTTTCGCGTAAGAAAATATATCCTAAATACGGAGTAATCGTTAACGCAACAAATAATGACAAAATCATGGCGATAGAAGCTCCAATAGGCATCGGACTCATATAAGGTCCCATTAATCCAGAAACGAATGCCATTGGTAATACCGAAGCAATTACGGTAAAAGTGGCTAATATAGTTGGGTTACCTACTTCGTTAATAGCATATAAGGCAGCTTGCTTAAACGGTAATCGTTTCATTTTAAAATGCCTATGCATATTTTCGGCAATAATAATGGAATCATCTACCACAATACCTGTTACAAATACCAAAGCAAATAAGGTAATTCTGTTTAAGGTATAATCTAACATGTAGTAACTTAACAAGGTAAGCGCAAAAGTGATGGGAACTGATAAGAATACTACTAAACCACCTCGCCATCCCATGGCCAACATTACGACTAAAGTTACGGCGATAATTGCACCGATTAAGTGTAATAATAATTCTGACACTTTTTGAGATGCTGTTTCACCATAGTTACGTGTAACTTCAACATGTACATCATCAGGAATTAAGTTGGTGCGTAAATGATCAACCTTAGCTAAAATAACATCGGCAATTTGCATTGCATCTGCACCTTTTCGTTTAGCTACCGATATGGTTACCGCTGGATATTCTGATTGATATGTCGAAGCATTACTACTCGCTTGTCCGTACCCAAAACTTACATAGTTTTTAGGAATTTCTGGACCGTCTAGTACGTTCGCAACTTGTTTTAAATAAATCGGTTGATTTTGTTGTACACCAACCACTAAGTTTTTAACATCTTCAGCAGATTGTAAAAACTTCCCTGTAGTTACTAAAAACTCGGTATCATTTTTATCATAACTTCCAGCACTCAGTTGCTGATTGCTGGCTTTTAGCATTTCAGTAACCGATAAAAAGTCTAGCCCACTAGCGGCTAATTTATCTTTATCTACGACCACACGTACTTCACGATTTCTACCTCCAATTTTTTGAGTAATCGCTACATCGTTTACCTTTTCGATTTCGTTGGTAAGTTCTTGTGCCATTTGTTTTAATTGATAGTCATCATAGTTTTCACTCCATAATGTCAACCCTAACATAGGTACATCATCAATTGCACGTGTTTTTACCAAAGGCATCGTAACACCTTTCGGCATTTGATCCATATGTTTGTTAATCTCATTGTATAGTTTTACGAACGAGCGCTCGATGTCTTCTCCAACATAAAACTGAACAATGACCATTCCTTGTTCTTTCATCGAAGTAGAGTATACGTACTCTATTCCTTTGATGTTCGAAATTATTTTTTCTAAGGGTTTGATAACTCTCGATTCTACCTCTGTAGGGCTCGCTCCTGGATACCCTACAAAAATGTCAGCCATAGGCACATCAATCTGTGGTTCTTCTTCTCTCGGAATTAAAAAAGAACTGTACACACCAATTACCATAAACACTACCATTAATAATATGGTAAGTTTAGAGCCTATAAACCCTTTGGCTATTTTTCCTGCTAAACCTTCTTTCATGTTTTATTATTTTGGGCGTTACCACTAGGTGGTCGGGCTATTCGCGCTACATGGTAGCTTGCTTCTATCCCTAACGCAATTTTTTACTTATTTAATTGTAATGTTCGCTCCGTTGTATAGCTTACCTTCAGAAGAAACGATATAACTTTCATTGGCAGATAAACCTGATAAAACTTCTACTTGATCTCCAAAAGTTCTTCCTAAGCGTAACCAACGCAATACAGCAGTATTACTTTGACTTACCGTATAAATCCCTGATAGTTGTCCTTTGTGTACTAAAGCTTCTGACGGAATTAAAATCATGTCAGTACTTTTTTGTGTTTTTTCAACAGGAAACTGAACCGTAGCAAACATTCCTGATAACAATTTCACATCGGTTTTATCTAGGTTAATTTTAACTAAGTATTGTCCTCCTGTGTTTTTTGCTGAGGTACTTACTTCTGATACATTACCTGTAACTGTTTTGTTGATTGATTTGATAGTTACATCAACCTTAGTATCCTTTTTAATTTGAGAAATATCACTTTCTGGTACTAACGCAGTAACTTCAAATCCGCCTTTTCCTTCTACAGAAATTAAAGGCATTCCAGGATTCGCCATTGCACCTTTATCAATAAATTTGTTCGTTACTACTCCTGAAAATGGGGCTCTGATATTCGTGTAAGCAAACTGAGAATTGATTTCATTTCTCATCTGTTTTGCAGCTTCTAAATTAGCTTTGGCAACATTGTAATGAACAGTGATATCGTCAAACTCCTTTTGAGAAGCGCTATTTTGTTCAAATAAGTTTTTAAAGCGATTGTAATCTTTTTCAGCACTTGAAAATCCTGCTTTCGCTTTAATAATGTTAGCCTCTACTTGAGCTTTCTTAGCTTGTAAATCGCTGTTATTGATAGATAATAATAATTGACCTTTGTTTACTTTATCACCAACTTTTACGTGTATGTTAGTTACATAACCCATCATACGAGTACTCAATTCGGCACTGTTGGTAGCTTCCACTTTTCCGCTTGCTGTTATAAACGGATTGTTATCATTAGCCGTTACTTTGGCAACTTTTACAGCTACTGTTGGTTTGTTGTTATTGTTTGTTGTTTCTTTTTTACCACAGCTTAATGCTAAAAGTGATGCGGCAAGGGCGATTGTATATATAGTTTTCATTTGTTCGTTTTTACTGTTGATTATTCTTTAGTTAAAAAATCTAAATAAGCTTTGGTATAGTTGTATTGATATATGGTTTGGTAATATTCTAGTTGTTTTTGAGCGTATTGTGTTTCAGCCATTAATAAATCGGCCGTTTTCTCTAGTCCTTCTTTAAATCTATTTTTTCTGATTCGTAAGGCTTCTTCTGATTGTTGTAAGGCCAATTCGGTTAACTTTAATTGTTCCTCAGCATCGTTTAACAATCGTTTGGTATTATTTAACTCTAATTGACTTTTAGATTTGTACTGTTCGTATTCTAATCTAGACTTTTCATACTGCGCTTTACTTTTTTGTGCTTTTCCGTAGCGTTTAGAGCCTTTGAAAATATCCCAAGTTAATTGTGCTCCTATTACGTAACCACTTGCATCTGCATTGAAAATTTTATCATCGTACAACTCGTAACTACCAAAAGCATTTAAACGTGGAAGAAAATCCATCTTATCGGCTTTGTGCATTTTTTGATAAGCCTCAGAAGCTAATTCCATTGCTTTAATATCTGAACGGTTTTCAGAAATAGTAACGTCAGCTAGTTGATTCGTTAAGTGTACTTGCAAACTATCTGAAGGTTCATAAATGTTGTTTTGTGTTTCATTCATTAAAAAAGACAAATAGTTAGAAGCATTTAGCACATTGCTTTTTGCTGTTTGTAACTGATTTTTTACTTCAGTAACTCTAACTTCAACTGCTAGTACATCTGCACGTTGTAAATATCCCTGCTTAAAGCTGTTTTCTGCCATTTGTTGGTTTGCTTCTGCAGCTTTTAATGCTTTTTCTAATACTGAAACTCCCTTGTGAGCTAATTGCAATTGCATGTATGCTTTTTCTACTTCAAGTAATAAATATTCTTGAGTACGTTGTGTTTGCAAGTTGGTTGCTTCCATTTTAGTTTTAGCAGCCTTACGTTGGTAAATACCGTCTAAATTCACTAAAGGTTGTTGTACTTCAATTTTAGTAGCGAAGTTTTGTGTTCGTTTCGGATTGTTTAATAAATCAGGATTGAAATCTGCCTGTGTTAAAATTTCCTGATTCAATTTACTACCAAATGCCATTAATGGGTTGGTTGTTACAATTCCTGTATGAGAGGCAGTAATATTTGGTAAGAATACAGCATTGGTTTGCTTATAATCGGCACGTGCTTGCTGATAGTTTTGTTCAGATATTTTTAAAGAGGTATTATTTTCCTGAACTCTTTTTAAAACTTCACCTTTTGAAATGGAAATTTTAGTTTGAGATAGGGTAGTAGCAGATATAAAAAGTGCTACCGTAAATAAACTTATATATGATGTTTTCATTTTTTCTGTTTTGTTACAGCAAATTTAGTGGCATAAAACACAGTAGTCAGTAACTAATGTTACAATGAAAAAACGCCTAAACAAAAGTCTAGACGTTATTTACTAACAATTAAAAATCAACTAATACTTGGAAATGTTTCTGTTAAATGCGTTTAAGTGATTGTATGAAGCGTTTAATAAATTGGTATATACATTTATACTGTATTCATCATAGGTGTTCTTAATAGCTAACTGTAGATCTTCAATATCTTTTTCTTCAATTAACTTACCTACTTCAAGTGCATCTAGTTTAGATTTTTGTCCTTTACTTATTAACTCATCATATAACTTTTGAAGTTCAGAATTTTTAAAAACACCTCTTTCTTTATTTAAGGTAAAGGCAATATTATTGTATTGTAATAAACCTTTCATGGCGTTCATATGTCGTTCTTCGCTTTGACTGATGTTTCCAAAAACACGTAGGTTCCATTTTTCATTAAGGAAGTTATAAACATCAAAAGCTAATTTTTCTTCCTCTAACATAAAAAGCATTTCGTTTTTTTCTTGTTGAGAAAGAGTAAGATCGGTATTGTTTGTATTCTGGCAAGAGCTACTAATACTTGAAAAAAGTAATAAGAATAGCAAGCCTATTGTGTTTAAAGTTTTCATAATAACAGCTTTTAAATTATATACTAATTTAAATATTGTATAGGCTGTAGTCTGCAACTTTAGTTACATAATAGTAAATTTAGAGACATAAAACAGAGCAATCAATAACTAATATTATAAGAAAAGTGTATTCACATGACCTATTGTAACAATACTTTAGCTATTTGTTAGATGGTTTTATAATGAAGGATACTTTCTTGAACGAAATCTTAAGATCTCGTTCCGCCGTGTCCTCCAGCAACAACAATCATTATTTTTAAGCTCAAGTAAATAAATCTAAAAAACTGAATTACAGGATTTTGCATTCTTCTTTTCGCTTTTTGGGGTATTCTCTCCATTGGTAATATGTTTTAAATAAGTTTTTAAGGTTGTTTATTCTGGAATTAACCACCAAAAAGGTTTCATTTTTGCTTTATAAATAAAGGCATAGTGTAAGGCTAATTTTAACCAATGTCCTGCTAAACCAATTTCACCAAAGGTGTTGTTCATTTTTCTTCCGTGAGTGTTTGGATATTTCTTAAAATCAGGAACAATAGGAAATGTTGTTATACTTACTCCACTACCACTAAAAGCTCCATACCCAGCAGAAGCAATGCAAGCAGCTCCCATATTTCCCATAGAACCTTTATCTTTAGTTAATGGTGTTCCTTTTAGAAGATGATTAATTATATTATTGGCTACTAACTTCGCCGCTATCCCAGAAGGCATTCCTGTACGAGGGGGTGCTGGAAATATAGGGGTACCGTTTTTACTTGTTCTGGGTTTGGAAATTGTATGTGGTGGAGCAAACGCAATTCCAGGAGCAAAAATATTGGTATAATTGGGGTTTTGATAAGTTTCTGGCCAATCTTGAACGCTCCATTCTTCATAAGGTTTACTCGTATAATTGGCATCAACAATCATAAAACCTTTGAATAGTTTATGTGTTATATTCTCGTTTTTTTTGTCGAAAGCGTTAAATCCGTGACCAGAAAAGGCTGGGATAAGCATGGCAAAATCAAATGTTTCTTTCTTATGATCTCCTTCTAATGTTTCGTAATGGGCTATACCATCTTCTATTTTATAAACTCCGGCTTTAGTTATATGTTTTATACTGCGGTCTTCAAAAATCATTTCGACCATTTCACTAGATTTCATATTAATATTTTTATACCTCAATAATATTCCATCCATTCCAAAATCTCCTAGCTCATATTCATTTGAAATCCACGTAATTTCAGCGTTGTCTCGTACGCCATGGTCTCTTAGTTCTTTTTCTACATTTAAAATATATTCAAATGCAGCTCCTTGGCAAGTTGATTTGGCATGACCTGTACCTATAAGAATTTTTGTTTTTGTACCCTGTTTCATTTTTTTAATAAGTGCTTCCAGACCTTTCCATGCATGTTCTGCATGACCATAAGTGCATACTGAATATGTTTTGTTTTTCCCTGGAATTAACCCTTCTGTTGCTTCAAAATTAAGCTTCGGACCTGTCGCATTGATTAAAAAATCATAGGTTATTTTCTCTTTTGTTCCTTTCTTTTCACCTGAAACATATTCAATTAACACATAAGGTTTTTTTTCTACTGAATCTCCTTCTGGATGAAAAGAAACAGCTTTAGCTTGTTTAAAGCCGATGTTTTTTTTCTTATATAATGGAGCCAACGGAAAAAGAATATCTTTAGGTTTCATTTTGCCAATTCCTACCCAAATATTTGATGGAATCCATTGGTAATTACTGTTAGGTGATACTACTAAAACTTCGTGTTTTTTGGGAAGCTTTCTACGTAAGTGAGCGGCAGCAACATGACCTGAGATACCTGCTCCGAGAATAACTATTTTTGACATTTTCAGTTATTGTTAATATAATGATAATGAGAACAAGTTATTCATTATAATGTTTATGTACAGTTACTTTTGTTACATAACTAAAAATTGATTGTATGCATTGTTAATGCTCGCCATAGTCTACATCATCCATTTTTCCTTTAAAAACTTTATACTGAATAACAAAATAAGCAACTACTAGTATGGCAGCTATAAAAAACCAATTTACACCAACAGATAAACCGTATTTATCAGCAGCTACATTGTAAATTGTTAAATCTGGATTTATGTTATTGGTAGATGGTAAAACTTTTGGGAAGATTGATGCAATTGTAGTTGCCAAACCTCCTAATAAAAACAACGAAGAATATACAAACCCTGTGATGTGCTTTGTGTGTTTTTTTATGTTGAATAAACCAAATAATCCTACAAAAGTTAGTACAGGGAAAATCCAAAGGAAAGGATGTTCTATAAAATTATGAAATGGTTTAGGTTCTATGATATGCCAAGCGAATAGAGAAATAATTACTAAACCTAATAAAACAAAAGAAAGAGTAAAAACAACTTTTTTTAATTGGTTATTAATACTAGCATTGGTTTTGAAAATAACCCAATTGGCACCATGAATTGTTAGTGATACTACCGCAATAATTCCTAGAAGTAAAGTAAACCAGTCAATAACACCAAGTGTTTCAGAATGAGGAGAAAATTCTGAATTCCATAAAGGGAGGAAAAAATAATGTGCCTCATGAGTAGAAACACCATCTACCACATTTCCTAGATTAACACCACGCACAACATTTCCTAATGCAACTCCAAAAAATAAAGCAAGAAGTAAGCTGGCAATTCCAAAAGCTTTATCCCAAATACTTTCCCATATTTTATTATGTATTTGTCCGCGAAGCTCTAAGCCAATAGCTCTAAAAATTAGTAACCATAAAACCATCATTAAAGGGAGGTAAAAGCCACTAAATGATGAAGCGTATAAAGTAGGGAAAGCAAAAAATAAAACACCACCAGCAGCAATCAACCATACTTCGTTTGCATCCCAAAATGGGCCTATTGCTTTTACAACCTTTTTTTTGTCTTCTTCTTTTTTAGCAAAGAATAAATGAATAATTCCTGCGCCAAAATCATAACCATCTAAAATAACATAAATGGCTAACATCGTAACTAATACTACATACCAAAATAGTTCCATAACTTAACGTGTTGTTTGAGGTCCTTTGTTAATGATTTTTCCAACTAAAATTAAAAATAACATTCCTAATAGTAGATATAATCCGATAAATCCTAAAAGAGTAAATAAAGTGTTTCCTGATGATACTGTAGGAGATGCTCCAGCAGATGTTCGTAATAAATTATAAACTAACCAAGGTTGACGACCTAGTTCAGCAGTATACCAACCTGTGGTATTAGCAATATAAGGAAATGGAATAATGAAGAGTAATGACCATAAAATCCACTTTGTATCATATAACTTTTTTCTAAATAATTGAACAATGCTAGCTAACATCAAAGCAATAAAAATAGTTCCCAACCCCACCATTATATGATATGCATAATATAAACCAGGTATGTTTGTTGGGTAGTTTTTTTCATCAAATTCATTTAGTCCTTTAATTTCTGCATTCCATTCTTGATAGGTTAAAAAGCTTAAGATGTTAGGAACAGCAATTTTATTGTCTAATTTTTTCTCTAGCATATTTGGTTGTCCAATTAGAACTATTTCAGAACCTCCTTTTTCTGTTTCAAATATTCCTTCCATAGCGGCAAAGGTTATAGGTTGATATTTTACTACATTTTTAGCGGCTAAATCACCTGTAGGAAAAGCAACTAAAATAGATGCTACAACTCCGAAAATAACTCCAGTTTTTAAAAATAATTTACCAAATTCTAAATGCTTCTTGTTTAAAAGGTAAAGAGCTCCAATACCAGAAACTACAAAAGAACTGGTAACCAAGGAGGCTGCTTGATTGTGCAAATAAGAAGGCCATAACCATGGGTTTGAGAATAAGGCTGAAAAGTTATTTAGTACAAACTTACCGTTGGCTAGTATTTCATAGCCTACAGGATTTTGCATCCAAGAATGTGTAGCAATGATTAAAAAGCCACTTGCCCAAGAACCTAAAAAGACAAGGAACCCAGTTAAAAAATGAAGTTTATGTCCTAGCTTTTTTTCACCAAATAAAAATAATCCTAAAAAGGAAGATTCTAGGAAGAAAGAAAACATTCCTTCCATAGCTAATGTTTGACCTATAATACCACCAGTAAGCTCGGAGAACTTAGCCCAGTTAGTTCCGAATTGAAATTCCATAGGAATCCCAGTAACTACTCCCATGGCAAAGTTTAAAGCAAAGATTTTCATCCAAAACTTAGCAGCGTCGTTGTATTTTTCAAGTTTAGTTCTTAAAAATTTCCATTTAAAGAAAACTATCATTAACGATAGTCCCATTGTTAATTGTGGAAATAAGTAGTGAAAAGTAATAGTGAAAGCAAACTGCATTCTATCATAAAAGAGCATGTCTTCCATACCGAAGATTGTTTATGAGGTTATTAAATAAGAACGTTTTTTTAGTAGCAATAAGGAGGAATAAAAATAATGATATTATTTCACATGGTTATTAATAATACTAATCAAATCGTTCTTATATAACATTCCTGATTGTCTCCATAATAGTTTGCCTTCTTTAAAAAGCATAAAGGTAGGAACACCCCTAATTTGGTAGGTATTGGCTATTTGTTGATTTTTATCAATGTCTATTTTTAAAATAATAACATTTTCTCCTAAATCTTCTTTTACTTCTTTTAATATAGGAGCCATCATTTTACATGGACCACACCATTCAGCAAAGAAATCAACCAAAACAGGTTTGTCTCCTTTAATTATTTCAGAAAATTTTCCCATAATTTTAATTTTTAAATGTTATGCTCCAAATTCCTCGTACCTGATTTACATCGTAACCTTGAGCTTTATCGGTAGGGTATAGGAGAGTTAATTCTTTTAAAGTTTCAGGTTTTATTTGTGTATTAGGGGTTCCATGACATTGTAGGCACATACTATTTGTTATAATTGGATAATAGAATTTGGTTTTGTTACCTACTTGTTTTGTAACAGGTTTAATTTCTTCTTTGTTACTTACAATTCTTTTGTATCCTTTAATAATGTTTAATTCTTCAGTATTTGCAGTATTATTGAGGTTTCTTGGTTTGTCTGAAACTCTTTTAATGGAAGCATTAAATTTTGTAGCCATACTATCGGTTAGCTTGTAGGCTTTTTCGTTACAAAATTGTAAAGCATGTAAAGTTCCTTTCTTTTGAATAGCTCCCATTAAGTTTTTACCTAATGTTTTTTTTGTTTCCATAGCATATGTTAATCCAATTTCTTCAGGAGTTTTTTTAGTGTTTTTTTGACTTATCTTTTTTCCTGAATTGATATAACTTTTTCTTTGTTTAGATTCCCAATGCTCTTTAAACCAACTAGGTTCTTCAATTTTATAGTTATATAGATAATTTGCTATCTTCTTGAGATCTTCTTCTTCAAATTTTTGATAAGGCATCACTCCAAATCGTTTTACAGCTCCTCTCATCACTGCTTTTTCTTTCGTAGGGTTTAATACAAAATTGAGAAAGTTATTAGTGAACTCTTCTTCTGAAGTATTTTCACCAATATAATGAGCTTTAATAGCAATCATTGGAGGTGCAACTCTCTCGTCGTTTGGAGTAGAGGAGTTATGGCATACAAAACATTTTGTTTCTAATAATTTTTTGCCAGAAGGGGTTGTAGCTTTTTCAACTGTAACTTCTTTAGTGTTCTTTTTTGAATAATCACTTTTTTTAGATTGATTACAACTAAAAAAGAATAATACAGTAATTAAGATAATAAACTTGTACATCGTTCTAATTTTTACCATAAAGGTAGAACGATTCTCTTGTAAAAAATGTAACTTAAGTTACAAGGTTAAAGTTCTAACACTTTAATCTGATTTCTATTCAGTTCTATTTTATCTTTTTTTTCTAAAGCTTTTAAAAGTCTTGAAATAACTACTCTAGAAGTATGTAAGTCATTAGCTATTTGTTGGTGTGTTACGCTAATTGTTTCGTTTTGGTTTACTAAAGCTTTGTCTTTTAGATATTTTAATAAACGCTGATCCATATTTAAAAAAGCAATAGTGTCAATAGCATCAATGAACTCTTGTAATCTACTATGGTAGCTATGTAAAATAAATTCTTGCCAGCTTTTATACTTGCTAAGCCATTCACTCATTTTTTGTTTAGGAATCATCAATAGCTTTACATCGGTTTCAGCCACAGCTTTGATTTTACTTTTAGTTTGTCCCATACAGCACGAAAGGGTCATGGCGCAAGTATCTCCCTTTTCTATATAGTATAAAACTAAGTCGTCTCCTTCTTTATCCTCACGTAAAATTTTTATGGCACCACTTAATAACAGAGGGATAGAAGTAATGTAACTGCCAATATCAATAATAACTTCATTAGCTTTTACTTCTTTAGCTATAGCAACATCAGCTATTTCTTTTAATAATGCTTCCTCAAATAAATAACCGTAGTATTTCTGTAAATCCTCTATCAAGATAAAATGTTTTTGTAAAAATAGTTAAATAATTACATTTTAGATAGAAATAAAATAGATGATAATCTATGATTTTAATCAGGTTTATACTTGTTTTTATTACTGAAATTTGAAGTAAATAATAACACAAAACCTTACAAAGATGAAAAAAAGAACACCAGTTTCAGTTATAATGACTAAAGATGTAATTACATTAAGTAGTACTGATGATTTAATGACGGCAGAGAAAATATTTAAAAAAGAACATATACGACACATTCCAGTAGTTAGTGGAAATGAAATAAAAGGAATGTTAAGTTATACAGATTTATTACGAATAAGTTTTGCAGATGCAGTTGATGAAAATGAAACCGACGTAGATACAGTAGTGTATAATATGTTTACAATAGACCAAGTAATGGCGAAAAATCTGGTAACTGTAAACTCAGATACAACGATTAAAGAGGTAGCTGAGATTTTAGCAAAAAAAGAGTTTCATGCTTTGCCAGTTGTTGATAATAATGAATTAGTAGGGATTGTAACTACCACTGATTTAATTTATTACCTATTAGAGCAGTTTTAGTCCTTTCTTTAATATAAGTGGATATGAAAAGTTAAAATTTATGGTAAAACCATACTTTTATTATGGTTTTTTTTGAGTTAAATTGTTTTGTAGAATTTATTTTTGAGAAACTCAAAATACTTTATCATGTTAAAAAACATTTCAAATTTAGGTTCGGTTTTGAATAAGTCAGAACAAAAATCAATTAATGGAGGATGGATTTACGTTTTGTGTCATAACTGTGAACCACTTCCTCGAGGCTATGTTTGTATGAATGATGTTATTTGTGGGGGAGAATAAGTTAATCCTAAACAAGATTACATTAATATTTACTATTCATATTTAGTGACCCTTTTAAGGGATTATAGGGCTGTTAAACTAGAAGCGTATTTAGAAATATTTCTAAATACGCTTCGATTTTTAATTTATAATAGTTTTTAAATTTTCAATTGTTTCGGTAGGATTATCGCTTTTGAAAACAAAACTACCAGCAACCAACACATTAGCGCCAACTTCTACAAGTTTATTAGCGTTTTGGTCAGTTACACCTCCGTCAATTTCAATTAAAGTTGAAGCTTCACTAAATTCAATCAAGTTTTTTAACTGTTGAATTTTTTTGTATGTATTTTCAATGAATGATTGCCCTCCAAACCCAGGATTTACACTCATAATACAAACTAAATCTAAATCTTTAATAATATCTTCTAAAACGGCTATAGGTGTATGCGGATTTAAAGCAACACCAGCTTTCATACCAGCAGCTTTTATTGCCTGTACAGTTCTATGTAAATGTGTACAAGCTTCATAATGTACGGTTAAAATATCGGCGCCTAAATCAGCAAAAGTTTGAATGTAACGATCAGGATCTACAATCATTAAGTGTACATCAATAGTTTTATTAGCGTGTTTTGAAATTGATTTTAAAACAGGCATTCCAAAAGAAATATTTGGTACAAAAACACCGTCCATAATGTCAATATGAAACCAATCTGCTTTACTATCATTAACCATTTCAACATCACGTTGCAGGTTACCAAAATCAGCCGCTAAAATTGATGGGGCTACAAGTTTTTCCATTAATATATAAGTTGTTGTGTTGTTATTAATTGCAAATATAGTTAAAACTAAGAGCATTAAAACCAAAAAGAAAGCTCTCAAATTTGAGAGCTTTCATTCATTAATCAAAAAACGAATAGTTACGATAACTATTTGTTGTTGTTTATATTATTAACCTAAGTAAGTCATTAAAATCTTACTACGAGATGTATGTTTTAATCTTCTGATGGCTTTTTCTTTAATTTGACGTACACGTTCACGAGTTAAATCAAATGTTTCACCAATTTCTTCTAATGTCATTGGTTGGTGTTCTCCTAAACCAAAGTATAGTTTTACAACATCAGCCTCACGTGGAGTTAATGTTTCTAGCGCACGATTAATTTCGATACGTAATGATTCGTGTAATAAAGTTTTATCAGGGTTTGGTGATTCACCTGAGTTTAATACGTCGTATAAATTTGAATCTTCACCTTCAATTAAAGGAGCATCCATTGATACGTGACGACCAGAATTTTTCATTGACTCCTTAACATCATTAACAGTCATATCTAATTTCTTGGCAATTTCTTCAGCACTTGGAGGGCGCTCATTTTCTTGCTCTAAGAAAGCATACATTTTATTAATTTTATTAATAGAACCAATTTTGTTTAAAGGTAAGCGTACAATACGAGATTGTTCAGCCAATGCTTGTAAAATAGACTGACGAATCCACCATACAGCATATGAAATGAATTTAAAACCACGCGTTTCATCAAAACGTTTAGCAGCTTTAATTAATCCTAAATTACCTTCGTTGATTAAATCAGGTAATGTTAATCCTTGGTTTTGGTATTGCTTAGCAACCGATACCACAAAACGTAAGTTAGCCTTAGTTAGTTTTTCAAGGGCTCTTTGGTCACCAGCTTTAATTCTTTGTGCTAATTCAACTTCTTCATCAGCAGTAATTAAATCTACCTTTCCTATTTCTTGCAAATATTTATCTAAAGACGCGGTTTCTCTGTTGGTAACCTGTTTTGTAATTTTTAGTTGTCTCATCTACTTCAAGTATATTTTAATTTATCAATCAGTCTACATTACCTTATACGTACGCTATTAGAATAATGTTACAAATTTTTTGTGTTTTTTGAAAATTTTCGTCTATTTGTTAAATAAATGTTAAAATTTGTTATTAAATCTTTAATTAGGTGACCACGTAATGGACTAGGTGTCTAATTAATGTATAACTAAGGAGGAAACTAACTATACTGCCCATTGGAGAGTATTGATGTAAAGAAAATAAGCGACGAAGATTTAGTTCGTAAAATAGTAGAAAAAAATGATACTCATTTATTTGCTGTTTTATACGACCGTTACGCTGGCGTGGTGTATAATAAGTGCTATGGATTTTCCAAAAGTAAAGAAGAGGCTCAAGATTTAACACATGATGTATTTATTCGTTTATTTGTTAAATTGAGAACTTTTAAAGGAAAATCTAAGTTTTCTACTTGGTTATATTCTTTTACTTATAATTTTTGTGTTAATTATGTACAAAGAAATAAGGAAAAGAAAAAAGAAAAAGTAACAGTAGTAACTGATGAAATAAGAGAGGAAAGTAGTATTGATGATATTGATGACGCTACACTATTTGAGCTAAAGTCAGATAAATTGGCTAAAGCACTCGAAATGATTTCTCCTTCAGAGAAAATGATTCTATTAATGAAGTATCAAGATGAGATGAGTATTAAAGATATTTCAATAGGATTAGATTTAGGGGAAAGCGCAGTAAAGATGCGATTAAAAAGGGCTAAAGAGAAAGTAGTGAAAGCGTATAACGAATTGTAATAAATTATGGATAATCCATTTAAGAAAATATTACATAACGAAGAGTTGCCAGAAGTACTAAAAGACAAAGTGCTTAATGATGTGGCAATGATAAAGCTATCAATAGACATGGCTGATTTATTCGTGGTTAAGTATCCTAATGCTATTATTGATTTAATAGGAGGAGGTACTGAACCAAATGGAAAAAAAAAGTGATACTAGTTAAGACTAACCAAATACACTATACATAAAAGTTATGAGTTTTTTAAATATAGATTTTTTAACCCCTTTTAAAGATATCTTTCAAGATATAGTAGATTCTTTACCAACAGTAGCAGGATTTTTAGCTTTTGTAATTATTTCATGGCTTGTTATAAAAATATTTTTATATCTCGTCAGAAAGGCATTAGCAAAAACTAAGATAGATGAATGGTCTAAAAAACTAAGACAAACAGAAATTTTTGGAAGTAGTACCATAAATATTGTACTTACCAATGTTATTTTGGCAGTATTAAAATGGTTTTTAATTTTTGTTTTTGTTATGGTTGGAGCTGAAATGTTTGGTTTAACTGTAGTTTCTGAAGGAATTAGAAGCTTTTTTGCATATTTACCTAAGCTATTAACAGCTGTAGGTATTTTTGTAGGAGGCGCTTATCTAGGAACCATGGTGAAAAAGGCAATTCAATCTATGTTCAAATCTCTTGAAGTTACAGGAGGTAATTTAGTCGGTAATATTGCTTTTTACTTAATAGTTGTGTTTTTGTCTATAACTGCATTAGATCAGGCAGGAGTTGATACTTCGGTGATTAAAAGCAATTTAACTCTTTTGATTGGTTCTGTATTATTAGCTTTTACTTTAGCTTTTGGTTTTGGAGCCAGAGATGCAGTTTCAAGGTTACTTTTTGGTTATTATTCGAGAAAGAATATTTCTATAGGAGAAAGCGTTATTATAAATGATGTAGAAGGAGTTGTAGTAGCAATAGATAATATATGCGTAACAATTAATACAATTGAAGGTAAAGTTATTCTTCCAATTAAAGATGTGGTTGACAATAAAATAGTTATAAAAAAATAATAAGAATTAACATTTTTTTATATCTTTGAAAACGCTAAAAACAATGTTTTTAACAGTACGATAGATTTCGGGGGACTTCTATCCAACCTAATAAAGAGAAATCTTTATGAATAAGACCGCTTTTGCGGTCTTTTTTTTGTTAAAATAATGTGACCTAAAAAAATAAAGTGTGTCTAACAAGATAGAGTAATAAGAAATCGGGGGACTTCATATTATTTTTAGAATTAAAAAGGCTTTCTATGTAGAAAGCCTTTTTTTATTGTAAGTATGTAAAAATAAAAAGTTTTATTCAAAAGCTAGGTGTAAAAACACTCCTCTAGTACCTAAGAAATTAATAGGATCAGTCCATTGAGAAGACTTATTATCGTATTTAACTTCGTTATTAATAGCAAAAACACCTCTTATTGAAGGAGAAAATTTAAAATAACTTAGATAAAAATCTACACCTATACCAACCTCGTACATAAAGTTATTGGTTGTTGTTCTAAACTCTCCCGCAAAGTTATCATCATTATTTTTTTCGTTACTCGAAAAATTATGGTCGTATGAAAGCCCACCTATCACATAAGGTCTCATATTATTTAGCCTATTTGTGCTAAATTTTAATAATAAAGGTAGGTGTAAGTATGTAGCACCAACCTCACGTGTATTAACGTTTTCTGGACCAGAGATATGATTGAAACGTAGTGTTTTGGTATTTGACATTAAGCCAGGTTCAAAACGTAGGTTAATATTATTATGTAATCTTAAGTCAGCTATTAACCCTACATTAAAACCAATAGATGATTCTACTTCAATTTCGGGATTGTCAATACTACTTGGTTTATAAGAAATTTTATAACCATTATTATTAGCACCAAGGTAAAACCCATAATGAAAAAGAGGTTTGTCAAAACTAGGAAGTTTTAATATTTTTTCTCTTTGTGCTTGCGTTGATAAGGACGCTACTAAAATTCCGAAAAGTAAAAGCTTTTTTAACATACTATTTTAAAGCGGTATAAATTGATGCAACACCAAATGTTACAGGTATATTCTTTGCATTCTTAAACCCATTTTTTTGTAAAATATTGTTGAAAGCCTTTCCAAAAGGAAAAGTATTTGCAGTTTCTGATAAATATGAGTAAGCAACTTTGTCTTTTGAAAAGAGTTTGCCAATAATAGGTAAAATATAATTAGTATACAATTTATACCCTTGCTTAAAAGGAAACTTGGTTGGGTTAGAGGTTTCTAATACAACAAACTTACCACCAGGTTTTAATACGCGTAATATTTCAGTTAAACCTTTGTCTAGGTTTTCAAAGTTTCTAACTCCAAAAGAAACAGTAATTGCATCGAAAGTATTATCAGGAAATGGAATGTTTTCACTATCGCCAACAATCATCTTAATCTTATTGGACAAGTTAGCTTTAGCTATTTTTTGTCTTCCCACCTGTAGCATTCCTTCAGAAATATCTAAACCTACAATTTTTTCAGGATTTAATTCAGACATCATTAAAGCTAAATCACCTGTACCAGTAGCAATATCTAAAATTTGTTGTGGATTATTTTCTCCTACTAGTTTTACTACTTTTTTACGCCAGCTAACATCTATTCCTAAAGAAATAACACGGTTTAACCCGTCGTAATCTTCAGAAATATTGTCAAACATTTGAGCAACTTGTTCTTTCTTTCCTAATTCAGAATCTTTATATGGTTTAATCTTTTCAGACATATGTTTTTGTTAGGTTTACGGTGAATTAGCCGTTAATGGCAACTACTTCATTAATTTGGTTAGGTAACATTTCTTTAAGCATTGTTTCAATACCGTTTTTTAATGTTACTGTTGATGATGGGCAGCCACTACAAGCTCCTTGTAAAATAACACTCACTCTTTTGCTATCAGCATCGTACGATTGAAAAGCGATATTACCACCATCAGAAGCTACAGCAGGTTTTATATATTCATCTAAAATATCAACAATTTTAGCTTCAGTATCAGTTAAATTCTCTTTAGGAACTTCAACGTTTTGTTTGGTTTGCTGTTTAGGTAATTCAGAAATAATTTTTTTGCCTTCCTGAATATAACTACGAATAAAAGTACGCACTTCTTGATATACTTCATTCCAATCAATCATATCGTATTTAGTGATTGATATATAGTTTTCAGAAATAAAAATTTCTTTGACGAAAGGAAAGCTAAATAAAGCTTGTGCTAAAGGAGAAGATTTGCTTGCTTCTTCAATATTTGTATACTCAACATCAGTTTGTGTTAAAGCTTTGTTGGTTCCAAATTTCATTACTGCAGGGTTTGGAGTAACTTCAGCATATACTTCAACAGCATCTTTTTTGGTAGTTTCTTCTTTTACTACAGAATTACCATCTTGGATGTAAGCTTCTATTTGCTCGCGAACTTCTTCTTCAACATCGCTCCACTCAACAATATCATATCGTTGAATAGCAATAAAGTTAGCCGTAACTAATACTTTTTTTACGAAAGGAAGGTAAAAAAGTTGTTGAGCTAATGGAGAGTTTTTAGCCTCGTCTATGTTATTATATTCATAACTACCACCATTAACTAAAATTTTGTTACTAACAAACTTTAGAATGGTTTCGTTATTAGTTTCTTGTATGTTTATTTTTATTGAACTCATAAGTTGTAAATAAGAAGCAAAATTACGGTAAAAAACTGAGATATGTATATATAAAAAGCCCTGCATATAGCAGGACTTTTTATATATGTTTTTTATAAATTATAAACTGAAAGTAATTGTTCCAGAGATTCTAGAAGTATCAGTTGTTAATTCGATAGGATCCACATCTACAGCAGGTGAATTATAAATATGGTACGGACTGTTGTTTTCTGAATTAGTATATGATAAATCAAATTTAACGTTTCCGAAATTATAACCAAGTCCTAATGAAAATCCAGAAATATTATCATCGTCTAAAGCATTTTTATAAGGACTTTGCTCATAATGATAACCACCACGAACACTCATTTTATCAAAACGCCACTCAGTACCAATATTTAATGAATGAGTACCTTTAAAATCATTATCAAAGTTTTGATTGGTTTCTATAAAATAAGGGTCGTTTTCTCTATATTTTGTACCACTGTAGTCTTTGTAAGTATAATCTGCACTTATTAAACCTTGTTTACCAAAAACAAATGCCGCACTAGCTGTAAGTTTACTTGGTGTTCGTAGTCTGAAAACATTTGAATAAAATTCTTCCCCACTATTAACATCTGTATCTTGGTTTGTAGCAGATATTTCAGTGTAACCAACCCAATCATCATATCTAGAGTCATTTGGATCGAAAACATCTAAGTTGCTATCTTCAAAAACTTCATTGTACCATGTTGGAGTTTCATAGGCTAATCCGAAACGGAAGCTTTGATTTACTTTGTATATAAAACCAGCACTAAAAGAAACCCCGCTACCTTCAAAGTAACTATCTTGAACGTTAAGAGCTGTTAAGGTGTTTCCATTATCATCTTCATTAACTTCTCTTAGTTCGGTAACTTGGCCAAAGCTAAAGTTATGAAACTTTATACTAGCTCCTGCATATAGCTTGTTTAGATGTACAGCAGAAAACCCCATTTCAAAAATACTACTCTCTCCGTAGGTAGAGTTAAAAAAACGTTGTTCTTGTCCATTGTCGTACTGATTGGTGATATCATCAGGGTGTTCATTGAATAATGCTTGACCGCTATTACCTTGTGAAGAAAATAAACCTTCAAAATCACTTTTTAACCTATAGTTAAAGGTTAACGCAAAACGATTCCAGTCAGAGTTATGAGCAGAATCAAAAGATAAAATACCACCTGCTTGGGTAATATTAAAAAAATCATCTTCCGTTTCTACCGTATTTCCGTAATAATTAGCTGTATAAGTAGTGTTTCTATTACCTAAAGTTACTCCAAAAGTACTTTTAATAGCAACGGCACTACCAGCTGGGTTAATTCCAAAAGAAGATATGTCTCCACCTAATGCTCCAAAGGCTCCACTCATTGCTTCAAAACGAGCAGTTCCATAATTATCGTCTTTTGAAAATAAAATTCCTAAATCATTGTAGCCTAAAGATTGCGAGTAGGCAGTATACGTACTAGCGATAATTATCGCGAAGGTTAAAATTCTTTTCATTTTTTCATTAATTCGTTAAAAACTTATCTTGAAATCTGGTTGTAAGATTATCTTCTAGAACTTCTTGATGAACTCCTGCTACTCCCTCTTGAGCTACTTCCGGCTGAAGAGTTGCTTCTAGAGCTTCTTGACGGTGCTGAGTAACTACGAGAACTTCTTGAAGGTTTTGAGTAACTTCTAGATTTTCTTGAATTACTACTATTACGTGAAGCATATTTCTTTCTGTTATTTCTAGTTGATTTTGAATAGTTTTTAGAGTTTCTTGGAGAATATGATTTTCTAACAGATTTATTAGAGTTTTGGTCTCTCTTAGTATAACTTCTAGTGTTTCTAACTGATGAAGATTTACGAACACCATTATTATTAGAAGCTCTGTAGTTTCTTGTAGAATATCCTCTAGAGCTTCTTGTAGTACGAGGTGTACCTCTATAGCTACGAGTAGACCTGCTGCCATTTGAGTTATAATTTCTTGTTCTAGTTGATCGTTTTATACTTCTGTTATTAGAATTGCTACCTCTTCTTGTGTTGTACCCTCTTGTATTTCTTGTTGAACGAGTATTTTTGTTGCTTCGATAGGTTCTACTATTGCTTCTTCTGTAAACATCAGAAGAACGTCTTGAAGTTGTAGTCCCTCTACGACCAGTAGTATAACCTCTTCTAGAAGTTGTTGCAGTTCTGTGACCTCTATAATAGTTGGCACCTCTGTATGGACTTCTGTAATAGTGGTTGTTATAGTATCTATATGGTCTGTAATAGTTGTATCCGTAATATGGCGAATTCCAGTAAGAGTTGTAATAAAGTCCTCCTAAACCAACATAAAATCCAGAATTCCAGTGGTAAGGGTGCCAATTGTTGTATCCCCAGTAGTTATAATAACGAGATCTCCACCAAGGTCTATAATAATTATACCCATAGCCATAATCCCAATACCAGTCATTATAGTAGCCCCATCTTGGGTAGGTGTTAATATTAATAACTACATCACTGTTGTCAGCATACCCCCAAGGTTCATTACCATTATATGTAATTCTTGTTTCAGGCTCCTCTTCATATATAATGTCTTCATCATCATATGAGTCATCATTTTCAGACTTATAATTTTCTATATCGGTAAAAATATCAGTACCATTTATAGCGTCTAGGCGTTCTACTTCTTTAGTGAAATAATTCTCTTGATATTCATCATATGTGCGATCATCAGTAACAATGACTCTACGTTGAGGTTGTTCTACTTCATCAGCATAAATACCATCATCACTACCAGTAACCGTTTGTGCAGAACCACAAGATATAAATGTAGCTGCCATCAAAATTGATAGGATATAAAAAGGGAGTTTGGTTTTGGTGTAATGTAGCTTCATGACTTTTTATTTTAGGTTAAAGCAAATTGTTTTTATACTAGCTGCAAAAAATTAGTTCTTTGTTGGGCTTGTTACCTTTTTAATGTAGTTTTGCAGACACAATTTACGCATAAAAAATAACAATATTTATGCCAAACTTTTGATTATGAGCAAACATTTAACAAAAAGAGCCGAAGATTACTCGAAATGGTATAACGAATTGATTGTAAAAGCCGATTTAGCTGAAAATTCAGCAGTAAGAGGCTGTATGGTAATTAAACCATACGGATTTGCAATTTGGGAGAACATGCAAAAAGAATTAGATAGAATGTTTAAAGAAACAGGACATCAAAATGCTTATTTCCCCCTTTTTGTGCCTAAAAGTTTGTTTGAAGCAGAAGAAAAAAATGCCGAAGGTTTTGCAAAAGAATGTGCTGTAGTTACACATTACCGATTACAAAATGACCCAGATAATGAAGGTAAGTTACGTGTAGACCCAGAAGCTAAGTTAGAGGAAGAGTTAGTTGTTCGTCCTACTTCTGAAGCAATTATTTGGAATACTTATAAAGGATGGATTCAATCGCATAGAGATTTACCATTGTTAGTAAACCAATGGGCAAATGTTGTAAGATGGGAAATGCGTACACGTTTGTTTTTACGTACTGCAGAGTTTTTATGGCAAGAAGGTCATACTGCACATGCAACAAAGGCAGAAGCAATAGCTGAAGCAAAGCAAATGCAAGAAGTATATGCAACTTTTGCTGAAGAGTTTATGGCAATGCCAGTTGTTAAAGGAGCTAAAAGTGAAAGTGAACGTTTTGCTGGTGCAGATGATACTTTAACAATAGAAGCATTAATGCAAGACGGTAAAGCTTTACAGGCTGGAACTTCACACTTCTTAGGACAGAATTTTGCGAAAGCTTTTGATGTTAAGTATACCTCTAAAGAAGGAAAACAAGAATATGTATGGGCAACTTCTTGGGGAGTCTCAACACGTTTAATAGGAGGGTTGATAATGACACACTCAGATGATGCTGGTTTAGTATTACCTCCAAAATTGGCGCCAATTCAAGTTGTAATTGTACCTATATATAAAGGAGAAGAACAATTAAATGCTATTTCTGAAAAAGTAGATGTAATTGTAAAAGAATTACGAGCTAAAGGAATTTCTGTAAAGTTTGATGATAGAGATACTTTTAGACCAGGAGCTAAGTTTGCTGAGTATGAGTTAAAAGGTGTGCCAGTAAGAATTGCAATGGGAAAACGTGATTTGGAAAATGGTACAGTAGAAGTTGCGCGTCGTGATACTTTTGAAAAACAAACCGTATCTAGAGATGAGGTAGTAGGTATTGTGGCTGACTTGTTAGAAGAAATTCAAGAGAATTTATATAATAGAGCATTAACTTACAGAAACGATCATATTACAGAAGTAAATTCTTTTGAAGAGTTTAAAGAAGTAATAGAAAATAAAGGAGGATTTGTGTCAGCACATTGGGATGGTACAATTGAAACCGAAGATAAGATAAAAGAGCTAACAAAAGCTACAATAAGATGTATCCCTAATGATGCAAAAGAAGAGGATGGAGTATGTGTTTTAACAGGAAAACCATCAACAAAAAGAGTACTTTTTGCAAAAGCTTATTAAAAAAATAAAAAAAAGCTTTGTGCAATAAAAAACAGTTTTTATATTTGCACCCGCAATCGCAAAAAAGATTGTTTTGGTCCGTTCGTCTAGGGGTTAGGACGCCAGGTTTTCATCCTGGTAACACGGGTTCGATTCCCGTACGGACTACAAGTTCTTTTTCATTGTTTTGAAGAAAAAAATAAACAAAGAAAAAAATAAATTTAATTGCAAATAACAAAAAGAATTGTATATTTGCACCCGCAATCAGAACGATTGTTTTGGTCCGTTCGTCTAGGGGTTAGGACGCCAGGTTTTCATCCTGGTAACACGGGTTCGATTCCCGTACGGACTACAAGTTTTTTATAAACAATTAACGCATAAGTACAATGGCAAATCATAAGTCAGCATTAAAGAGAATTAGAAGTAACGAAGCAAAGCGCTTAAGAAATAAATATCAGCATAAAACAACACGTAATGCTGTAAGAAAATTAAGAGCTACAGAAGATAAGAAGGAAGCAGAAGGAATGTTTTCGACTGTTGTATCTATGTTAGATAAATTAGCAAAGAACAACATTATTCATAAGAATAAAGCAGCAAATTTAAAGTCTAAATTGGCTAAACACGTTGCAGCTTTATAAGAGTTTTAAGGTTAGTTAATAGTTAAACGCTTCGGTATTTTATCGAAGCGTTTTTTTTTATTTTAAAAATACTTCGTTTAAAAATTAGAGCTTATTTAATATCTCCTTATTTACAGGTCTCTCTAATAAGTGTGGTTATTTTAACTTTTTAACTTGTAGTGTGTTATATATAAGTAAGTGTTACTACAGTTAGTTGTGTTCTTTTTCTGGAAATTATAAAGTATAGTAGTTGCTTTACCAATCGTACTTTTTATGGGCATCTAAACGAATGAAAATGAATAGAAGCAAGGTAAACCCCCATAAAGAAGAACCTCCATAACTGAAAAAAGGTAGTGGTATTCCTACTGTAGGTAGTAGGCCTATAACCATACCAATATTAACAATAATGTGAAAAAAGAAAATAGAGGCTACGCTGTAACCATATATTCTTGCAAATTTATTTGTTTGTGTTTCTGATAAATAAATAATTCTATAGAGCAAGATCATAAATAAAATTATAACAAAAGAACTACCTAAAAATCCCCATTCTTCACCTACAGTACTATATATATAATCTGTGTGTTGCTCAGGAACAAAGTTTCCTTGTGTTCTATCTCCTTGTAAAAAACCTTTTCCAGAAAAACCACCTGAACTAATGGTCTTTTCAGATTGATAAGAATTGTAGCCAATACCTTTATTGTCTTGTATCTTTCCTAATAAAATATCAAACCTGTCTTTTTGATGTTGACCTAATATATTATTATAGGTGTAACTAATTCCTAAAATAAAGAAAATAGAAAAAAGATAGGAGCCAATTATTTTTATAACGTTAAAGCGAAAAAATCGTTTGTCTCTGTATACACCATAAAAAACAATAAGGGTTATTATAAGTAAACATGAAATAAGAACCCATTTAGCTCCAAAATAAACGGTTAATAAGAATAGAATGATAGAGATTGTTCCGAATAAAATATATGCTAACGTAAGTCCTTCTCTGTTTAAAACAAAAAAGAAAGCGAAATATATTAGTACAGATCCCATATCTGGCTGTAAGGCAATAAAAAATGCAGGTAAAAAGATGACTATAAAAGCTTTTGCTTGGTTTTTTATTAGTTTAAGGTTGTATTGCCGGTCACTCATTAATTTTGCTAAAGCTAGAGCAGTAAAAGCTTTTGCAAATTCAGAAGGTTGTAGTCCTATTCCGCCAAAGTTATACCATGAGGTTGCTCCATTAATTTTTTTACCAAATACTAGTACTCCAGCTAATAAAACCAGAGAAAAAATGTACATAACACTGGAAAATTGTTCGTAAAACTTCGAATTAAAGAAAAGGATGAAGATGATAACCGGTATACTAAGTCCTATAAAAATTAATTGTTTGCCATATTTTGTTGAGAAGTCAAAAATTTCTCTTGACTCTTCCGTAGAAGAAGCTGCATAGATATTTATCCATCCAAAACCAACTAATATTACGTAGAGTAAAACAAGTAGCCAATCAATTCCTGCAAAAATATTATTTCGTTCCTGTCGCAATAGTATCGCCTTTTTGAATTAATAATTGATTATCATATCTTTCTTGAAGGCTTAGGTTAATCATGCGATCTTCAAGATATTTTCTAGAGATTGACTTGTTTAAATACTTTTCAATCAATAAACTAGTAATAGGGGCAGCAATGGTTGAACCAAAACCTCCGTTTTCTACAAAAATAGCTATGGCTATTTTAGGGTCATCTTTCGGAGCAAAAGCTATAAAAATAGAGTGGTCTGTTAACTGGACTTTCTTCTTATTTACTCTAATAAAGTTTTCAACTGTTCCTGTTTTTCCACAAATGTCTATTCCTTTAACTTGACTATACCTAGCTGTACCTCTAGTGAATGTTTCATACATCGCCTCAATTGCAATAGGAAAATGTTCAGGAGAAACTGTTGTATTTCTTCGGGTTACATATATTGAGTCAAGCTTAGGTTTGTCTTCAATTTTCTTAACAATATGAGGAGTGTAAAAATAACCTTTATTAGCAATAGCAGCTGTCATATTTGCCAACTGAATAGGTGTTGTC
Organism: Tenacibaculum ascidiaceicola; assembly: GCF_047470925.1. Taxonomy (NCBI): domain Bacteria; kingdom Pseudomonadati; phylum Bacteroidota; class Flavobacteriia; order Flavobacteriales; family Flavobacteriaceae; genus Tenacibaculum; species Tenacibaculum ascidiaceicola. Next base: position 203,925 of record NZ_JAZKJP010000013.1, read on the forward strand.
TCTACTTCACCTTGACCAATAGCGTTTGAAATAGTTGTAGTAGCACCCCATCTAAAGTTATAACTTCTGTCATAAAAACTTCCATTTGGGATTCTTCCCTTTTGACCAGAAGGAAGATCATACCCTAAATAATTACCTAAACCAAAGCTTTTTGCATGTTCACTCCAAGCATCAGTTCCTATAGTTGGGTTTTCGTAATTGTCTATAATTCTTCTATAAGTGTTAGCGAAATATGTATTACAAGATTTAGCAATGGCTGTTTTTAAACGGACAGGTCGTCCAACAATTCCACAGTGACATCCCATGAAAGCGTTGGGGCGTTTACCATAACGATATCCGTGTTGACAGTAAAAACCAGTGTTTTGATCAATAACTCCTTCTTGTAAACCAATTAAACCAGTGAGGATTTTGAAAGGTGAACCAGGAGCATACATTGCTTGTAAGCCTCTGTCAAAAGTTGGCATATTAATACTATCATTAAAAAGCCTTACAGAGTTAGGAGAGCGTTTTCTTCCAACCAATAAATTTGGATCATATGAAGGAGCGGTAACCAATGCTAAAATCTCACCCGTTTGAGGTTCAATAGCAACAATTCCTCCTCTTTTACCAGACATTAATAATTCTCCATATTCTTGCAATTCACTATCAATAGTTAATGTTAGGTCTTTACCTGATACAGCAAGAGTGTCATACTTTCCATTTTTATAGGGGCCAGTAACCTTATTTAAATTATTTCTTTTAAAGTATTTTTTTCCTTTAACGCCTCTTAGTTCTCTTTCATACTGTTTTTCTACACCAAGTTTGCCTATTAATTCTCCTTGTTCGTAGTAATCACTATTTTTAGCTACATATTCGTTAACCTCACTAATAAAGCCTAATACGTTAGCTGCAGATTTTACAGGGTAGTTTCTAATAATACGTTTTTGTATATAAAAACCTTTGTACTTAGGTAACTTCTCTTGTAGAAAAGCATAATCCTCTTTAGCTAATTGCTTTAAAAATACAGAAGGAAGCCAACGTGCATAATTTTCTGCTTTTTTAAAACGTTTTTTAAAATCTTCCTTATCAATTTTTAAAAGAGAGCAAAATTCTAAAGTATCTAGAGGTTCTACTTCTTTTGGAATAATCATTACATCGTAGGATAATTGGTTTGCAACCAATAATTTTCCATTACGGTCATATATATAACCACGCTCAGGGTAGTCGTATTCAATTTTTATTGTAGCACTGTGTCTAAGACTTTGTTCACCACCATGTATTATTTGTAATTGAAATAATCGCGAGATGTAAACAATTCCAATTAGAGTAATTAAAAATATAAGTAAGAAACTTCGTTTCATGTTAGTTTTTTCCTAAATATAAAACTTCCTAAAAAATATAACAGTAACGTAAAAACACTAGAAAATAGTGTATTGATAAGCACATTTGAAATATTATAAAAACTAAAGTTAGTTAAACTAAATAAAATGAAGTGATGAGTTAATGTTAAAATTGCTGTATAATTAAATACTTTATCAAAAGATTCATGTCTTAGGTTAAAAAGTAGGTAATCTGAAGATGTTTTTTTAAAAACAGCTTTAAAAACGAATAAACGTATGTAAGCCATAAAAACAGTAGAAAAAGCATGAATTCCACCAGAGTTGGAAAAAGCATCTACACATAGACCCAATAAAAAAGCAACTAGCAAAAGAGAAAATCTATTCTCTTTAATAGGGTATAAGAAAATAAAAACGATGTAAACATAAGGATTTACATAACCTAAAAATAAAATATTATTTAGAACCAATACTTGTAGCAACAAGAGGAAAACGAATAAAAATATTAAGTATAGTGTTTTATTCATTATTATTTTCTACAGTTTTTATTTCTTCTTTATTAAGATTTGTTATGATATAAACGTGACCTAAGTTAGACATATCGTTAAAGAGTTTAATATTTATGCTATTAACTGCAGATAGCTCTTCAGGTACTTTTACGACAGTTCCAATAGGTATTCCGCTAGGAAAAATAGTCGACCTACCTCCAGTAACTACAGTATCACCTACTTTAAAAGTAGCTTGACGTGGAATATCGGTTAATTGTACAATATTATAGTCCTTTCCATCCCAAGTTAGCGTACCATAATGATTGTTATTTTTAAATTTAGCGTTGATATTGCTTTTTGAATTTAAAATAGATTGTACTCTTGCGTATTTATTTGATACATTATCAGTAATACCAATAAGTCCCTTACTGTTAATTATTCCCATCTCTTTAGAAACATTATAACTTTTACCTCTGTTGATTGTTAAAAAGTTATCAGCTTTATGAAAAGAGTTTTTAATTATTTTTCCAGAAATGTAATTAAAATTTTGACTGAGTTGTGTAGCGTCTTTTATCTGATTTGCTGAAATACTATCAAGATAAGTAGTGATTTTTTCTAGTTTATTTTTTAAGGCTAAGTTTTCTTCAACAAGTATAGAGTTTCTTTCTTTTAAGCCAAGATACTCCGTTATGTTTGATGATTTTTGATATAGTCCGCCTGTAATAAAATTGGTAGAACTAATAAACTTACTTTTATGAAAAGAATGGTTGTTAATGATTAATGCAACAGCTATAACTTCTAAGAATAGAAAAAATAAGAAATACTTATACTTCTGTAAGAAATAAATAAGCTGTTGCATAAATAATCATTCAAATTTATTTGATTAATACAGTTTTGTATTTTTCTAAATTTTTAAGCGCAATACCTGTTCCACGAACTACAGCACGTAACGGATCTTCAGCAACATATACTGGTAAATCTGTTTTTCTAGATAAACGTTTATCTAAACCTCTTAGCATTGAACCACCCCCAGCTAAATAAATACCTGTATTGTAAATATCGGCAGCTAATTCAGGAGGCGTTTTAGATAGAGTCTCCATTACGGCATCTTCAATACGTAAAATTGATTTATCTAGTGCTTTTGCAATTTCACGATAAGAAACTTGTATTTGTTTAGGTTTCCCACTTAGTAAATCACGTCCTTGCACCATCATATCTTCAGGTGGATTGTCTAAATCTTCTGTAGCAGAACCTATTTGCAACTTTATTCTTTCAGCAGTGGTTTCTCCAACATGTAAATTGTGCTGAGTACGCATGTAATACATAATGTCGCTGGTAAATAAATCTCCTGCAACTTTTACTGATTGATCACAAACAATGCCTGCTAGTGCTATAACAGCAATTTCGGTAGTACCACCACCTATATCAATAATCATATTTCCTTTAGGCTCCATAATATCAACACCCACACCAATAGCTGCAGCCATTGGTTCATAAATCAAGTAGATTTCTTTAGCATTCATATGACGGCCAGAGTCGATAACCGCTCGTTTTTCAACCTCAGTAATTCCTGAAGGAATACAAATCACCATTCGTAATGATGGCGGAAATAATCTTTTCTTTATTGCAGGAATTTGTTTTACAAATTCCTTAATCATTTCTTCAGAAGCTTGAAAGTCAGCAATTACACCGTCTTTTAAAGGACGTATGGTCTTGATGTTTTCGTGGGTTTTTCCTTGCATCCTACTAGCTTCATGCCCTGTGGCAATAATTTTACCAGTAAGCCTGTTTCTAGCAACAATAGAGGGGTTATCAATAACCACCTTACCATTGTGGATAATAAGTGTATTTGCAGTACCTAAATCAACTGCAATATCTTCTGTCATGAAATCGAAAAAACCCATAAAGATTTCGTTATTTATATTTAATTTTAATGTATTCTCACAAATCTAATAAAAATCTGTGGGTATTTTACACTCAATATAATTAATGTTTAAAATGTCTAGTTCCAGTAAAAACCATAGCTACATTATTATCGTTACAATAATCAATACTTAATTGGTCTTTAATAGACCCCCCTGGTTGAATTACACTTTTTATACCTGCTTTATCTGCTATTTCTACACAGTCAGGAAAAGGGAAAAAAGCATCACTAGCCATAACAGCTCCATTTAAGTCAAAGTTAAAGCTATTAGCCTTTTCAATGGCTTGTCTTAAAGCATCAACTCTACTTGTTTGACCTGTTCCCCCAGCCAATAATTGTTTGTCTTTTACTAAAATAATAGTGTTAGACTTAGTGTTTTTACACAATTTAGATGCAAATAACAAGTCCTCTAACTCACTTTCTGAAGGTTTATTGTTAGTAGGGTATGATAAATCATCTAATTTGTCTGTAATATAATCTTTATCTTGAACTAATACTCCGTTTAAGGCTGTTCTTACTGTTTGTTTAGGTAATTCAACTTCTTTTTGAATTAAAATTACTCTATTCTTCTTACCTTTTAAAACTTCTAATGCGTCTGCATCATAAGCAGGAGCAATAACCACTTCACAGAATAATTTATGAATTTCTTCAGCAGTAGCTTTATCAATAGTAGTGTTAGAAATTAATATACCACCAAAAGCAGAAACAGGGTCGCCAGCTAATGCATCTACATAGGCTTGGTGAATAGTTTTTCTTTGAGCAAAACCACAAGCGTTGTTATGCTTTAAAATAGCAAATGTTGGATCTTCACCTTTAAATTCTTCTATTAAATTAACAGCAGCATCAACATCTAATAAGTTATTGTAGCTTAATTCTTTTCCATGTAGTTTATCAAACATAGCATCTAAATCGCCAAAGAAAAAACCTTTTTGATGAGGATTCTCTCCATAACGTAATACTTTAGAGGTAGTTTCGCTAGCTTTATATACAACTTCATCTTCATTGAAATAATTGAAAATAGCAGTGTCGTAATGTGAAGAGATGTTAAAAGCTTTAGCAGCAAACTTTTTTCTATCGTTCAACGAAGTTTCTCCGTTGTTATCTGAAATAATAGTTAAGAAATCTTCGTATTGTTCCATTGAAGAGACAATTACAGTGTCTTTAAAGTTTTTTGCTGCGGCACGAATTAGTGAAATACCACCAATATCAATTTTTTCAATAATATCTTGTTCAGAAGCTCCAGAAGCTACTGTTTTTTCAAAAGGATATAAATCTACAATTACTAAATCTAATTGAGGTATATTGTATTCTTCCATCTCGGCAATATCACCTTCGTGATCTTGTCTGTTTAAAATTCCTCCAAAAACTTTAGGGTGTAAAGTTTTTACTCTTCCTCCTAAAATAGAAGGATACGAAGTAACATCTTCTACTGGTACTACATCAATCCCTAAGTCTTTGATAAACTTTTCTGTACCTCCTGTAGAGTAAATAGTAACGCCTAGTTCGTTAAGTTTTTTAACAATAGGCTCTAATCCGTCCTTATGGAAAACGGAAATTAATGCTGATTTAATAGTTTTTGTATTGTTCATTATTGTTGTGTTGTTAAGCTTGCAAAGCTAGTAAAACAGTAGGCGTTACACAATAATTTTTTAAGTTTTTAAGATTGAAAACACCACCAAAAATAAAATGATTTTGGTGGTGTTTTTTCAACAACAAAATTGTAAAAGAAAAACTACTCTGCAGTTTCTAAAAAATTGCGAAACCAGATAGTGAATTTTTCTACTAAAGATTGTTGAGATTCTGAACGAGCATTAGCACTGCCTAATGCTGCATAAGAAGGATGTTCTCTACTGCTCATATTTAAGGGGATTAATGGGGTTGTTAAAAAAATCAGAGATCAAATAAAATAAAAAAAAACTTAATAATCAAGCGATTATGTAAAAATTATATAAAATCAGCTACTTTTTTACAAATGTACTCTAATAAAACCTCATCATTTTGGGTAAATGGGTTAACTGTATGAGAATCAATATCAATTTGCCCTACGTTTTCATTGTTGACAAAAATAGGAATAACAATCTCAGATTTCACTTTCCATCCACAAGAAATATAATTGTCTTGTTTGCTAACGTCTTGTACTACAAAGTTTTCATTGCTAACAGCTACTTGACCACAAATACCCTTTCCAAAAGGAATAATTGTATGATCTGTAGGTTCACCATTGAATTGTGCTAATTTTAATTCTTCTTTGTCTCCATTTTTAAAATAGAAACCAACCCAATCGTAATAAGAGATTTCTGAAGCTAAATAATCACAAATTTGTTGTAGCTTTTCTTCTTTTGAAGTTTTGTTGCTGATTATGGTATCTATATTATTTTTTAGTTCTTGTAAATTCATAAAAATGTTTTTTATCTTATTTGTAAAGAAAGTTTAAAGCTTACAAAAATAGTTGTATGTATTGTGATAAAAAACTGAATTTCACTTTTTGTAGCTTATTATAGAGTGTTTTAAGAAATTTTTATGAAAAAGATAACTTTTGTTGAGCAGTGTTCTGTTAAAGAGAGTAGTAGAGAGGGTAGCAATATTGTTTTATGCTCTTTAAATAAAAAAAAGCAAAAGTTTTAAACTTTTGCTTTTTCTGTTCTTTTCTATAAAAGAAAATGAATGTATTTTAAAGTTGAATTACTGTTGAACGTATTCACTGTGCCATACAGCATCTTCAGGTCCATCTCCTTTGTGTCCGTCTAATTGGATAACAAAACTTTTAGCAGGGAAATAAGGAGTGATATGAATGTCTAATAAAACACGGTCTTTTTGGTTTTGATCCTGTTCTATTTTTATAACCTTAAAACGTTCGATTAATTTAGTTGGTCCTTGGATATCATCTAAAAACTTAACTATTTGACGACGTAAATCAGCTTCAGTTCTTGAACTCCAATTCTCAAATGCACGTCTGTTTAAGAAATCAAATAATACTTTTGTTATATGATCAAATACTCTTACAACAGAGTAGGTTTGTAGCCCTAAGTTGTCTCCGTTAAATAAAGTTTTAGCTGAGAAAGCCATTACTTTACTATATTCGTTTACCATAGGAACTAATCCCATTTTTTCAATTTCAGAAATTTCACTTTTCTTAAGGTCGAATCTTACACTTTCTACTTCGTTAATACCACCAAACTTTTTACCTGCTACTACTTGTGACATTAAAGTGTGGTATATTTTACCAGCTAAAGCAGAAGATGGTGGAACGTATAAATTGTCCTCTTCACCAACAGCGTCTTCTTTTTTTCTTCCTAAAAGCCAGTTACAGGTCATTAAAGTATTTGACTTATGAACTTCTCCTCCTGAGTGATTAGCGTTAGAGAACATGTCGATAATGTCATCTGGGGTTTCTAAGTCTTGGAAATCGGTTAATAAAACAGCTTTGTTTTCGTATGCTATTTTAGACCATTTATCTAACACTACGTTAGAACCAAGATAACCAGGTACTACTAATATAGAGTAGTTGTCTTTTAAATCTAATCTATCAAAATTTTGTTTAAGTTCATTTGATACATAGTCTATAAAAAGAGGGTTTTCTAAATCTTTTAATTGACTTAAATCGGCATTTAAGATTGTAATGTTTTTAACCTTATCTTTCTCTGTGTTTTTGTAGAATAAAGCTACAGATCTGTATGAGGTTTCTAATTCCTTAGTCTTTTCTAAGGTTTTCTTTAAGTTGTAGTTTAAAACTCCTTCGATGTTAGTAGCTTTTTCTTTTGCAGAATCACACATCGATTCTATGTTTTCGCTACTTTTTAGAATTTCTAACCAAACAGAAAGTCTGTTTTTTAAGTTTTTTCTTTCTCCTTTCCATTGCTCGTCGTTTAAAAATAGACTTTTTCTAGCTTTTCTTTTTGGGTTTAAGTTTGAGTATCCATCAACAATATTCTCAATAAAAGAGAAACCTCCATATTCTTTAATACCGTCAATAGCGTTAGCTACTTCTTGACTAGGGGACTGTTGTTTTACTTCTTCCGACTGTTGCGTTTTTACTTTTGTAGACATAGCTAATTATGTTTTTTGTTTTTATTGTTCAGCTTGATCGATTTCTTTAATAGATTCTTCTAAAATCTTAATAAATGTATCTTTAGTTTCGGGGTTGCTAAGAGCTTTCATTAGTGCTCTGTTAGAAGATAATTGTCTTGAAATTCTTAAGTACTGATCCTTTTCTATATCAAGTTTATTTAGAAAAGAACTGTTAGCTTTAATGTTCTCAACGTTAAAATCACTTAAATTATTGAAGTTTAAAGATTCTTTAACGTCAGCACCATTTTCATCGGTGTGTTCAAGTTTTACTGAAGGTGAAAACTTTTCAAATACAGCTTCGATAGTGTCTAAACCATAAGTAGCTTCGGGGGTTGCTGGAGCTTCGTCGGTAAGTTTTTGGATTAATAGGGTTTTGTTGGAAGAAATGTTTGCGATTGATTCATTAGCATCAACTTTAACTTCATTACCTCCAATTCCGTAATTGTACATTGCCATAATAATTTTTTTTATTCTGCTACGAATCTATTAAATAATTGATAAAAAAAATTATTTTTACAGAAAAAAATTAAGGAAAAATGAATTATTTGAAGATCCCCCTAGACTTTTCCAGTATAACAAAAAGAAATAAAGAAAATAATAGATTGGGGTGTACACTTGAAGAATCCATAGCCCAGCACCTCATGATAATTGCTACTTCAAAACAGGGCGAAGTTTTTGGAAGACCCAATTATGGTTCCGATATTTGGGACTTAGAGTTTAATCAGTTGGTTAAAATCAATAAATGGGAAGAAAAAGTTAAAGATTCTTTATATTACGCCTTTATTGAATATGAACCTAGGCTTAAGGATATTAGAGTTAGTGTAAGGTTGTCTGAAATAGATGATGATGCTGAGACTACTGATGTTCATGTAAGAAGAAAAGCAGAGATAAAAGTTTTCGGGACAATTATTGAAACCGAAGCTCCATTTAATTTCGCTACACTTTTTTACATCAGCCCTTTATCTCAATAAAAAGAAAAAAACGCAATGAGAGACGAATACTTTATGAAAATTAAAAATCGAATGCTTTTGCGTTCGATGGAGTTATGGGGAATTAAAGACAAAAGAAGTGTCGACCCTATTTTAGATTTATTACTACATACTTTTGCTTATGAAATATCAAAATTACATCAACAGGTAGATGTTTCAGATAAAGAACTGCTTGATAGATTATCTAGGATATTAGTAAGTAATAAATGGTCTTTACCCTCACCTTCGCATGCTTTGCTAAAAGCACAACCAGAAGATGATACTACACAGCTTTATGTTTCAGATCATTTTTATTGCTCAAAAAGAAGATTTGGAGAAGAAAAATTAGATGTCTTCTTTACACCCATTATCGCAAAACAACTCATAAATGCCTCTGTTAAATATTTAGGATATGATGATAAATTGCAAATAAGTGAAAATCAATTTGGAAATATAGAAGATGCTCTTTATTTATCTCAGGAGAATAAAATTAAAGATTATGAACTTTGGTTTGGAGTAGAGATTTCAAATGAATTGTTAGAGGAAACAAACAACTTATCCCTTTGTTTTATTTTAAAAGATAGTTCACTCTTACCTTTTTTAAAAACGATGAAGGTTTATGATGTGGATGGTAATGAAATGCTTCTAGATAAGGAAGAGTTAATAAACAAGAATAGTGAAGTTCATTATTTTGATGATGTTGTTTCGTTTTATGAAGATTGTTTTTATACGTTAAGTTTAAATGAATCTTGTAAGTCAAAAAAAACAATTACAGAGTTGTTTGGTGAACAGGACGATTTTTTCGTTGAACCAGAAGATTTAAATGAGAAATTGTTGTGGTTTAAAGTAAAGCTTCCAGAGGTTTTTTCTAAAGATAAACTGCAAGGAATAGATGTGAGTTTAAATACTTTTCCGGTAGTTAATAGAAAATTAGAGTACAAACAGCATAATTTTAGAAAAAATGGTAGGATTTTATCTGTGCTTAGTGAAGGTGTAGACTATTTTTTAAATATTGAAAGTTTAAATGATGATAAAGGAAATAGTTATGCTAATGTTATAGGAAACTCTACAGAAAGCCTTGAAGGTGGTTACTCGTTGTATTTTGGAGATATAGGAAGGTTTGATACTAGAAGTGCTAAAATGATGTTGAGTAAAACCTCACAAACAGTAAGAGAAGAAGGAAGTGCTTTTTCTTCAATAGGTTATGATATTATACAAGCTTACTTAGATGACTTGCATGAAAAACTAGATGAAATTGATAAGAAAATTCATTTAGAATTTGGAGAGGTTAATGCAACTAATGATAAAACTTTTTTATTGACCTATCCGCATAAAGAAGCTTTTAATTACGAGTTTCAATATTGGTTAACAAATGCTAGTCAGGCTAATGGAATTAACACAAGTTACACCTTTAATCAATATAGAACAGGTAAGTTTATCGACAGTAAGATAAAGTTAAAAACAGATACAATAGGAGGTTATATTAGAAAGGAAGAACATGACAAAATAAACGGTTTACGTTATGGGCTGCTTACAAGAGAAAGAATTGTAACAAGAGAAGATGTAAAAAGCTTTGTAAATAGTAAAATAGGGCGCTTTGTTGAAGAAATTTCGATAAAAGACGGTGTAGCGATTTCAAAAGAAAAGAAAAAAGGTTTGATAAGAACCACTGATATATATATTAAAACAAAAAAAGAGTTAATCTCTAAAGAAAAACAAACCCTTTTCAGTTATTATCTTGAGAAGGAACTGGAAAAGAGATCTATATCAAATATAACTTATAAAGTATTTTTTATTTAAAAATGATAGAAAAAGATTACAGTTCAAGTGCTTTATCAAGCATAAAAAGAGCTAAAAGTATTGCTTACAGAGAAAATCAAAGTACCTATGGCGTTAGCCATTTAATAACATCACTAATTAACGAGCCTACTGGTTTAGAGGAGATTATTGATGGTATGGGTAAAGATGCTAGCTATGTCCTTGAGTGGTTTGAGGTAATGAAAGAAATGTATAAGTCTACGCCTCTACAAGCTTCAGGTGATGTAAATCCAGATAGCGAAGTAGCTAAAGTTTTTGAAGAGTCTGAACGTTCAAAAATAAAATTAGGAACAGAAAATATTGATGCTTTATGCATTTTTACAGCAGTAGTAAGAGAAGGTGTTGTATATTCTGGCCAACAAATAGAAACTTTAGGAATAACCGAACAAGATATTTTAAAACACTACAATGCAAATACTCCTACTTTTTTAGAATCAAATGCAAAAGAAAATATTTCGGCAATAAGTTCATATATTGAAGATCTTCAAACACAAGAGGTAATTCAAAAAGGAAACTTAATCTTAGGTAGAGAAAAAGAAGTACGATTAATCTTAGAAAATTTTGAAAGGTCAGAAAGTAAAGGTGTTATTCTAGTTGGAGATTCTGGAATAGGAAAAACAGCAACTATAAATTACTTTGTAAGAGAGTTAAGTAATAGTACAGATGAGTATTTAAAAAGTCATTTGGTATTTAAACTCAATGTTCCAAAACTATTAGCAGGAGCAAGTTCTGAAAATGATGTAAACAAGAAAATATCAGAATTATTTGAGAAGTTAGAGTCTATTGATGCTCCTTCCATATTAGTGGTGGATGATCTTCATGTATTACTTGAAAACTCTTCAGGAAAAACTAATGCCATTGTAAATATTTTAAACGCTCAATTAAGTGAAGGACGAATTAATATGATTTTTACTATTAATTCAGATTCATACAGAAAAAATCTTGAAAGACATCCTATAGATGGCAAATTAGAAATATTGAAGCTAGAAGAGTTGGGTGGTTTAGAGATGTTAAAATGTTTGCATAGACACAAAAAAAGGCTAGAACTACATTTTGATATTAAAATTTCAGATAGAGCAATTGAGGAATCTATACATCTTTCAAAAAGGTATTTTAAAGAAAAAAAATTACCCTATGGAGCAATAGATTTAATAGATAAAACTGTAGCAGCTGTTAAGATGAGTAATGCTACGGTATTAGGAGAAGTTAGAAAAATAGAAAAAGAATTTAATGAAGTTAAAGACTCGGATAAATTTGATTTTTCTGATTTGCAATTGATCTATAATACCATATACAGAAAAGTTAGTGTTATTCAAACTTCAAAAGTAACCAAGTCATTTAATTTAGTATCTGATAATCCAGATTTACAGGAAGAAATATCTAAGGTTGATGAATTCTTATCTATGCTAAAAGAGCTAGCTAAGACATCTATAGATGTTGTAAGTGAAATAGATATAGAAGCTGTTGTGTCAGAAATAACAGGTATTCCTTTAGGTAAAATTCAGACAGAAGAAAAAGAACGTCTTCTCAATATAGATAAAAGATTAAAAGAGCGAGTTAAAGGTCAATCGAATGCTATTCAAACATTATCAGATGCTATTATAGAGTCGAGAAGTGGACTTAGTAACCCTAAGCAACCAATTGGTTCTTTCTTCTTTTTAGGCCCTACAGGAACAGGGAAAACTGAATTGACCAAATCATTAGCTGAGTTATTATTTGACGATGAAACGGCGATGATTCGTTTTGATATGTCTGAATTTAAAGAAGAACATTCTGCAGCATTGCTTTATGGAGCGCCTCCAGGATATGTTGGTTATGAAGAAGGAGGGATGTTAGTAACTAAAATAAGACAGCGTCCATATTCAGTAGTTTTATTTGATGAAATTGAAAAGGCTCACAGTTCTGTATATGATGTTTTTCTTCAATTAATGGATGAGGGTGTGATTCATGATAAACTAGGTAGAGAAGGAGATTTCTCTAATGCTATTGTCATTTTTACATCTAACATCGGTAGTCAGTGGATTGCTGAACAAATAACAGAAGGGAAAATTCCTACTTCAAATGAGTTAATAGAGGTAATGGCACAACACTTTAGACCCGAATTTTTAGGAAGGTTAACAGAGGTAGTTCCATTCGCTCCAATTAATCAAAAAGTAGCACAAGATATTTTAGGAATACATTTTAATAAGCTTAGAAAGCAGCTAGAACAACAAAAACAAATAGTATTAGACATCTCTGATGAAGCTTTAGAGTTTTTATCAAAAAAAGGTTTTTCTCAAAAGTATGGTGCTAGACCTATTGCTGGAGTTGTAAGAACGTATGTTAAAAAGGTAATATCTAAAATGATAGTTTCTGAACAGGTAAATAAAGGAGACCATGTATTGTTAGATTATAAAAACAATAATCTTGTATGGGAGCTAGTGTAAAAGAAAATGATGTTGTTGTTGACGATCTTGTTCGTAATATGGCATCTAACTTTATTGGAGAAGTTTTTGTAGAAGAATTAGAGTTTTTACTAGATAAAAATGTTTCTGAGACACTAATTGTGAGAAATCATGGTATGAATAGTAGAGCTCAGTCTAAAGATGTTTTATCTGTCGATTCAAACTTTATAGCTAAAGATACTGGTTTTGAAGAAAACTTAGTTGTCAACTTAAGTAGAAACAGTATATATCATCAACTGCCAGAAATTTTGTTCTATCCTCTCTCTTTAGGGGTTAATTCTGATAACAAAAAAGAAGTGGTTGATACCATTCGTAGGAATAGAGAAAAAGAAAAAGGAGATATTAACTTCTTTACCCTTTTTGATACAGAAATTTTTAAAGAAAGAGTTAGGATTAATAATAGAAGTTTGAACTTTTTCTCAGATAAAAAATCAAAACAAAACCTACTAAACATTTTCAAAGAAATTATAGGATCTGATTTGCAAATTTCTGATCAATCTTTGTATAAACTATTTCTTAATTTATGTAAGTCAGAGTTTTTTAAGGAAAACTTAGTAGAGTTAGAAAAATTAATACAAGTAGTTTTAGGCTTAAAAGTAAAACTAAGCTATGTGCCTTGCGTTATTAATGAATCTCCTTTTTTAAGTTTAGGAGATGCCGTTTTAGGAGTTAATTTAGGTTTAAGCGGAAAACTCTATAGCGAGATAGATGATGTAAAGGTAGTAGTAGTGTTAGAAAAAGAAGTTGAAAACTTTAAGATTTTAGAAAAAAGTGTTTTACAAATAAAAGAAGTTCTGAGCTTCTTTCTAATCTCCTCAAGAAAAATCCATATTACTTATCAGACAAACTCTGATCAATCTTTTGTTTTGGCAGAAAGATTTCTAGGGTATGACTCATATTTAACTAAATAAGAAAAGAAAAAGTTATGAACATAATAATAGTATATTTTTTAAAATTTCTTTTAGCACCTTTAATAGCCATTATATCTTTAATGGTGTTAAATAATATAGTAAAAGCTAAAAAATCCTTTAACATAAAAAAGGCAATTGTTTTAGTTTTGTTACTTACTCTTATTTTAATAGCACCAGTTTTTATAAGCCTGTTAAAATATGAGTTTGTATGGTTGGGACTAATTCTTACGGTTTTATGTTATCTTTTTGTGGGTGTGTTTTTTATGCTTTTTCAAAACACGAAGTTTTATAAGTCTATAGGTTTAGATAATAAATTTCATACACTATTTTTTGCTTTTATAGTAATGGTACTTTCTGCGTGGTTGTATTATTTGATCTTCGAAAAAATAAGTAACCTCCCTTATGCACTTTGGGCTATGTTGTCAATAATTTGGTTTGTATTACCCTTGTTATACACGATGTCTTTAGGCTACTTCTTAAACATATCAAAGCCATTTTATAAAGCTTGGAATGTTTCAGACAATGGAGCTACTGACATGTATTGGGATAATGTAGATGTTTTTAAACTAATACAAGTTACAGTAAAAATTAAAAGAAATCCTGATGATAAAAACTATAGTTCTTTTTCGGTAAAGTTACCAATGGAAGTATCAGTAGGTATGTGGTTTAACCGTTTTATTGAAGATCAAAATTTTAGATTCCCTGATAGAATGATTGACACCTATTTAGACGGAGAACCTATTGGTTGGATATTTTATACCAATAAGTGGTTCAACTTCCCTTTGTTTACAAAAGTTTTAGATGCTGAAAAAGATGGAAAATTTAATAGAATTAGAAATAAACAAACTATATACATAAGAAGAACTGCATTAAATACTATTGATGATGAATAAGAAAAATAATAAAATGAATTATTTACCAATAAATTGGACTGACGGAGTAAAAATATCTGCTGAGCATTTTTTTAAAAATTATAACAATACAATTGAAACTATAAAAGATTATAACTCTGTTTCTCTTAAAAATTATGAGTATGGTTTAATAGAAGGAGGAGCTGATTTTGATAACCTACAATTAGATGTTTTAAGTGATGGGGATAATTCTTTAGTAATAAAACTTAAGTCATGTAATGCAATTACAGAAAAAGGGTATAGAATCATGTATCATCGTGATTTGTATGGAGGAAACTCACCTTATGTAACTTTAAAAACATCTGATTTTGATAAAACAGAAAGCGAAGAGTTTTATATAATTCTATCTTTATCACCCTTCGAGTATTTACCAGTAGGTGTTCCAGATCCTGAGGTTGTACCACTACACCACCCTAATGTTTTACCAAAATTAGAGCTACATACACTTCCTGTTTCAAAAATTAATACAAGTTTTTTAAAAGAACACTTTTTAGTTGTAGGAAAAGTTTTGTGGATTAATGGATTGTTTTCAATAGACGAAGGATATGTACCTCCAGTAGTTAATTTGTCTTCAAATGAAAGATTAGAAGGTTTTAGTAAAGGGTTGTTACAGGTTCTTATTAAGTCTAAAAACTATTCTATCAAAATATTTAAAAAGAATAATGGGCAAAAAAGCAGTAACAAATTAGTAGCTAATACTTTTTCTATCTGTGCAAAACTACAAGAGTATTATAGTGACAACATCTTTAACTTAGAGAACATTTCGGTAAGTAGATCTCCTATGTATTTAGTAGATAGGTTAGTTGTGTTAGCAAATAAACTTTCTATTTGTCTAAGTATTATGGACGATAAAGAAAAAGAACAATTATTACAGTACTACTATCAATGGACAGATATTAAACCTTCAGACTTTCTAGATGCTATAGTAGATGCTGTAAATGTTAAGTATAATCATATAGAAATAGCAGAAACTTTTGATGTGTTAAATAGGTTTGTAGCTATGTTAGAGCGTGTGTTTAAAAAGATGAGTGAACTAGAGTATATAGGACAAAGAAAAGATAATATCGTAATTAACGAAGAATCAGGTTCACAGTTCAATAGAAATAGAGGTAAAAATAGTACTTGGAGTATAATTGATTAATACAAATTCCTTATGAAGGCTTTAAATCACAAAGAAAGAAAAAAACAAATTCTTAAATTTTTTGCGTCATTCTCTTTAACAGCAGTAGTTGTATTTTTCTGTTTATATGTCACTTTAATTATTGCAGAAAAAGGAGTTGTTTTAATTGAAAGTAAACAATCTCACTATAATGAAGTTTTTAAAAAGCAAGCAATGTTAAATTTTAAAATGGAAGAACTTTTTAAAAATTTATACAGCTTAAAAAATAAACGAAGAAATATAGGGGAGTATAGGCAAATGCAAAAGATTATTACCAATACTAGGGTTGAGATAAGACAAAGTATTGATAGTACAAAAAAAGAAAATAACTACTATAAAATTTACGGTGAGTTTTTATCGGAGATAAGAAATATTCAATCACTTCTTGAAAGCTATAATAAGGAGGTTAATACGAGGGAAGCTAACAAGGAACAGTTAGAAAAATGTAGAGAAAAGTATAAAGACTTAAATAAAGATTTAAACAAAGATTAAGCTATGGATAAACACGAAATTTTTTGGGAAAAAATAAGATTTTCTCTTCTGTTTATAATAATCTCTACAGTGGTATTTATAATACTAACTAAATTTATTTTTAAAGTACCTGTAGTAGAAAGTAAAGAGTTACTAAATAGTATTGATGCTTCAGAAGAAATTTTTGATGTTCAAGAAGACTATACAAAAAGAATAAAGAAAACACATAAAAAAATTCAGGAAATACCTTTTGATGTTATTCAAATCCAGGTACTAGATGAATTAGATAAAGAAATCCAACTATACAAAAAAATCTATAGAGATAACGATATGAATAACCGATACATTTTTGGAGTTCAATCATCAAAAACGCTTAAAATGTTTTTCGATTTGAGTGAAGAATACAATGCTTTAAAAAGAAATAATAAAGTTTTGAAAGAGAATTTAGAAGAATGTAAAGCTAACATTTAAATATAAGAGTATGTCTAATAAATTTAAATTATCAGCTTTAATTTTTATAGCTCTATTAGTACTTATACTAGCAATATTTGCACCCTACAAATCAAGACTTAGTAACTTAGATTTTTATGTATCTGAGTCTAATAGTAATTATCAATTTGAAGTTGGAGAAAAACTGTTTTTCCTTCTAAACGATACCAGTTTAGTTGAGGGAAGAAAGGTAGTATGGCACATGGGGAATGGAGATTCTATTGTAAAACGAGGTAATATTGACTATAAATATCGTAAGGAAGGCAAATATCTTGTGTCAATTAAAATAAACGATAAGTTCACAGTATCAAAACAAATAGGAGTAGTTTCCTTACCAAAATTGTCGCCAAGAGATTCTTTAGTAACATTACATGGAGTAGATGAAGGTTATGTAGGTGAAGAATTAGTGTTTTTTACCGAAGGAAAGGGAATAAATACTTGGTATTGGGAGTTTGGAGAAACAGGAACTGTTGATGCTTATGAAGAACAGGTTATTTATAGGTATAGTAAACCAGGAGATTATAGAGTAAAACTTCAAACAAATACATTAAAATACCCTATATATCATAACATAAGAATCTTACCACGATTTGAAAAAGTTGAAGAATTAGAAAAAGTAGATTCTTTAGGGGTTGTCCAAAATGACATTAGAAAAAGACTTCAAGCAATAGCCGATAGTAAGGTTACCGATCGGGGAACTTTTTATAAGAACTTAAATTATATAAAAAACAATTACACATGTAATCAAGCTGAAGACATACTTGTAATTGTTAATGGAGGAAGGTATAATGACTTCTTTAGTTATTGTCAAGGTTTACACTATCTAGAAAATAAAAAAAGAAGCAAAATAATAATTAATAAAGTTGAAATAGATACAATTAAATGTTTCAAAAGATTAAATGTAACACAAAGTTTACTAAGATAATAATGCAAAAAAAAATAACACTTTTTATTTTTTTTCTGTCGCTATGTTCCTTTCCTGTCATATCACAAACTATAGGAAAATATGAAAAAGTAAAGGAAGTAAAAGAAAATAGATTTAACTATCTTAAAAAAGTAAAAACAAAGCACGATGCCTCGTTAAAAATGGTTTTTTCAGACAGAGAAAACAATTCTTTTTATAAAGGTCCATATATTCAAGAAAAGTTTAAGAAAAAAGGATTGCTAACTCCGTTGTATGTGATTGATGAAAAAGAAAATTCGTATGAAGTAGTAGTAGCTAATCCAGACCAAATAGGGAAACCTAAAGGTTTATTTTCGATGTTTTATGGAGATAAGTTTAACTTTAAAGATACAGAGCAAGTAGAATATTTAGGGTGGATACCTGCAAATAATGTTATAGAGTATAATCACTCTTTTATAGAAACCTGTAACAATAAACCAATAAAATACAAAGTAGGTACTGATAAAACGTTAAGGCTTTTTGACTTAAAACCTTATATGGAAGTAGATTCTGTAAACGTGTTTAAAGATCCTTTTTTTAGAACAAAGTCTAATAAGAAGTTAGTATCCAATCAAATAGTATATCCTTATAAGTATGATGAAAAAGGAAAAGCAGTATTTGTTTCGGATAAGCCTATTTTAAAAGATTCAACTTCTCAAACAGTAGGCTGGATACCATCAAACTTAATTTCTCGCATAGGGCAAAATCAAGTGTACGTTGTAAATAACACTGATAGTTTATTTGCTGTTAGTAATAAAGATACAATTCAACTTACAGGTGAAGATGTATTGTCAAAATATGTATATACAGGGTATAAAAATTTGAAAATAGATGTTACTAAAGATCTAATAGCCCCAGTACATGTTTGGAACCATGATAAAAATAAACTTATCAATGTAAAAGGAAACAGTTTTTATACAAAAGAAATAAAGTTTATGAAAGAGGAATCTAAAGTAGTAAACTTCCACTTTATTTCTAAAAACGAAGAAAGCGAGCACCTAAAAAAAATACTAAATTCTCTACAAAGTTTATACATAACCTTATTTCAAGAACCTACAGAAACTAAATATAGTTTTTCAGCAATATTAGTGGACAAAAAGGGGACAGCGATATTAGAAAAAACAAGTTCCTTTTCAGAATGGATTAGTTTTGTAGAGTCTTTTATAGAAAGCAATCAAAATAATTTAGCTGTAGAATACACAGAAAAAACAATGTCTATTCCAAAGGCAGTTAATTATGCAATAGATAATTTTTCAGGTGAAAAAAAACGTTTTGAAAACAACTTCTTTATCATAGCCTCAAGTAAAGAGAGTACAAATGATATTAAAAGGCAAAAAGATGTTTTTTTTGAAAAAATAGCTAAAAAATCACCTAAAATTATTTTTGCTCAATTAGACAATAACAAAAGTGTAAGATCTCAAAATTACATATTAGGAAGTAAAGAGTTTTTGTATAAAACAGGGAAATTTTATAATGAATTTATCAAGAATTTTATTGTAGATAATGAAATTATTGTAGAAAACAATATACTTAAAAAAGTACCAGCAGACGAAGATAATATCTATGTGTATGATGCACCAGATAATAGTTTGTTTAATGGGGGAGTTGTTTTTCCAAGGATAGAAAGTTCCTTAACTCCTTTATCTTTAGAAAAAGCGATAGATACTGTTTTAAAAAGATCTGTTTTAACCAATGATAAACTTATATCCTCTTTAAATTACTTCAATAAAAAGCTAGGAGTTTTAAGAAGTGAGCCAAGTGCTACGATAAAAACAAGATATAAAGAGTTAAATACAGATAGTTTACGACTCTTTCAGTTAAGTAGAAACAACTTACATGAAGTATTATACCAAAAAGTATCATTACTTAATGATAGTATTATTAAAAAAGGATATGTTTTTGATAAGGATGAAATTATAGAGTTGATAGAAAATTACCGTAGTACATTTCCTCAAATGGCAAAACCAATTACGAGAAAAAAACGAAGAGTAATAAAACGCCTTTACCAAAAACAAATAAAAATATTAAACAAAGCAGCGTATAGATATGTTTTAAGTAGAAAAGCAACAATTGCCGACCTATTTTACTTTAAATCAGGAATCCCTCTAAATCACGAAGGTTATTATTGTTTACGAATACATAAACTGCCAAGAAAAAGAGTAGGAAAAAACGGTTTTGAGAAATTTTATTTTCAACAATATGAAAAAATAGATAAATTAGAGGAATTATTTTTAAAAAATAAGTTGCAAAAAGTAGAAGAAGGTTATAAGAGTGAAGTGTACTTTATACCTTTAGAACTATTGCCCTAGTTAATAGTTAGGAAGAACCCCGAAAATTGCCTAAAAATGAATGTTAAAGCAAAGCTATTTGTATGTGGAGAAGAGCGAGAACTTTTCAATACAAATTTAAATTACGATCGACTTATTGATTGGAACGGAAAACCTACCTCTGCCTTAATGGGAGGAACCATCTCGGTTACATTTGAATCACAAATGTATGACGATAGTTTTTTAGAGTGGATTATTGCAGACAGAACTGAAAACAAAAAAGTATCATATCCCTTTAACTTATATCAGTTAAGAGAAGGAAAAGTTGTTTTTTATCAAGATGATTTTGACGGATTAGAAATCTTTGAATACAGTTTTAAAGATGCTACTCTAATAAATTATCACGAAAAATTTTGTAATCAATCAGGTATGCAGGTTACTTTAACCATATCACCTGCTATGCAAGACTACCGATTTTTTAACAACTCTAGCTGGAGTAAAAAAAGTACCACACGCTATATAAAACACTGGCAAGAAAGTTTTATACCAATAAAAGAAACTGCACCATACAAAGCTAAAGAAGATACAACACCACGTTTTACCTGTTATTATACCGACCTTGAAGGTAACAAACAAGCAGAAGTAAATACAGGAGAAGAAGTGTACTTAGTATTGAAAACAGAAAACGCTATAGGACAAACCATAGATATCGATTTGAGTAACCACACCAAAGATTTTATATATAACGATAAGGTTATCGAAAATGATATTATAAAAGATTTTAAGGTAACTAGTAGTGAACATAAATTGAAGTTACGTGTAGTTGTTCAACAAGAAGGAGAAAGAGAAACAATACAAAATTAATTAGCTATGGCAACATTAACCGTAAAACCAAGTAATACTCTGAAAATTAAAACCCAACGAGTAAAAAAAGCTTATTTGGCAAAAAAAGAGATTAAAGGTACTGAGAAAACAGGAGAAACTGAAAGTTATACTTTCAAAGGGAGCAATAATACAAGTACAAAAGCTCGTAAGGAAAAGATAGCAACAATTATTTATAAAAACATTAAGGGAGGTTTACAAAAAAAGCAACAGCAGACAACAGTTGCTCACATAGTAGAGGTACTTAAAAAAGAATCATATACAAAAGGAGATTGTATTGATATTCCTTTAATTCTGCCAAAAATAGAGTTTACAAAACTAGCTAATGCTAATTTAGGAGATGAGGTGTATATGGTGGTTGAAACTGAAAATATGGCTAATAAACGTATAAAGTTAAGTTTAAAACAAGCCGAAAAAGATTGTTTGGTAGCAAAAGGTAGTTCTATAGTTTTACAACAGGATGGCAAAAAAACTAGTGTTGTAGAAACGTATGTAAGCAGGTTTACAGAGCAAAATAAAAAGAACATATCAAATGCCGAAGATTTTAGAAACTTTGCAATAGATGCAGTTAGACTATCACCTAAAGAAGAGAAAGATCAGAAAAAATACAGAGAAGCTTTAAATAAAACAACTGACAAAAAAACAAAGTTGTTTATGGTCGTTGATGCAGAGCCTGAAAATCAAAATTGGCTTGAAGTAAAATATGAGGAAATTTTTGATAACCGCCCAAACTTTTGGCATTATGGTGATGGTAATTGGTTTGAGTTAGTAAATCTTAACATTATAAATATTTATCATACGGGAGAAATAAGTAAGCTAGACTTTAAAGGAATAAAAGAGGTGAGTTATATTTATCATGATAAAGATGGAGGTAAGCATAGTTTAGGGAGTTTTGATGTTATTGATTCTCAAAAGTGGATTGATGGGACGAGACATGAGTGGAAAACAAAAAAAGGAGGAGAATGGAAAAAAGTGACAATAGGGGCAAGAACTCGTTATTATAAAAAAGATGGAAATTTAAGGAACCCTCTAATTACACCCTTCAAAGGTAGCCCGAAAGCATTTAAATACTCTGATTCAAAAAGTATAAACTTTGCTTTATATGAAGATACTTCAAGAGAGTATTTTAATCCAGAGGCTTTTGCTACTTTAATAGGTGCGTTAGCAGAGGTTAATTATGTAGATGTTGTTTCTAATGGTTCAGTTGCGACAGATGGTACAGGTGCTTATAGTGTTAGTCACTTTAATGGTTTTAATATGGATTTTAAGTACTTAAGAAAGGATAAGAAAAAAGCTAAAATAGATAAAGATTCAAAAGGAAATAAAATACCAGTAATTTATGTAAATAATAAAGACCTTGATATTGAAAGGCAAAATGCTTTTTTAGATGCTTTACATAAGTTTGGTTGGGGAAAAACGATTAAAAACTTATCAAATAAAACACATGAAAATAAAGATTTGAATCACTGTAAATCAGACAAACACCACAAAGATCACTTGCATATTCAAGGACTTAAAATAAAATACAAATAATGAAGAAGAGTATTATATTTATTCTAGCATTTCTTTCTTTAACACACTGTACTACCAATATAAAGAAAAAAGAAGAAAAAGGAACTGTAAACAAAGAGGATATAAAAAACAATAGTAAAAACTTTGTTAAAAAAGTAAAGTTCATAAAGAGTGAAATTTATGAAAATAACTGTGATAAAGATGTTGTAAAAGGACAAAATGCTATTGAAAGTATTAAGTACTATACTAAATTAAATACAGATACTTTAAATATTTTAAACCCTAATGAAGATAGATTATTATACAAAACGACAGTAAAAAAAATTAATAGTTTAACTAAAAACTATCAACCATCTTATTATTATTTTTTGCTAGAAAATAAAGATGAAGATATCAAAAAAACTTTTTTTTCAGAGAACTATTTATATGCAAGAGTAAAATCTAATTATAAAGAGATAGATTTTTTTATATTATTGAATAAAATATTTGATGAAACTAAAGAAGGAGATACTAGTGCCATAGGTTACAATTTAGAACTACTTACTTATAATAATATCCAGAATAAATTAATCGATAGAGTAAGATTGGTTACATCTGGAATAGGGTTAGAAGATGTTTCTTATCACGAATGTTTTACAATAAACTCTGACAATATTATTGTTTATAGTTATAATTCAATAGAAGATGAATCTATATTTATAAGAAGAGAAATAAGCATAAAGGTTAATGGAACGTTTCATGAGAAAGAAGCAAAAGTAGAAGTTTCTGATTAGGTGTGAAAGTAGTTAGGACTTTGTGTATTATAAACGTTAATATGAAATATACTAAAGTAATAATAATTCTATTTCTTTTTTTTAGTTGCAAAACAGCAATAAAACGGGATACTGATATAGTAGAAGAAAAAAATGAGGTAGAATCAGTAAATGTTGAGGAAGATAATCATAAAAGTAATACAGAAAAAGATACTTTAACAAAAGTAGAAAGCCAAAAAACACTAGAGTTTAATGTTAAAGAGGTTTTGGAAGAAGATATGATAGGACTATCTTTTAATGAAGAAGAGAAAGAAGTGTTGAAAAGATATACGTATGATGTTTCTGGAGCATGTTATTCATGTGATATAGCTAATGTTAAATTTAATCATAAGGAAGTAACCTTAACTAATGTTTGTGAAGATTCGGAGAAAAGGGTTTTTAAGATAGAGAGTATAGTTAAAAAAGAAAAAACTTATGAAATACTCTTTATTCAAGAAAACCAAAAAGTAAAATTATTTATAACTAAAGTAGAAGAAGTCCCTATTTATAGTGTTCAGTTAGATGCAAGTTTCCAAGAAATAGATAACTTTCAAATCAATAAATTTTATATAATTAAAAGGGACTTAAAAAAGCTAGAGATTCATGATTGTGGGGAGTTTGAAGGATAAGTAGAAAAATTATTGTTTAATTGTTTCGTATAAAAAAAGTGATAAAAAAGAACCAGTTAAGTATAAAATAGTTTCAGGAGATACATTAAGTAAAATAGCAAAAAAACACAATACTACAGTAGCAAAAATAAAAGCAGACAATGGCTTAACAAGCGATACCATTTATGTAGGAAAAACTCTAAACATTGGTTCACAACCTAAAAAAGAAAAAATAGGAGATAAAGTGACTTTTAAGAGTTTAAAGTCAGCAAATTTAGGCGATGAAGTTTATATAGTTGTAAAAACATCAAACTTAGCAAATAAAAAAGTTTGGTTGAATGTTAAACAAGGAAAGGATGAGGAAATGAAGTTAGAAACTGAAGAAAAAGGTTTAATGTTACGGCATGAGAAAGGTACAAATACAATAGCTGAAGCACTTGTAGGAGCATATGCAAAAGATAGTAAAATTACAAATAAAGATGATTTTAAAGATTGGGCAATATTTAAAGTTACGTTAGGAGGTAAAGATACCAAAAGAGAAAAAGAAGAGTTAGATAAGCTTAAGGATAAAAAGGCGTTTATGTGTCTATTAATTGATGCCCATACTCCTAATGGTATAAAAGTAGTATATAATGGAACGAATCCAGATAAAGATGGAGAACCAGACCAACGCACAACACCTAACCGTTGGTTAGATATAGACGGCAAGTGGTTTGAGTTAAAGGGAAATGATTGTTGTAAGTCGGATTTAACTAAGGAGCAAATAAAAAATATAGCGACTAGTGCTACAGATGCAAATATAGAAGAGCATATAAAAGGAATTAATGAGTCTTTTAAAGATAATGGAATCAATACGTGTCTTCGTAAAATTCATTATTTAGCACAGTTGATTCATGAATCAGGCAGCTTTAGGTATACTGAAGAAATAGGAGCAAGTGAAACAGATTATGGAGGATTTAAAGGTAGAGGTTTGATTCAGTTGACTTTCAAGTCAAACTATGAAGCTTATGGAGAATTTGTTGATGAAGACTTTACGTCATCCCAAAAAAATAAGGAAAAGTTAGAAGAAGACCCTCATGCAGCTAAATCAGCAGGTTGGTTTTGGGGACAAAAAGCAAAGTTAAATGATGAAGCTGATAATAATGATTTTATATTTATTACAAGGCTTATTAATGGGGGGGTTAATGGATATAATGATAGGTTAAAATATGTAAAAAAAGGTTTTAAGGAGTTATATAATTCTTGTTCAAATAAAAAAAGCGATACTACAGATTATAAATTTAATGAGAGTGAAGCTTATAATGATAAAAGAGCTTCATTTGCTTGGGGGTTATGGCATGACCCAGATTTATCTAAATCAGGATGTACTAAAGATAAAACGAAATCATTAGAGGGGTATGAAAGGTTTATTGAGTTGACTGACTCCAGTTATTCTAAAAAAATTGGTATGGGATAAAATCAATCTCTAATTTTTCTTCAATTAAAAAAAGTACTGGAGGAGGGGAGAATAAAAAATATTATGTAAAAGTAAGAGAAGCAGCAGAGTTACGTATAAAAGCTTTAAAAAATGAAAAATAAACAAATATTAATTGTATTATTCGTTTTTTCGATCATTTTAATTCAATGTAAAAAAGAAAGGAATAAAGAAAGTAAAACATTGAAAAATGAGTTTGCTTCTAAAAATAAAAAAGAGGTAATCAAGGACTACTTGTTAGAGGGGATATACTTCCCAGATGAGTTTAGTGGAGATTGTGACTTTTGGTTAAAGATAGATAAAGAGGAAGAAAAATATTTATATACCTTTTTTAAAGGTTCGAAAGTAGAAAAAAAAGGAGAATTATTTTTAAAAGCTAAAGAGAAGGAAGTGAGTTTTTCAAATGAATTTAATGGCTCTTGTCATAGAGACACTATTTTAATTCAAAACTATGGAAACAGTATGAACTACTATGAGCGAATCCCTTACTGTAGTTTTAAATACATTAACCTTATAAAACAACTCAAAGTAAATGAAGATAATTTAGTTTTTTTTAATGACAAAGCTTATTTTCTTGAGCAATCGGGTTTATATGAAGAAGCCGTTTATATTCTTGAAGTAATCATAAAAGAGTTTCCAAACAGGACAGTTG
This sequence comes from Tenacibaculum ascidiaceicola, assembly GCF_047470925.1. Classification (NCBI taxonomy): domain Bacteria; kingdom Pseudomonadati; phylum Bacteroidota; class Flavobacteriia; order Flavobacteriales; family Flavobacteriaceae; genus Tenacibaculum; species Tenacibaculum ascidiaceicola. Next base: position 230,021 of record NZ_JAZKJP010000013.1, read on the forward strand.
CATATCTTAATTTAGGAGATGCATATTGGGGCTTAGGTAAAAAAGAGGAAGCTAAACAAGCATATAAAATTTATATTGAACAAATGAAAGCTAAAAACAAAGAAAGTAAAATACCAAGTCAAGTTTTAGAAAGAATAAGTTAGTTATATCTTTCCAGAATATAAAAAAGTTAAATTCTCTTAGCTAAGTTTAAGGCTTTCAAATTAATTGAAACATATCTATTAATGTAATTATTTGGGCAGCGGAAATTTTGATTATAAGAATTATTAGGTTTAATAGTGCTAATTGAGATGAAGATATATGGTAATAGAGGCTAAAAAAATGACAAAAAACGAAGCCTACAATTTAATAATATTTTTTACATCTATTTTGTTTTTAATAAGTTGTAAAATGTCTAAGGATAACGAAAAAAAGCTTGTTGAAGTTCCTGTAGTAGAAAGTATACAAGCATTTAGCTGGGATACTGTTTCTATTAAAAAGTTACCTTATACGTATTCGTATGACTATAATAATGATTTTTTATTTGCTCTTACTGATAGCTTAAAGCAGAAAAATGAAATAAGTGAGAAATCGGAGTTGAATTTTTTGTTTTCTGATAAAACTGAGTTTAAATTAAAAGAGGATTTATACGCTAAAGAGGAAGATAGTTATCCTTATAAAGGAAAAGGATATTTTTATAAGAGGTTTCCAGATAAAAATAAGTATAAAGTGCTTTTATTTATTTATTCAAATAAAGAACAAGATTATTATCTGCCGTATTTTGAGTTACAAACTATAAACAGTAATAACAAAACTGTTGATAAACTGATTGTTGTAGGAGGAAAGAATTATGAATGTGGATGGGATAGGAGCTTTGAAATTGATAAAGATTATACAATTACAACCATTGATGAACAATCTTGTTACGATATAGAAGAAAAAAAAGAAATTGAAAGAGTAATATATACAAATAAGTATAAAATAGATACCCAAGGTTATTTTAAGAAAATAAAAAAATAAGATTATTTATAACTAAAACATAAGAAGTTCCGATTTATAATTTTGAGTTAGATATAAATTTTCAACCTCTAGGTATTAAAAAAATCTGAGGTAACAATACTGCAAGATTAGTTTTTGCTGAGATGAACCATTGTAATTAGCAACTAAACTTTAACGTCTTTAATTTTATATATATTATTAGTAATAACTGTCAGTCAATATAAAAAACTTACTACTTTTGCTTAACTGCTAAAAAGAAGAATAAATCTAACATTCTTAATGTTTTGAAGAAGAAAAAGGACTATTATAAAATTATAGTAGTAGCCATTTTTTTAAAAAAAATAATTCTTTCTTCTTATAACTATAAACGTGTTAGTAGCAGTTTTTCAATTAAATTTATAGATATGATTTTTAAACTGATATTTAGAAAAAAATTAAAAGAGTTAAGAAAGAGAGAACAAGGGATAGAGCTAGAAAGAACCCGTTTAAAAAAAGTTAAGTATTTATTAGATGAGCGTGTAGGAGATGGAGCAAAATGTGTAATAGAAACAACTAATAAAGGGGTTGCAGTATTAGTAGCAATAAATTCTAAAGAAAATGAAATAGAAGTTTTTGATATTGACACTATGAACATGTCTTCAGTTAAAGAATCTGGGTTATGGGTGAAGATGTGGGATAAAATTAGAAGTAAAGAGGTTTTTTTGCAAGATAGAAATGGAAAAGAAAAAGGACTTGAAGAAGTTGCAATGATGCATTTATTTAACCTTGTTGATGAAGCCACAAAAGAAAAAGTTAGTTGGAAAGTAAAAGACATTAAAGATTATAATGATAAAGACGAGCTTATTACTTTGTATGAAAATATGGGGTTTAAAATAAAACACTTTTTAAAGACACAATAAATTTTTTAAGATCATAAAAGTTAACTTGACTAGTAGTAGTCTTTGTTCAGCTAAGATTATTAAGTTTTCTTGAAAAATAATTTTAAAAAAGTAACAATTTTTTTACATAGAAATTTGGAAGTAAAAAAACTATAATATACATTTACACCACATAAGGCAATATTTGTTATCTTCTTTCTTCTTATAGAATGGCGCCAAAAAATAAAAAAAGAGAAGGTTTTATATTGTTTAAAGCTTTCTCTTTTTTTATGGAGAAAGCTCTAAAAAGTATTTTAATTATTTAACCCAAAAAAAAGAAACTATGGGATCATTTAGAGCAAGTTTCGAATTCGCAGGAAAAGAATTCGACGTATTACAAGCTGAGTACAGCTTAAACAGAAACACTGATACAAAAGGTAAACCATCTTCAAGTGTAAATGGAGGAAGAGTTACTTTAACTATCGAATCTACATCAGATACTTCTGTTATCGAAGCAATGGTAAATAGCCAATTTAAGTCTGTTGATGGAAAAATTGTTTTCAAGAAAACTGATGAAGATTCAAAAATGAAAGAAGTGGAATTCAAAAACGCTTACATCGTTTATTTTAAAGAAGATTTAGATGTAAACAACGAAATTCCAATGAAATTAACAGTTACTTTCTCTGCTGAAGAGTTACTTATTGGTAATGCTAACTTAGATAACCGTTGGCCAGTAGCTTAATGAGAAGGACTAAATAACTTTTAGTTTTATATAATTTATTATTAAAGACCTTCTCTTTTTTTAAAAAAAAGAAGGTCTTTTTTTGTTCAAAAAAAAGCGGTGATAGTTATTTTCGTATATAATTGTCATTAAGAAAAAAGAAAATTACAATGCATAAGATAAAAGAAGAAGCTTTAGATAAGCAAATTACCATCGACGGTAACTTTGTAAAGAGCTATAAAACAATTACAATTAACCAATTTTTATACAAGCATCATACTTTTGAAGTTGTAGTAGATATAGAAACGGTAGAAGAAGCAGGAAGCTACACACTAGATAAATCAAAAGAATGGTTAGGTAAACAACTTACCACCAATGTTTCAGGTAAAGCTTTTGTAGGAGTTGTGTTAGATGTATCAATGCGTCATGATGAAGTAGGATTACATGGCGAATTAATACTTAAAGGATTGTCTCAAACTGTTTTGTTAGAAAATGGAAAACAACAAAAATCTTGGTTAGAAAAAGACTTAGGAAGTATTGTTTCAGAAACCCTAGATGCTACTGCTATTAAAAGTAAGATTAGTCCAGCTTATACTACAATAATCCCTTATCAATGTCAATATGCAGAGAGCGATTATAAATATCTTCAACGGTTAGCATATCAATATAATGAATGGTTTTACTTTGACGGAGTAGACGTTATTTTTGGAAAGCCTGAATCTGAAGGTCAAAAACCAATAGAGCTAGAATACAGTAAAGATTTAAAAGAACTACAAATAAAAACCAAAACATATAATCCTACTTTAGCGACTTATAGTTACGATTCGTTAAATGATCAGTTTTTTGAAGGAGATTTAAAAGCAAATAATGAAGGGTTAAACGATTTAGCCAATACAGCACTAAAAGCATCAGAACAAGTTTATAAAGAAGTAAAAGACTTTGGAGTAAGTGATGTGTTTTTACAAGATAAATCATCATTAGATGAGTACTTACAAAAGCGTTTACAAGGGGTAAGTGCAGGAGGTAATATACTTAAGGCAAGTGGAGGAAGAAAAGGACTTTGCTTAGGGACTATAATAAAAGTTAGTGCAGCAAAGTATGACGAAGGAAAGTATACTGTAAAACAGTATGGAGAATATATTATAACTCAAATAAGTCACTATGCTGATGTTGGAGGAGCATATCATAACACCTTTGAAGCCATTCCAGCAAGCACAAAAAGTTTACCACTAAACGAAAATATAGCACCAGCTATAGCTAATAATCAAGTAGCTAAGGTAGTAAGTAATAAAGACCCAGAAAGTAAAGGACGTGTACAAGTTCAGTTTTACTGGCAAGAAGCTATTGGAGCAAAAACAGATTTTATTCGTGTAATGACTCCAGATGCAGGGAGCAGTGAACTTACTAAAACCAATAGAGGATTTGTATTTATTCCAGAAGTAGGAGATCAGGTAATGGTAGGGTTTGAACATAACGACCCTAATCGTCCTTTTGTAATGGGAAGCATGTTTACAGGTAAAAATGGAGCCGGAGGAGGTGAAAACAACGTTGTAAAAAGTATTGTCACTCGTGGCGGTCACATCATAGAGTTAAATGATACAGTGGGAAAAGAGAGTATTACGATTACCGATAAGAACAGTAACATAATACAATTAAACACTCACGAAAGTTCCATAGTTATTTCCGCAAATGAAAACATGACTTTTATGTCTAAAAACTTAGACATTGTGGTAAGAGAAAATTTAAATATTACCACTGGTAAAGACAAAAGAGAAAATATTTCAGGAAATCACAAGCTTAAAGCTACCAATATAATTCAAATAGCAGATGAAGAAATAAAGAACGAAGCAGAGCAAATAATACAAGAAGCAGGAAAAGAAATAGACCTCTTAGCTAGTGGCAACATAAATAAGCAAGCAGAACAAAAAATTAATAATAGTAGCGGAAAACAAAGCAACCTTTTTTAAACATGAAAGAGAAAAATACTATTATAAAAATAGCCAAAGGGAAAATTATACTTTCTACTAAAAATGATATTTCTATAAAGGCTAAAAACATAAACAGTTTATCTAAAACCCTAGTAAATGAAACAGGGAAAGAAGGTATTGTTTTTAAATAGCAAAGTATGAGTTTTGGTGTATACGATCATGTAAATCATGGTGTTAAGAATAGTTATGGTGTTACCTGTACTTTTTTAAAAGAACAAATTACTATCAATTATATATTTGATATTGCTTATCAGGCTTATAATCAAAAAGACTACATAGTTCATATTAACAGAAAACAGTTCTTTCTTAATAAGGAAGAACCAAAAGAAATATTAGATGTTTTAGCATTACGTTGTGCAGCACTTATGTATCCATTACAATTACATATTTCTAAATTTGGCTTCAACTATAAGCTTTTTAATTTTAAAGAAATACAAGAGCGTTTTAACAAGCAACTACCAAATATTCAAAGAGAATTTACTGGTGAAGTAACAGATGCTTATTTTGCTGAAATTAAAAAATCGGTAAGTAATGAAAGTATATTTACAGAGCGTTTAAAAAGTGACTTTTTATATGCACTATTTTTCTATGGCTTACCAGTAGCATATCAACATAAACCAATACAAGATAACTATCAAGTAAACATACCTATACACCCATATCAACCCGAAAACTTTTTTGTGGGAGAGCAAACGCTTAAAAAAGCAGAAAATATACACGATGTAACTTTTAAAGGCTCAGATGAAAAAGGTAATACCTTGTTGTTACATCATTTAGTAGAAAAACAAACTCTTATACCTTTGCGTATAGAAATGTTTTACAACAAAGAGTTAGATAGTGAAATAAATTGTAGCATAGTTCAGCTTAAAGAGCGAAAAGAAAATATAAGCTTTAACTATAAAAAAGGTAAAGCTATAGAAGGAAAACAAAAGAAACAGAAAAAAGAAAATTGGTTTAGCAGCCTATTTAAAATTTAAAAAAAATTATTATGAGTGATGTAGCAGTAATTTGCAATGGTGCTATGTGTAAATGTGCACATGGTTTTACACCCGACACCTTTGCAGTAGTAAGTACGCATAAACATTATATAAACGAGTCTAGTGGTTCTCAAAAAATGGTAGGTTCTACTATGGATATAGGGCAACCCTTTGAAGCAAAAACTTTTGGACAGTGTAAACTACAACCCTCTGGAAGTAGTTATTTACCTTGCATGCCAAACGTAACACAGTGGCAAGACTTTTATGAAAAGGTAACATTAAGTAACCAAGGAAAAATATTAACAGAAAAAAGTAAAGCTATTTGTGCTATTGCAGGAGCACCATGTATAGAGTTTACTTTTCACGGACAGGTAGGAGCGCCATCAGAAAGTCAAGCCGCACAGACAAATACAGCAGTGCATAGTCAAATGAATCCACTTGCAAACCCAAAGCAAGCGATAGAAGACACTGATGATACTGATTTATTAGAAATTAAATAACCTGCATTATGGCTAAAAAAATAATTGTTGTAGACGAACAAGATAAAGATGTTGTTACCGAGAGAGTATATAGAGATTTAAAAGTTTTTGAAATACCTCTTAATAAAGGAGTAAATTTCCATTTAAAAGTTTTAAAAGCTAAAAATGTAAAAGAAACAAAAGAAAATGTATACTGGATTGCACAATCACACAACAAGTTTAAAACTAGAAAATACAGAACTTTTAAAAGTGCTCCAAAAAATCAAAAAGAACTACATGTACTATTAAATGAGTTAAATAAAGGAACTAAATATGGAAAAAGGTATGTCCTAAATAAAGATGGAGAAGAGGTTTTAAATCCTGATTTTCATATCTATACCCTAAAAAGTACGGGTTTTGTAAAAAGTGCATATTTAGCTACAAATCCATACCAAAGCCATACAGAAAAAAGAGAAGGAGTCTTTTTTGGTAATTTAAAATATGTTCAAAGAACATTAGGTAAAGGTATTTGGTTAGAAGGGATTAATTATACGCCTGAATTTAAAGAACAAGGAGCCTTTATTTTAGCGGTAGATAAACCTCAGGTACTGTCACTTTTAGTAGAAAGAAGAACATTACCAGAAAAAATAGTTCGTAGCAACCCTGTTAAAAAGGATAATTGCGACTCAGTTGAGCAAGAGTTAATATATGGTGATGTCTTAGACATACACATGCATTTACACAATGTTTTAAGTGAAGATTACAAACTAACCAAAGAGGTGTTTTATAAAGGAGAGTCTATGACAAAAGGTTATAGTACTTTAATAGATATAAGTATACCCAAAGACGAGCATAACCCTTCTTTAGATTATAATGTTTCACTTATAGATGAGCATGTAGTTAATTTAAGTTGGGCAGGTAAAACCAATCATAAAGAAGCAAAAGATTCTGAAGACTCTTTACAAGAGTACACAATGGTGTTTATTTTTACACCAGTATCTAAACATGCTATAACTAATAATTACCCAACAATAAAACGCGAGGTAACCCTTACGGTAAATTACAAAAGCGATTTTAGTGCAACAGTAAATGAAAAAGACTATGTAACCAACCCTAATATTGTAAAAGTATGGCAACCGCCATTAATAACACAGTTATATGAGCAAGAATGTAATTATACAGAACTTACCGTTTCCTGTGATGGTTTTGAACCAAAAACATTTTTAAAAGAATCTAAGGATGGGGCGCTATTAACAGATGATAGAGGAACAACCCCAATTTACAGTCTAGTATTAGGTAATAAAAACAATATAAGAGAAGTTACCATACAAACAGATGCAAATGTAGCCAATTGCCCAGAAATAAATGAAGAAGATAAACATGCCGAAAATGTATTTAATTTAAAAGAAATACAAGAATACACCTTTGCAGACGATGATGGTATATGGAATGCCCTAACCGATATTAAATCGTTACCAAGAGTACAACCCTACCATAAAACCATAGATAAAACCGACCAAGCACTAAAATTTAAAGCAGCATACCCCTACGACGCTTCTAGTGAAAGTAAATTTTTATGGAGGTACCTTTTCATGCACATGTTTCAATATACAAACCCTGCCGAGTTTTATATAAGTGTAAATAGTTGTAGATATAAACGTACCATTTGGTTTAACGTACACCCAGATGTAATATGGGCAGCACACTTGGCTTTTGATGTAGAAGATAAAGATATTTTATATCACGATAACATTGAGCTTCCATTAGTAAAAGGAGATGCCACTTATATGTCTGTTTTAGCAAGTGGTGTGCAAACAACACTTAACCTTGTAAAACCTCTTTTTAACGTATTATCTACAAACAACAATTTAAAAACAGCCATCACAGAGCTAGAAAAAGTTGTAAATGATTTTGTAGAAGAGAGTCAAACATATATGCACCTTGGTTTTCATGCAAGATACGATATACCCGACGGAGAAAACCAAGTAGGTTCGCTCATTAATTATGCCGAAATACAACCTTACAAAGCCTACTTACATTTTCAAATAATTAGAGTAGTACTACTTACCTTGGCTATAGATGTATTAATGATATACTTAACAAGAGGTAAAGTCGCTCCTGGGTTACAAAAAGCGCAAAAAGTTGCAAAAAAAATAAAAAGGATTAAAGGCAAGTTTAATAAAACTTTAGATAAATACAACCTTACTTTAGATACCCCTAAAATAACCATGAACGCTGCCTTAAGAAAAGAAATGCAACCAAAGGGAGCGTATGCAACTATTTTTGATTTAACCTTTAAAGCTGACCCTTTGTTAGCTTTAAATACTGAATACAAAATAGATTCCGATTCTTTAAAAAGCCCTTTAAAAGAGTTTGTAAAAAAGATGGAAGAAAAAACCAATGGAAAGTTTGAATTAATAGCCAAAGCAGAAGGTAGGGTAGTTTATGATATAAATATAAGTTACAACACCCATACTGAGAAATTTACCTTAAATAAAAATGCAGCGAAGCAAGAAAATGAATACAATACGGTATTACGTGAGGGTGATATAATTAAATCTGACGGAATTATTAATATAAGTATTGAGGCAAAAGCTCGTTTAAAATACAAGAAAGAGTTTAAAACACTTTGGTTTTTTGAGCCTGTTGAAGTAGAAGCCAGTATTGAAGGAGAGTTAAAATTGAATAGTAGCATCGGTCTCGTGGAAAAAGTAGGTTATACTAAAGGAAGAGGGCCTTATATGGAAAAAGTGGTATATTTTGGGGGATTGAAAGGAACGTATAAGCAAAACGTAGAAGTAAAAATAGGAAAAGACGATGACTTTTTTGATTCTAATGAGGATGACCAACCAGTACCTTTTACCTTATTGAACCCTTCAAATGCCTCTTTAGGTAGGAACTATATTTTTGAACTCTTTGAATCAAAAAAACAATTTGAATATGAAAACAAATAAAACTACTCACTTAATTACAGCATTGTTAGCAGTTATACTTACTGCTTGTGCGCAAACCAACACTACAAAAGAAAAAAAACAAGTAACAGAAATGAGACCCATAGACAAACTATACAGCAATATACAGCCTTTACAATACAAAAGCATGCCTCAATATTTTATAGAAGCGAACCAAAGTGGTTGTTTTTATGAATTGTATGTAAATGGAAGATTGGTGTTTGAACATTTTGAACAAACTGGTTTAATGGGACATACTACCTGTATTAACGATGCCATTTTAAAAAGTGGAGAACAAGAAGTTACCGTAAAGTTATACCCTTTAGGACAAACAAAAGTAAAAAGGTTTGACACGTTTACCAAGAATGCAAGAATAGAAGTAAAAATAGAAAAATACGATGTACAGGTAGAAGACAGCGATGAAAAAGTAGTAACATTTAAAATTCCAGAGGCAAGTACAAGAGGTAAGAATGATATTAAAATAGAGGGTTTACCTTATTATGAGCATACCTTTACGTTTTATGCAGAAGTTCCTTATGAAGTAACAGGTTGGAGTGAGTCGCAAGATTTAACTAAAATGGATCAAAAACAATTAGAAAAAGAAGTAGTAGCTTTTCACAACAACCTATCAGATGTTATTTATAATCAAGACGAAGCTAAATGGGTAGACTTAGTTAAAAACAGAGAATTAGAATTTTTAAAATCTGAAGCGTATAATGATGTTAATGAGGAAAATATTAAGGATAGAATTAGAAGTTTCAAACAGATTTTTGATTCTAGTTTTAAAAGAAAAGTTCCTTTAGATAAATATAAAATGATTTTTGGAGGAAAAGGGAGAATTGTAGCTTTAAAAAGTATTGAAAGAACAGGTAGAGCTGCTTTTTCTTTTGGAGTTAACAAAATTAGAGACGGGAAATTAAAAAAAACTAGATCTTCTAGATATATCTACCTACACAAACCAAAAGGAAGCAATAAATTAGAAATTATAAGGTAATGCACAAAGCGTTTTTATATAGTGTTTATTTGTTTTGTATGTTGTTGGTGTTTACAGCTTGTGGGCAAACAAAAGAAATGAGACCCATAGACAAACTATACAGCAACATACAGCCTTTACAATACAAAAGCATGCCTCAATATTTTATAGAAGCTAACCAAAGTGGTTGTTTTTATGAATTGTATGTAAATGGTAGAGCAGTATTTAGTCATTATGAACAAACTGGTTTAATGGGGCATACTACCTGTATTAACGATGCTATTTTAAAAAGCGGTATACAGGAAGTTACTGTAAAGCTATATCCATTAGGGCAAACTGAGGTAGAAAGGTTTGACACGTTTACCAAGAATGCAAGAATGGAAGTAAAAATAGAAAAATACGATATACAGGTAGAAGACAGCGATGAAAAAGTAGTGACATTTAAAATTCCAGAGGCAAGTACTAGAAGCAAGAATGATATTAAAATAGAAGGGTTGCCTTATTACGAACATACTTTTACGTTTTATGCAGAAGTTCCTTACGAAGTTACTGGCTGGAGTGAATCACAAGATTTAACTAAAATGGATCAAAAACAATTAGAAAAAGAAGTAGTAGCTTTCTATAATGAGCTTTCAAATATAGTAGATCAAAGAGATGAAGAGAAATGGGTCAAACTAATAAAAAAAAGAGAGGTAGAGTATGTAAAATCAGTTAGTTATAATGATATAAAAGAATCTAGTACAAAAGGAAGAATAGAAGAACTAAAAGAAATTTTTGATTCTAAGTTTAAAAAGAAAGAACCTCTAGACCCATATGAGATAATCTTTGGAGGTGATGGTAGAATGGTTAGTTTAAAGAGTAAAGAATCAAGAGGGAGTTCAGCTTTTTCGTTTGGAATTGAGTCAAAAGAAGATGGTGAATTCATTAAATACAGGTATTATTATTTTGTCTACCTACACAAACCCAAGGGAAGCAATAAATTAGAAATTATAAGGTAATGCACAAAGCGTTTTTATATAGTGTTTATTTGTTTTGTATGTTGTTGGTAATTACGGCTTGTGGGCAAAAGAAAATAGAAGAGTTTAAATCTTTAAACAGTTATACAAAATCTTTACAGCAAAAGTCAATTAATAATGTAAAAAAGACTATTGCTAAAGATACAGTTCTTATAAATGAACTAATAAATTTCAGTTCTTTAAAAATTACAGGTGGTTTTATAGGAGCAGTTAATGAACGGCAAACTGAAAAATCAGCTGAAAAATTTACATTAGAATCGGATAATGTCCAGAAAATGGATAGTAGTTTCCAAGGTTATTTTAAAGAATTGTTCTTTGAACAGAATTACATTAATAACACAGATATAGATTTTTCTGCTTATACGGGAGATCTTAAAGAAAAATATAATGAAAAAACAGTAGAATTTATAGACGATAATGTTATTATTGAAAATAAAAAATATTATTACCAAAATACTGAGAGTACTCAAAGAAATAACAAACTAATCAGAATAGATAGTGTTTTAATATCTGCTAAGATAAAATTACCAATAAAAACAGCTTCTATAAATGTATTAGAAAATGTTACAAATAAGTATGATGTACAAATTGATGAGTTAAAAGAAAATGAAGTCACATTAATTATTCCTATTGATACATACAAAGATTTTCTTGCTATACAAGCACTTAATAAGGAAGGAAAAAGAATGAATCCAATAAATAAAAGCTCTTTTCCGGAATATATAATTACTCCTTCAATAAAAAATGAGTTAAATGCTTTGGAAAATATTTGTAATGAAATTTTAAAGGAAAATAATGAAGAAAAAATTGATATCCTTATCAAAAAAATAACAGATAGACAGTTTAGAGCTGTTAAAGAAATGTATTCCTTTAAACTTCATCTAAAAGAGTTAAATAAGTTAAAAGAAAAAGAGAAGTCATTACTTATGATTTTTGACTTTATGGAAGGTTTTGAACATCTTTTTACAATTCAAAATCAATCTTACATAGTTAATTTCTCAGATAACATTAAAGATGTAGAGTTATTCTTTGCAGATGAATATAAAGAGTATCTTACAGAAGAAGTCATTCATCATGAGGATGATGCATATTACAGTTTTGAAAATACATATACTTTATTCGGGGTTTCTAACGATAGTATAAAAGAGATGGGAATTACAAATGAAAGAGGGGGAATTATTATTAAAGATATTGACTTAAATACTGAGCAAACTATCATACAAAGTGGGAATAAATATTTTTTAAAATTTGATAGAAATGAAGAAAATGACAGTCTTTTTTGGTTAGATATAAAGAGTAAAAAACTATTATACACGCCCGGTTTCGGAGAGTATATAGAAAGTATAAATGACATTTACGATATCTTTAAAAAAGATAGTGGTGAAGGTGTTGTAAAGAATAGGGAAAAAACAATTCTACCCTTTACGTATTCCATTCATGTTTATGATACTTTTATAGCTGCTTACAATAAGAAGAGTAATTTGTTTGAGATTTATGATTTAGACTTTAAACGTTGTTTATCGGGGTTTAACGTATTGTCAGTCAGAGATTTATATAGGTATCGTTCTTTTAGGGAAGGTGAAGAAGATAAAAAAAATACTCGTTTTTATTTAGAGATAGAAACTAAAGAAGGAGGTAGAGGAGAAGTTATAATTGATGAAAAGTTAAAGATATTATCCATTAAATCTAAAAAGTAATTTTTAAAGTCAAGGAAGTAACAAATTAGAAATTATAAGGTAATGCAAAAAACATTTTTATATAGTGTTTATTTGTTTTGTATGTTGTTGGTGCTTACAGCTTGTGGGCGAACCAAAGAAGAACAAATGGAAGAATATTTAAATGGACTGTATAAAAATAGTACTGTACTTAAAGAACGAGCTAACAAATGGTATGAATTTACCTTTCCAATGGTAAAATTGTATACATGCATACCAATGAAAAAACAGAAGGATTTCTCCCGCCAGATGATGAAAAAAATATGATGTAATATCACTTACTTTAAAATACACATGGTTTTAAGCTGAAAGTATTGATAAGAAAGGTTGTTGGAGTTTTTTTTAAAAAAACTTTAAGAAAGTAATGATTTTTTTGTGTAAAAGCTTGTGCATAAGAAAACTATAATATATATTTACACCACATAAGGCAATATTTGTTATCTTCTTTCTTCTTATAGAATGGCGCCAAAAAATAAAAAAAGAGAAGGTTTTATATTGTTTAAAGCTTTCTCTTTTTTTTTGGGAGAAAGCTCTAAAAAGTATTTTAATTATTAACCCCAAAAAAAAGAAACTATGGGATCATTTAGAGCAAGTTTCGAATTCGCAGGAAAAGAATTCGATGTATTAGAAGCTGAGTACAGCTTAAACAGAAACACAGACACAAAAGGTAAACCATCTTCAAGTGTAAATGGAGGAAGAGTTACTTTAACTATCGAGTCTACATCAGATACATCAGTAATTGAGGCAATGGTAAATAGCCAATTTAAGTCTGTAGATGGAAAAATTGTTTTTAAGAAAACAGATGAAGATTCAAAAATGAAAGAAGTGGAATTTAAAAACGCTTACATCGTTTATTTTAAAGAAGATTTAGATGTAAACAACGAAATTCCAATGAAATTAACAGTTACTTTCTCTGCTGAAGAATTACTTATAGGTAATGCTAACTTAGATAACCGTTGGCCAGTAGCTTAATGAGAAGGACTAAATAACTTTTAGTTTTATATAATTTATTACTAAAGACCTTCTCTTTTTTTTAAGAAAGAAGGTCTTTTTTTGTTTTAAAAAGAGAATTAATAGTTATTTTATAAAAGAAAAAAAGTTATTATAACAAAAGAACCCCATCCCCCATGCATAAGATAAAAGAAGAAGCATTAGATAAGCAAATTACCATTGATGGTAACTTTGTAAAGAGCTATAAAACAATTACAATAAACCAATTTTTATATAAGCACCATACTTTTGAAGTTATAGTAGATATTGAAACTGTAGAAGAAGCAGGAAGCTATACACTCGATAAATCAAAAGAGTGGTTAGGGAAACAACTTACTACCAATGTTTCAGGTAAAGCTTTTGTAGGAGTTGTGTTGGATGTATCAATGCGTCATAACGAAATAGGATTACATGGCGAATTAATACTTAAAGGATTGTCTCAAACTGTCTTGTTAGAAAATGGAAAACAGCAAAAATCTTGGTTAGAAAAAGACTTAGGAAGTATTGTTTCAGAAATCATAGGTGCTACTGCTATTAAAAACAAGGTAAGTCCAACATATACTACAGTAATCCCTTACCAATGTCAATACGCAGAGAGCGATTATAAATATCTTCAAAGATTAGCGTATCAATATAATGAATGGTTTTACTTTGACGGAGTAGACGTTATTTTTGGAAAGCCTGAATCTGAAGGTCAAAAACCAATAGAGCTAGAATACAGTAAAGATTTAAAAGAACTACAAATAAAAACCAAAACTTATAATCCTACTTTAGCGACTTATAGTTACGATTCGTTAAATGATCAATTTTTTGAAGGAGATTTAAAAGCAAATAATGAAGGATTAAACGATTTAGCCAATACAGCACTAAAAGCATCAGAACAAGTTTATAAAGAAGTAAAAGACTTTGGAGTAAGTGATGTGTTTTTACAAGATAAATCATCATTAGATGAGTACTTACAAAAGCGTTTACAAGGGTTAAGTGCAGGAGGTAATATACTTAAGGCAAGTGGGGTAACAAAAGGACTTTGCTTGGGATCAATAATAAAAGTTAGTGCAGCAAAGTATGACGAAGGAAAGTATACTGTAAAACAGTATGGAGAATATATTATAACTCAAATAAGTCACTATGCTGATGTTGGAGGAGCATATCATAATACCTTTGAAGCCATTCCAGCAAGCACAAAAAGTTTACCATTAAATGAAAGAATAACACCAGCTGTAGCTAGTAATCAAGTAGCGAAGGTTGTAAGTAATAAAGATCCAGAAAGTAAAGGACGTGTACAAGTTCAGTTTTATTGGCAAGAAGCTATTGGGGCAAAAACAGATTTTATTCGTGTAATGACTCCAGACGCAGGAAGCAGTGATCTTACTAAAACCAATAGAGGGTTTGTGTTTATTCCAGAAGTAGGAGATCAAGTAATGGTAGGTTTTGAGTATAACGACCCTAACCGTCCTTTTGTAATGGGAAGTATGTTTACAGGTGAAAATGGTGCAGGGGGAGATGATAAAAATGTAAGAAAGAGTATTGTCACACGAGGAGGGCATACTATTGAGTTAGACGATACAAAAGATAAAGAGAAAATAACCATAAAGGATAAAGACGGAAGTATTATAACTTTTGATACGAAAGAAAAATCATTGTTTGTTCAGTCTGTTGAAACCATGGAATTTTCTGCTAAGAATGTAAAGATAATTGCTGAAGAAAACATTGAACTACAAGCAAAAGGAGAAATTAAAACAGCATCAGAAAAAGACACTTCAATTTTATCTCAAGGAGCAATTAAAGCACAGGCAGATAAAGATGCTAGTATTACAAGTGGCGCTAATGTAGCTATTAAAGCAAGTAGTAAAGCTACAGTTAAAGGACAAAATACAACTATTGAAGGACAAGCAGCAACAGAGTTAAAAGGACAACAAACAAAAGTTCAAGGTCAGATGACGACTGTACAAGGAGCTAGCGGTAAAGTTGAAATTATGTAGAATAATTATTTCTATAATAATTCAGTACGACTTTTTAGATATATGTGAAATATATTTAAGTATAATAGAAAGTTTTTTAATGCCTTATATTTTTAATTGTCTTCTAGATAAGAGGAAGTTATATAAATTAATAAGAAAAGTAGCTTTTAAAACCTGTTTCTCAAGTAATATCATTAGTGATGTTAGTAGTTATGGGGTTAACTAATATTTCAAACCAAAGAAAAAGAAGAATAGGAAAAAAGTTAAGTTACAGATAATACATATTAAGAAGGAAATAAAGGTTTTTAGGACTCTTCTATAACTTTTTAATAAAATAGTAAAGAGTTCGTAATGAATTAAAAGAAAGAATAAGATAGAGAAAAAAATAAGCTCATAAGTTTTTACAAATAAAAAAATTGAATTATGCCAGGACCAATAGCTACAGTAGGTAGTATGCATACCTGCCCAATGTGTAGTGGTAGTACACCTCATATAGGCGGCCCTATAATAAAAGGAGAACCGAATATTTTAATTAATAATAAACCCGCAGCTACTATGGGTAGCTTATGTACCTGTGCTGGTCCTCCAGATACAGTAGCTCAAGGTGATCCTTTCGTCTTTTTTAACGGAAAATCTGTAGCTTGTTTAGGAGATATGACAGCCCATGGTGGTGTAATTAGTTCTGGCGAAGCTAATATAATTATAAGCAATGCTTCTCAAACTTCGTCAGTAACAATGGATGAGGATGAGATTCCTTTTCCAACAATTTCTATTAAAGATAGAATACTTACTACATTGACAGGTAACTCAAATAGAAAAGCTGAAACTAATCAAAATAACCTTAAAGAGAATGAAGATGAGAAAGCGCAAGATATTACGCTTACCAGTACTTTCGCAGTAACTGAGCTACAAAAAATAGCAAAGAAGGATAGCTTAATATTATTTACATACGTCATAAAACGTATATATGGTAACCATTATAAAAATGGAGCAGTAGAAAAACTGTATAATCATGCAAAAGAAAACAATGCTTTATTAAACCCTCAAATTAAAGTAGTAAAAAGTAATAGTATTAATGGTAAAGGACCTGCAGGGTATAGTAATAAAACACAAGAAATTTTAGTAACCGAAAGGTTTGTACGTAAAGCAAAAGAAGATAACGATCAAAGAGCTGAACTTATGGTAGCTCTGGTAGAAGAAGTTGGGCATCATATTCATTACTTGTTACACAACACTTATACTGTAGGAAAAGATAAAGAGAACTTACCTCCCAAAAAAGGGAGTCAGGGAGATGTAGGAGCTAAGTTTGCGGCGCAAGTTATACAACTTAATTTGTTAGAAAATGAAGAGCAATATTTTGCTGATGTTGTCATTGATGGAACTAGCGAAAAATTAATATGGGAGTGGCGAGAACTACATAGTAACCTAAAGCAATATGTAAATGAAGCACGTCAAAACAGAAGTGATAATGGAGAAATAAATAATTATAAAGCAGGAAAAATAGACGTTGGACATGGTAAGTATGGGCATCAAGATATTGAAGAAGTTGCATTAAAAAATTTAATTAAACGTATATATAAAATAACTAATGAGAAAAAATTAAACGAAATCCTTAATAAAATTTATTTAGGGAATTGGTTACGTGATTTTTCACAGTTAGTAGACCCGGGAATTATTCGTCCTTTATCTAATAGTGTAATAGAATACTCTAAAAAAGAGAAGGAAGATTTAGAGGAAGTTAAAAACATAATGAATGGAAATCCTAGTGATGATATAGTTAATGTAGAAGTGCCTTATGGTGTAGATGCTAGTTATGGAGGAGAGCTTTTTAGTCCATCCACTTGGTTTAGTTTTGAAACGAATATTATTTATCAAGAAAAAAAGGTACGCCCAATTACATGGTCTCGTGAATTAATGACTAGTGTAGTAAATATTTTAGCCGTGATGGAATTTATGAAACCAGAGAACAAGGCTGATTTAAATAAGAATAACTATGATAAACGACTGGCTGATTTTAAAAAACAATATTTAGATATTACAAAGGAAGTATTAGGTGTATATCGTCCAGACGAGCATATCGATAACCCTCTAACCATTCCTATTAATAAAAATGAGCATAACCCAAAACTAAATGCCAAAGGAGAAAAATATGGTTTTGTAGGGAAACCAACTTATATAGAATTGGCTATAGGTAAAACTTATGGTATGAAAAACTATATTCGTACTCATGCATCAGATGCTAATAGCAGTGATTTCTCAACTACACGTACCGCTTACGAATATGTTGTACAACAAATAAAAAGTGCTGAAAATAACTTAAATTTTTCTAACATAACATCTATGGTGAATTTTGGAGCTGCTTTACATGTTATAGAGGATTATTTTGCACATACAAATTATGTAGAAATTGCTGTAGCCAAAGTATATAAAAATGATCGAGTTTTTCCATGGGTAGATGTGGTACCTAATCATACTCCATATCCAGGTGCTGAAAACTTCAACTATGATACTTTTGCTAAACTACCACCTAAGGAAGCAGAAAGATACTTGAGATTAAAGGCTACCCCATCTGTAATAGGCGTTACAAAAATGAAATATGATAAAACTGTAATTACAGAGCCTAATCAAATAGCTCGTTTTATACCAGTGGTTACTGGTACCTTTGGTGAGTTAGATATGCTAGCAAGTGTATTGCCTATTTTAGAAGAGAAATTGTTTTCTATTGAAATTACCCCTTATGAAGAGTCTAAACCTAAAGAACGAACGGTTAACGATGTGTTAATCTTAGAAATATGTAGGGATTTAGATCAAATACAAAATGCTGATGGTTCAGGGGTAAATGACGGTTCCTATGAAAAACGTTTTAATGATTTGTTAGAAATACGCGATGGTATTGTAGGGGCAAAAAATAAGTTACCTAAATTCATGCGAGAATATGCTCATGATATTATGGAGCGCATAGGGGCTCTGATTAATTTTGGATTTTATAATTTATTAAAAATTTGTGGAAAACGTATTTCTGATGCGCAATTACTTATGCAAGAACAAATTACTCAAATAGCAAAAAACGGTATTGCTATAGGTACAAATCCTTCCCATACACAAATAGCAAAAGATGATCCTGATAAACCTATGCATGAGTTATCAGCGATATTGGCAGTCGAAGCAGTTAAGAAAGTAGGTAAAAAAATGTTAAAAGTATGGAAATTAAACGCTCCAATAAATGATGTATTAAAAGAAGTTGATACTATTATGCAACACCCAGTTGTTTCAAGCTGGCAAGATAAGATAGTGTTAGAATGGGCTACAAAAAATAATGACAAAGTATGTAGGGCAAGTACACCAAGTGTAGTTATAGATAGTTTAATACACGGCATAGAGGAAATCAACGACTTTAACAAACAGCTTATTAATATGGCAGATGGTAAAATAAATGGAACAGGAAAAGGTTTTACAACTATGGATGCAATTATTTCTGAATTTGATACAGATGGTAGTTTACGTGAAAATTTTAAAAACCTTTTACTTGACGGACAAAAACTATTAGATCAAGCTAAAAACTTAAAAAATAATTATAACAAACAATACTATAAACCTAGTAGTTGCTAATATATATAAACGATGACCCTTTTAAATTATACATATCTTTTTTTAATTATAAATTTATCAATGCTTGGATGCCAACCAACAACAAAAAAAATGCGAATTATGAATGATACCCCTGAGTACAAAAAATTCACGATGCAAGAACATCGTTTTGAGTTAAACGGATGTAATTTAAAATACAATGACAAACCTTTTGAACTAGGGATGTCATTACAGCAGTTTGAACAAGTTTTTGGAGAAAATTGGGTTAAAGAAAAAATAGCTTCTGAAAATAAAAGTGGGCCTTACTTTGCCTATAATAAAAAAAAGGGGATGGAAATTGTTATAGAGAAAAATAAAATTAGAGATATATATATTTACATACAGGATACTTATTTAGAATATCCAGATATAGACATGATAGGAAATGCTACTGTTATGTTGAATGGTACATTGCTTAACCAAACTGATAAAATACATGAATATATTAAACGTGCAAATACAACATTTGATGAAATAGGAATCAAAAGTAGCGGTTATACTTTTAAGTATTCATGTGATAAAGAGCTTCTTTATTTTTTAGACTCACCTGTTTCATATCATAGAAAAGGTGGAGGTCACTTATATATAAGTGGAGATTGGAAGTTAGAAGAAACTAATAAAGTAAAAAGTATTCACATTTATTATGATGAAGAAATATAGAAAAGTTGACCATATAAGGCATTCAAATTCTCAGAGATTTGGAGACAGTACTAAGTCTTCCTTTCTCTAGAAAGAAAGGATGTTAAATGATATGGTGAGAGAATAAATAAAAATATTTACAATTAGAATAGCTTCACTTTATAATTAAAAAGTGAAGCTATTTGTTTACAAAAAACTTTAAAAGAGTAAAAGCTTAAGGTTGTTGAAATACAGAGTTTTAAAATTTTGTACATTTGCAAAATATGAAGAAATTCGTTTCTAAAATAACAGCTACACTCTTAGCACTAGTTGTGTTACTTTCTACATTTTCTTTTAATGTAGAAAAACACTTTTGTGGAGATTCTTTAGTGGCAATTTCTTATGTAGGTAATGTAGATAGCTGTAATGATGTAGAGAAAGACAGTTGTGAGAGTAAAACAATAGAGCCTTCATGCTGTAAAGACGATACAGAGTTTTTAAAAGGACAAACTCAAATTCAAAAATCACCTGTTGAAAAAGTAATCTTTGCAAAGATTGCCACGGCAGTTACTTCATATATTTATAACAAACAATTATTTCTAAATTTAGAAAAACAGTTTGTTCCACACAGGTTGTATATACCACCCAAACTGTTTTCTGATATACAGGTACTTCACGAAGTTTTTATCATATGATTTTATAACTCTATTTACAAGTAAATAAGAATTATAAAATACAGTGTGATAGATAAAAAATGAAAAATAAATTTTTAATCAGTATATGCTTACTGGTACCATCCATGTTATTTGCTCAAGAAGTGTTAACAGGAACTATTAAAGATAAAAATAATCAAAAAAAGAATTCAGGAATTTTTGGAGCCAATGTATATTGGTTACATACGAGTGTTGGAGCTACAACAGACCAAAAAGGAGAGTTTAAAATTCCGTATAAAAAGGAGTATAAAAAATTAATAATAAGTTTTGTTGGTTATAAGACAGATACAATAAATGTTAACAGTACAAAACCAATCAATCACTATTTAACAGAAAGTAATACGTTAAATGAGGTGGCTGTTTCAGCAAAAAAAGGCTCAACACAAAGGTCGTATTTACAAACACAGAACTTGGTGACTATTAATAGTGATGAATTGTTAAAAGCAGCTTGCTGTAACCTGTCCGAAAGCTTTGAAACCAACCCATCTATTGATGTTAATTTTTCTGATGCATTAACGGGTACAAAACAAATTCAAATGTTAGGCTTAACAAGTCCGTATTTGTTGATTACTCAAGAAAACATCCCGTCAATTAGAGGTGCAGCACAAGCATTCGGATTAACATTCACACCTGGAACTTGGGTAGAAAGTATTCAAATTACCAAAGGAGCAGGTAGTGTTGTAAATGGTTTTGAAAGTATTTCAGGTCAAATAAATACAGAGTTAGTAAAACCATCAACCAATCATAAGTTTTACCTTAATGCTTATGGAGCAGTAGGAGGTAGGTTAGAATTAAACACTCATTTTAACCAAAAAGTGAGTAAAAAATGGCAAACAGGTTTGTATGTTCATGGAAATTATAGAGGAGAAAAGTTTGATAAAAACAACGACAATTTTTTAGATAATCCTTTAGCAGAACAAATTAACGTGATGAATCGTTGGCAATATACAGATGCTGAAAAAGGTTGGGTAAGTTTTATCAATTTTAGGTATTTAGACGATTCAAAACAAGTAGGAGAGATTAACTTCAACCCAGAAGAGGATAAAGGATCGAATACTATCTGGGGAAGTGAAATTAAAACCAAGCGTTTTGATACATCGTTAAAAATAGGATATGTTTTTCCAGATATGCCTTTTCAAAATATGGGGTTTCAAGCAGCTTACAGTAATCATAAACAAGATTCGTATTTTGGACTGAGAGACTATAATATTCAGCATCAAAGTTTTTATAGCAACTTCATGTTTAGCTCTATTATTGGAGATACTCGTAATAAGTTTAAAACAGGTGCTAGCTTTACCTATGATAAATACGATGAATTTGTTAGCACAACAATGAACCCAAATTTTAACAGAAAAGAAAACTCTGTAGGAGCATTTTTTGAATATGCTTATGATAATGCCGATAATTTGAGTGTTACAGCAGGACTTCGATTAGATCATCATAACTTATTAGGAACCTTTGTAACACCTAGGTTGCACATGCGTTATGTTCCTTGGGGAAGAGGGGTGTTAAGAGCTTCTGTTGGAAGAGGAAAACGAAGTGCTAATATTTTTGCAGAGAATCAACAACTTTTCGCTTCATCAAGAGCAATTACTATTGAAAATGCTGGCGGAAATATTTATGGTTTAGATCCAGAAGTTGCTTGGAATTACGGAGTGTCTTTTTTACAGGGATATAAATTCTTTGGAAGAAAAGGAGATGTAACATTTGATTTTTATCAAACAAACTTCTCAAATCAGGTGGTAGTCGATTGGGAAAACCCACAAGAAATTTTTTTCTATAACTTAGAAGGGAAAAGTATAGCGAATAGCTTTCAGGTAGAGATGAATCAAAACATTATTCCATACTTTAATACTCGATTTTCGTATAAGTTTTATGATGTTTCTACAGATTATAAGTCAGGAAATTTAGCAAAGGCTTTACAAGCAAAACATCGCTTTTTTGCTAATGTATCTTACGAAACTAAAACCGAAGAAAGTGATGCTAGTTGGAAGTTTGATGTAACTTATAATTGGATTGGAGAACAACGTTTACCTAATACAAATAACCAGTTACCGACGCATTCGGATAGCTATAACTTGTTAAATACTCAAATAACAAAAGTGTTTTCAAAAAAGTTTGAAGTGTATGCAGGGGCTGAAAACATCACAAATTATAAACAAAAAAATCCTATATTGGGAAGTGACAATCCATTTGGAGCAAATTTTGATACTATAGTTATATACGCACCAGTTTTTGGGAGTAACTTCTATGCAGGATTACGATTTAAAATAGATTAATAAATAAAAAATAAAGAATAGATGAAAAATATATTTTTATTAGCAGTAGTTTTACTATTAAGTACATCAGCATTTGCTCAGAAAAAAAATGCTAAAGTCTCTTTTGAAGTAGATGGCGTTTGTATGATGTGTAAACAGCGTATTGAAAAAGCAGCATTAAAAACTAAAGGTGTAAAGTATGCAAAATGGGATGTTAATACACATAAATTAAGTTTAATTATTGATGAACGTAAGACAACTACAGAAACAGTTAAAAAAACTATTGCTGGTGTAGGACACGACACGAAAGATTTTAAAGCACCTAAAGAAGCGTATGATAATTTACATGAATGTTGTAAATATCGTGATGAAGAAGTGCAAGAAGATCACAAAAAAACAAAGAAATAATAAAAAATCCCGAGCCTTAGCTCGGGATTTTTATTTTATAACATTTGTAATGTGTTAATTTCTTGTTGTGTCAATTCACGCCATCTACCACGAGGTAAATTCTTTTTGGTTAAACCAGCAAAAATTACTCTGTCAAGCTTAATAACTGTGTATCCGAAATGTTCAAAAATCTTACGAACAATACGGTTCCTTCCTGAGTGAATTTCAATACCTACTTCTGTTTTACGTTCTCCTTCTACATAAGAAACAGCATCAATAAATACCTTTCTTCCTTCAATAATTACATCACCACGTAACTTCTCTAAATCAGCAATGCTTAATTTCTTATCTAAAGAAGCATGGTATAATTTACGAACGTTATGCTTAGGGTGAGTTAATTTTTTTGCCAATTCACCATCATTGGTAAAAAGTAATAAGCCGGTAGTATTTCTGTCCAACCTTCCAACAGGATAAATACGTTCTTTAGTGGCGTTTCCTACTAATTCCATCACAGTTTTACGACCGCGATCGTCTTCCATGGTAGTAATGTAGTTTTTAGGTTTGTTTAATAAAACATAACGCTTCTGCTCCATAGAAATTAAAGTTCCATCAAAACGAACTTCATCAGTCGGTTGAACTTTATAACCCATTTCTGTAACTAATTTTCCGTTAACAGAAACACTTCCATGTTCAATGTAAGTGTCAGCCTCTCTACGAGAACAAATACCTGAATTAGAGATGAACTTGTTCAAACGAATTCCTGTGTTTTCATTTTTTTTCTCAGCAGGTTTGTTGCTTTTAGGTTTTCTGAAATCTTTTTTGAATTGATTTTTTCCTTGAGGATTGCTGTTGCGTCCAGCTTGTCGTCCTCTCGACGAGTTTTTTGAATTCATAATTAAATTTTAAAAGTCTGCAAATTTACGGTAATTATTTGGTTTTTAATCTAAAACCTCTACTACTTTATCTACAATTAAAGATTTATCAATAAATAATAAACTAAAGACACCTATTAATAATAAAACCTTTAAGATGTTGTGAGCCAAACGGTATTGATTGTTTTTTGTCGATTTCCAAGTGTATAAGCCGACAAAAATTAAGGTAATAGCTGCTAAATAAAAATAGTACTTCATGTACTCAATAGCAGGATAGTTAAATAATACTCCAATAGGTACTAAGGTTAATACCATTAATAAAATGATTAACTTTTTAGCGTTACGCTCCCCATATTTTACAGGAAAAGTATTGTAATTATTAGCAATAGCCCCTTTAATATTTTCTAGATCTTTCATGAGTTCACGAATCATGATAACTAAAAAAAGAAAGATTGCATGTATAAAAATTACCTTTGAAAAGTTTTTATAGTGTACAAATATTACAAAAAAGGGCAGTATGGTTAATACAGTAGCTGTAATTAACCCTATTAACGGATACTTTTTTAATTTATGTGAATAGAACCAAATTCCAAATATATATACAGAGAAAAACAATGCTGCACGCCATGATACTAGCCATCCGAAGAAAAAACCAATAAAATTTAAAGTAAAGTATAAAGTTAGTTTTGTTTCTTGTTTTACGTAAGAATCTAACCCTGTTTTTATGGGTCTGTTAATAATATCAGCTTTCTTATCGTAAAAATTATTAATAATATACCCAGAAGCAACAACACAAACAGTAGCAATTACCAAATAGAGTAAATGCCAATCAAAAACTACGGGCTTAATTGATTTTGTATCAGAGAAAATAAAAATAGCAGCCAAATATTGGGCTGCTATTAGTACTAAAATGTTGTAACCTCTTATGACTGATAAAAGGCTAAATATTTTTAAGAAAAATGTATTGTTTTTAAACGTACTCATAGTAGCATTTTAAAAGCGATACACTAATTCTAATTTATAATCTTTTAAACTGTTTTTTGCTTTTTCATAATCTTCAGTAAATCCTAAGATGTAACCTCCACCACCAGAACCACAAAGCTTTAAATAGTAATCGTTGGTTTGTATACCTTTTTCCCATACTTTATGAAAAGCAGTAGGAATCATTGGTTTAAAATTAGCTAAAACTACTTTTGATAGTTTTTTTACATTACCAAACAACGATTTAACGTTTCCTTGTAAAAAGTCTTCAATACAAGCATCAGTATGTGTTGCAAACTCTTCACTAACCATTTTTCTAAAACCTTCATTTTTCATCTTATTCATAAAGATGTTGACCATAGGTTCAGTTTCACCAATTTGTTCAGAATCTAGTAAGAAAACAGCACCTTTTCCTTCTTTTTGAGAAGGAATTCCAGCTGGTTCAATATGTTCTTTTGAATTGATTAAGATAGGTAAACTTAAGTATGAGTTTAAAGGGTCTAACCCAGAACTTTTTCCATGGAAAAAAGATTCCATCAAAGAAAAAATTTGCTTTAAACTTAAAAGCTTATCTCTTGTTAAGTTTTCTAAAACTGTAATTTTATTATTAGCGTATTTATCGTAGATTGAAGCTACTAATGCTCCTGAACTTCCTACTCCGTACCCTTGAGGTATTGAAGAATCGAAATACATTCCGTTATCAATATCACTTTTTAAAGAATTTAAATCAAAAGAAACAATATCAGAATTTAAGTTAGCCAAATATGTATAAAAATTAGCTAAACTATCATTTGATTTTTTTGCTTCTCCAGTTAAATTGTTTGCAGATTTTAATGCCCCTTTATAAGAACTAAAAGGTATTGCTAATCCTTTGGAATCTTTAATGATTCCGTACTCACCAAAGAGTAATATTTTTGCGTAAAATAAGGGTCCTTTCATAGGTGTTTTAATTACAGTGCAAACATACGAGTAAAACCACTAGTTTACAAACTAGTACACGTTTTTGTAAAAAGTTTTCCAAACACCAACTTTTTCGTTGTCTCGGTATTTACCTTTTGTTTCTATTTTACCATTCTTATAAAAAGTTTTCCATATACCTACTCTTTCACCTTCTTCATACTTTCCTTCTTCTTTCAACTCACCAGATTCATAATATACTTTTCGAATTCCGTGGAGTTTTCCTTTTTTGTAATTAGCTCTGTGAAAAGGTTTTCCGTTTTCATGATAATATAGTACTAAACCATCGAAGACTTCCTCGTTAGGAATGTTTACAGTACTAAAACCTTCCATCTGAATTTGTCCGTTTTTGTAGTAATCTACAATCCAAAAACCGTTATTCATTCTTTTAGGAGCTGGTCTATAATACTCATGATCTCCTTTTGTTGTTTCGTGCCAATTTTTATCGAACCAAATAGTGTCTTGTGCAGTAACTGAATTGGTTATAAAACCAATAAAAAGGGCTATTATTAATGTTGAAGTTCTCATAATAGTTGGGAATTTAGGTTAAAATAGGTCTCGCGCCAAAACCCACACTATCACAAATATAATGATTTTTTTGGCAGTATGCAGCTAAAATATTCTTAATAAATACTTCAATTTCAGTCTTTTCTGAATTGGGGTATAATACGTGTACATTTGCTCCTGCATCTAATGTAAAACAGACATTACTATCATTTTCTTGTCTGTATTCCCATATTTTATTAATGATTTCTAGAGTGTTAGGTTTCATCAAAATAAAATACGGATTACTGGTTAACATCATGGCATGTAATGTTAAAGCTTCACTTTCAACAAGATTAATGAAAGCTTTGATATCTCCGTTTTGAAGAATTTTTGAAAGTTTTTCTAAGTTTTCATTAGCTTGTGTAAAACGGTTTTCTGCATACGGATGGTCATGCATTAAATTATGTCCAACCGTACTTGAAACTTGTTTTTCTCCTTTATCAACTAATAAAATTGCATCTTGGTAATCTTCAAAAATAGGATGAATTTTATAAGGGAATTTTATACCAAATAAATCTGAACTTCCTACAATCTTAGGATGATTTCCCCAAACTACTAATGGGCCTTCTATACTTCTACTAGCGCTCCCTGATCCTAAACGAGCTAAAAAGGAAGCTTTTTTGTTAATATACTCCTCAGTTAAATTTGGGTTTAACTCTTTTTCTAAGTTCATTAAACACATGGCAATAGCACTCATTCCGCTTGCAGAAGAAGCAATACCACTACTATGAGGAAAAGAATTTTCAGAAGAAATAACCATGTTATACTCTAAAATATACGTACAGTATTTTTGAATTCTTTCAAAGAATTTGGCTATTTTAGGTTTAAAATCATCTTTCTTTTTTCCTTCAAAAAATAACTCAAATTCTGCTTGATTTTTTGGTAATGTCTTTGTGAACTCAATTTTTGTAGTTGTGTGACAATTGTTTAATGTAAAGCTTATCGAGGCATTTTTAGGAATTTGAGGTTCGCTTTTTCCCCAGTATTTTACCAAAGCAATATTACTAGGTGTTTGCCATGTAACAGTTAAGTTATCTACTTTTTTATCTTGAGAAAGAAATAAGAAATCTGATGTATTCAACGTGTAAAAATTTTGCCGTAAAGATAGAATTTCGCTTACACTTGTGCTAATTTTTGTAAAACGCTTTCTTTGTAGCTCCTACTTATTGGTACAGCTTTTTTAGCAATCTCAATATATTCATTAGTATAGGAGGAAATTTTAGATATTGAAACAATATAAGAACGATGAACTCTTATAAAGCAATCACTTGGTAATGTGGCTTCAAAGTTACTAATGGTTTCCCTAGTTATTACAGTGTCGTTATTGGTAAAAACTTTAACATAGTCACCTAAACTTTCAATGTATAAAATATCTTTAAAGTTAATCTTAACCATTTTTCTATCAGCCCTTACAAACATAAAATCCTTTTTGTTATCATTTTCTGTAGAAACTTTCATGTTACTATTAGTAGGTTCAGTAACTTTTTGGATTGCTTGTAAAAATCGGTCAAAAGCAATAGGTTTTAATAAGTAGTCTATTACACTTAGGTTAAAACCATCAACCGCATAATCTCTGTAAGCAGTGGTAAATATTATTTGTGATTTATTATTGATAATTTTAGCTAAACTTAATCCTGTAATTTCAGGCATATTAATATCTAGGAAAAATAAATCGATATTTTCTGTTTGTGCAACTTGTAATGCTTCCATAGCATTTTTACAACTAGAAATTAATTCTAGGTTAGGGGTTTTATCTATGAATGATTCTAGAATTTCCCTTGCTATGGGTTCGTCGTCAACAATTACACAAGTTATTTTATTAGCCATTTGTTAAAGGAATTTTTAAGTCTACGATAAATTGGTTTTCTTCTAATGCTAAATGAAGTTTAAACTGATTATTGTAAAGCATTTTTAATCTTTTTTGAATGTTTTCTAGTCCAATTCCATTTTTATCTATTTTATTTTTTTGGGAAGTGTTCTCAATACGAAAAAACAAGGAATCTTTAGTTGTTTTTAAGCTGATGTTAACACTTAATACTCCGTCAATTTGAACTCCATGTTTAAAAGCATTTTCAACAAAAGGTAATAATAACATGGGAGATACTTGGGTGGTTTCGTTATGTAAATTCTTAGAGAATTCAACTTGTAAACTCTCTTGAAAACGCACTTTTTCTAAAGAAATATAATCGTCAATGTGCTGGATTTCATTTTTTAAAAGAACAGAGGGTTTGTCTACTTGATATAAAATATAGTCTAACAAATTAGAGAGCTTTAAAATCATATCAGGAGCCTCTTCCGATTTTTTTAAGGCAAATCCGTATAAGGTATTCAATGTATTAAACAAAAAATGCGGATGAATCTGCATTTTTAAAAATTTCAGCTCTTGTTCTTTTAGCTGTAGTTGGGTGTGCAGGAATTTGTTTTTTAAGTTTTCGTTTTTTATGCTAGATAGATAATTGTAAATAATTAAACTTAAGGAGGTTGCTATAATAACAATAAAGTACACACCAATTATAACTAATGGTAAAGATTTAGTTAAGCTCTTCGTGTTGGTTCCTTCTAAAAAAGAAGAAAATACTAAACCAAAGAAAATAGAGAGCAAAATAGCTGTAAATGATATAATAAAGGTATAGCAGCTGTATAGAATAAAAAGAAAATACTTTTTCTTAAGTAGGTATTTTGGAATTAAATATAAAATAATGAAATAACTTAGAAATATGGTTACAGGCATTAAGTATGCTGAAAAAGTGTCTACATAAGCAGTGTTAGAGCTTCCGTATCCTAAGAAGTATGTGTAAAAGAAATAAACACCTACCCAAAATATAATATTGAATAAGAAGAATATAAGGCGCTTAGCTATTGATGTAAATCTTTTCATTAAGTTGCAATATCTTATTTTTTGAAGAAAGAGATAGGTTTTTGCGGTAAAATCCCTGAAATTGTAGACGAACAACGGTTTTCTGTTATTTGGTTGAAAAGGGAATTTAATATGTCGTTTGAGGAACAGAAAAGAGGTACTGTCGATATTACAAAACTCAAATGAATTATAAACATAGGTTTGTGTTGTAAATAACTTTAAAAATTAAAATTATGAAATTCTTATTCTCAAACCTTTTAAATGAAGGAGGATCAATGTTTATGTATCCAATACTGTTAATGCTATTAATTTGTATAGCATTGATATTAAAACTATTCTTAAAGGAAGATAGTAATGGTAAAACAATTAATTTACTGAAGCATATAAGTTTATTCGCTTTAGTCTATGGGTTTTTAGGGTTGTTTTTTGGGTTAATTGGTGTGTTTGATAATATTAGTTCAATGCAAGGAGATATAGCAACTCCTGTTTTAGCAGCAGGTTTAAAAATAGGTTTGTTAGCCCCGTCTTTTGGAATGTTAGTTTTTTTAATTGCTAGATTAGGAGTCTTGATATTGATGTTAAAGGAAAAATCTTAAACTAATAACTAAAACCCACTAACGTTTACTACATCGTATAAAAAAAGAACACAAATGTTCTCTAAGTTTATTATGTGTTGTTGTTAATGAATAACATAGTAGAGTTAGAATAAATAATGTCTGTGTTTAAAACTTATAAACAATAAAATATAATATTATGAGAATGCCATTATTAGATTTTTTAGCCAATGGAGATTTAAAATTTGTGATTATTTTATATACTTTTCTAAGTATAGCATTAATCTATTTTTTTAAGAAGCTAAAACAAAAAGAAACTCAAGAAAAATATAATCTAAAGCTAAAAAAATTAGTGAGCTGGAGTTTGCTAATTAGTGCCTTTTCTTTGTTGTTAGGGGGGGTACATAGCTTTTATTTTATTTCTAAATCTGGAGGTATTGCGAGTAATTTACTTTTTGGAGGTTTAGCCAACACGTTAATTACGCCAACATTAGGTGTTGTAATAGCTATTATAATTAACGGCTTAGCAACTCCATTAATATTTAAAAAATAAGAAAATGAAGGAGAAGTTATTTTTACTAACAGTTTTTATTTCACTTGCTGTTTTAGGGCAAAATAAAGGAGATAAGTTAAGAAGTGGAGGTAGGTTAAATGAAGCAATTAAAGCTTATAAAGAGATATATCAAAAGAATCCAAATAATCAAGATAACACATATAATTTAGCTTGTGCATATGCTATTCAGTATAAAAAAGATAGTACCTTTCATTATTTGAATATAGTGTTAAATAAAGACAATTCTTTATGGGCTTTAGCAGATAATGATTTATATGCGCTTACTTCAGATAAAAGGTGGGAGATGATAGAAAGACAACAGTTGGAAAAATACCAAAAGCAAAATGGAAGTTTACAGAAACCAGAGTATGTACTGAAACTATTAAGATTGATAATGAAAGATCAGGCTTTAGATTATCAGTTAGATATGGCGAAGCGATACTTTATGAAAAATGGTGAAGCACCTCATTGGTATTATCCTATAGCTCAAATGAAAAAAGAGATTGGAAATGGAAATTTTAATGAAATGGAAAAGCTAATTTTAGAAAATGGTTGGCCAACATATAGTTCTGTAGGGAAGTTAGCTGCTGATAGTCCACTTCTAATTATAAACCACCATCAAGATGAAGCTGTTAGAATTAAGTATCTTCCTCAAATAAAAAAGGCTTGTATAAACAAAGAAGGAAGCTGTTTGGAGTATGCAAAAATTCAAGATAGAATATTAGTGAATACAGGAAGAAAACAGTTGTTTGGAATGCAGTTTCGTTATAATGATAAAAGAAAATTAGAGCCGTTTCCCATAGAAAACCCTGAATATGTAGATAAAAGAAGAAAAGAGATTGGTTTAGAGCCTTTAAAAGAATATTTAAAAAGAAAAATTAATTATACTTGGAATGTAGAACAAAAGTAAAACAGTCAATCTAGTTGTAAAATACCTATTTCTAAAATAGAAATGGGTATTTTTGTTTTATGAGAAAAATTAAACTGATTTGGGATTTTAAAGGTCCAGATGGATTGGAAACAGCAAAACACCACTGTATACATTTAAAAGAATTTACTCAGATAGATAGTTTGCCTTATCATGAAGTAAATTTTGTATCTTTAAACGAAATGCACACCATTGCTTTTATTGTGGTTGATGAGGAATACATGAAAACCTTTAGAGATGCATTAAAGCCTCATAGAGGAGAGTTAGCATAAAATAACACAAAAAAAATAGATCTATGTTTTTAATTAATGCCTTAGCAAAACCTAAAAAATCTTCTGAACATTACGATGAAGTTATCGGAGCTTACGTAAGCTTATATATCGATTATAAAGATATTGAAGGAGCTATGCGATTAGCAAAATTTTACATCAAAAATGAAGATTGGAAAGTAGTAGAAATAGAAGACGAATATTTTACGTTAGATTCAATTAATGATGTAGAAGATGATGAGCAAAAAGAATTGTATGAAGAAGCTGTAGAGTATGGATACTCAATCATTTTTAACTGCTACGAAGAAGAAGGAGAAGACGAAGACTAAAAAAAGTAAAGTCATTTCGAACGAAGAATTAACTTTTAAAACTTTGTTCGAAATGATTTTTTATTCAGCAATTGCATTAGCGCAAATAAAACCACCTGTCCAAGCATTTTGAAAATTGAAACCACCAGTAACGGCATCAATATTTAACACTTCACCTACAAAGAATAAATTTTGATGTTTTTTACTTTCAAAACGTTTAAAGTTGATTTCTTTTAAATCCACACCACCAGCAGTAACAAACTCCTCTTTAAAAGTAGTACGCCCATTAGCATTAAATAACCCTTTCGTAAGTTCGTTTGCTAAGTTTTGAAGCTGTTTATTACTTATATCAGCCCAATTTTGATTGTTTTTTATTTCTGAAGCTGTAACCAATCGTTCCCATAATCGGCGTGGAATATCACTAAAAGGTGATTTTAAAAATATCTGTTTTTTAGCCTGTGATTTCTTTAGTCCTTGTAACTCTTCGAGAACAGAATTTGTATCTTGTCCTAACCAATTTACCAGTACATTGTATTGATAATTTTTGTCAGCTAAAATACGAGCACCAAAAGCGGATAATTTTAAGATAGCTGGACCACTTAATCCCCAGTGGGTAATTAATAACGGACCAGAGTTTTCTAAATTAGTTCCAACAAGTGAAACTTCTGCATTAGGTACCGAAATTCCGCCTAAATCAATAATTCGTTTGTCTTTTATGTTGAAAGTAAATAAAGAAGGAACGGGTTCAATAATAGTATGGTCTAGGGTTTTACATAAATCCCAAACTTTTTTACTACTTCCTGCAGCAACAACCACAAAATCAGCTTCAAAATCTTGATTTTTTGTGTTGATAAACCACTTTTTATCTTGTTGATAAATGGAGTTTACACCATGGTTTTTTAACACTGTAATTCCGAGGTTATCAACAGCATCTTGAAAACAATCTATAATAGCTTGAGAAGTATTGGCTTCAGGGAACACTCTGTTGTCTTCTTCAATTTTTAATGGTACTTCATGATTTTCAAACCACTCAAAAGTATCACCTGTCATAAACTGATGAAAAGGACCTAGTAGTTCTTTTTCTCCTCTAGGGTAGAATTTAGTCAATTCTCTAGGGTCAAAACAAGCATGAGTAACATTACAACGACCTCCACCAGAAATTTTTACCTTTTGTAAGACTTCTTTTCCTTTTTCAAGAATGATAATGTCCAATTCAGGGTTGAGCTCTTTTGCGTTAATCGCTGTAAAAAATCCAGCAGCTCCACCACCTATAATAACTACTTTTTTCATTATAAAATCATTTCTTTATACGAAAGAACAGTGTCGAATCCTTTTTGTTTAAAATAACTTATTGTGTCTTCGTTTCCAGTAGCTAAAACAAAATCACCACCCCAAGCTCCTAAACTTTTTACTTCACCAAAATAATCAGAAAACAATCTCTCTTTTACAGTGATTTGCTTTGTAATTGAGCTAATGATTTGCTCATGTTCAATGATAATTTTATCCAGGTCTTTGGAAGTTTTAGCTTTTAAAAACTCTTGAGTTAAGTTGTCAATTTCAGGAATTAATGTTTTAGCTTCTACTCTATGTTTTTTATAGTGAGCAATTCCTTCTCTACTATTTTGTTTTTGATTCAAATGAATAAAAAATAACTCTTCAGAAAAACTAGGTTTAAAATTAACTTCTTCAACAAGAGGCTGTTTTTCTCTTAGTTTATATAGAATTGGTGTATTGTGTTTTGCACAAGCAATATCGTAACCACTACCAGAAAAAGCATTCCAAAGTAAGGTAAACGGATTCACATTTGCCCAAGTAGCAATATTGTTAATTAAGGTTGATGAACTTCCTAATCCCCAGTTTTGTGGAAAAGTCAAGTTAGTTTTTACAATAAAACCGTGCTCAGTATTTAAAAATTCTTGATTTAAACGTTTTGCTTCTTGTAAAATATCTCGTAAAGTCTCAGCAATAAACTCAGCACTTCCTTCTTTGTCTGAATTAAACGTTGCTGAAGTTAATCTTAGTTTTGGTAAATCAAAAGAAGCCTCGAACCAACATTCTCCAGTATGTGTAAAACTTCCCCAGATAAGTTGAGGTTCCTTGATGGGTTCAATAATTAAATCTTGCCCAAACTTAGTAGGAACAGCTAATGAGGTTGCACCATCCAAAACAACATATTCTCCAGTGAGTAATAATTTTCCGTTAGAATAGTGTCGCATTATACTAATCCAAATTGTTTAAAGTGATGTGTGAAATGTTTTACTTGGAATTTTTTCCAATATTCATAATCTAGCTCACCAAAAAATGGGTGTACTACCTTTCTGTTTGGATTTTCATTAAAAACAGTTTCAAAATATTGTACTTGTTCGATTAAATCATCAACAGCTTCTTCCATAGAGTTAAACTTTAATGGAGTTGGGTCTTCTGATAAAAATGGAGCTTTAAATCCGATTTGTAATTCACTATCAGAATTTAAAAACGGTTTTCTTCTAGCTGACTTCTCATCAGAAACATAAATGTCGACATTCCAGTTTCCATTAGCTATTTGAGTTACTGCACTTACGTGCTCTACCATTTGCTGTCCATTCATTTTTCCAAATAAAGGTTTTGCATCAGTTCTTAAATTAGCAAGTGTACTACGTACTTCTTCCTCATTTAAAAAATCTACCCATTGTACTTTGGGTTTACGTAATTCGTTTAATTTTTCTACCACAGCACTATGTGAGGCAGTTCTGTCATCAAAATAAGCTACCACAGCTTCCTTTTCTTCATTGGTTGCTTTGTGCTGATTTAAGATATTCATCAAGTGCATTTTCATATGTCCATGTTGAATTCCTTTGGTTGTTAAGGCACGTAAAGCAGCAAAATTTTGAGCTAAACCAGCAGCAGCAATAATTTGCATTAAGGTGCGTGCACTTGGTTTTTGCATCATGTCTAACGATAATTTAGCCATCGGGTGTAAAGCAGTTAAACCACCAACAGTTCCCAATGCTAAAGGAATTTCAATCCAAAACCTAAAAATACCGTCTTTTACTTCACAGTGTGTTAGGCTTTTATATTGTCCATCTTTAGAAGCATATGCATGTGCACCAGCTTCAATTGCTCTAAAGTCATTACCAGTAGCAAGTACAACGGCATCAATTCCGTTCATAATTCCTTTATTATGGGTTACTGCACGGTAAGGTTCTATTTCAGCTATTTTAACAGCTTGTTCAAATTTTTGAGCAAACTTCTCAGGGTTCTTTCCACCTAACTCTTCTACTTTACAGCTCACTTCAGCTCTAACTAAACATTCAGGAACATAGTTAGAAAGAATACTCATTACAATTTCAATATCATCTTTTCTAAAAGCTTTTGCAATAGCTTCTAAGCAAGAGTTAATAAAGTTAGCCCCCATACTATCTTTTGTTTCAAACGTAACATGTATTTGATAGTAGTTTGCAAGCTTATCAGTTTTATCAACTAATTGAATATCTAAAATTCCACCACCGCGCTTTTCCATGTTCTTAGTTATGGGTGCCGTGGCTGCATATAATTCAGTTTTTTGTCGGTTAAAATAGTTTTCTAACTCATTTTTATCACCAGCATACATAAAATGTACTTGGCCGATTTTGTTGGTAGAGATTACTTCAGTTTTAAATCCACCACGAGTACTCCAAAACTTTGCAACTAAAGAAGCAGCAGCAACTACAGAGCTTTCTTCAACTACCATTGGTATTACATAACTACGTCCGTTAATAATAAAATTAGGAGCAATACCGTAAGGCATATAAAAGTTAGAAATGGTATTTTCAATAAAATCATCATGCAATTGTTGTAGCTTATCATCTACATTCCAATATTGCGTAATAGTTTGTATAATTTCTGGTTGATTATTAAAGTAAGTTTTTGCCAACCAGTCTATTTTTTCTTCTTTGGTAAGTTTAGAAAAACCAGAGATCGTTTTAGACATTCTCAATTCATTTTTGATGGTTCAAAGATACGTGAATCCTGTTAAAATGGTTATGTTATTTGGTTTTTATGATTTTTTTGAGGGGATTTTTGGCTATTTTTCCGTAAACTTGGCAAACTTTTTAGATAAACAACAACTTAAGATGAAGAAAATATTATTATTGTTTATAGGAATATCTTCGCTAGTACAAGCTCAAAAAAAAGATATTTCTTTAGAGGATATATGGAAAAAAGGCACGTTTAGAGCCGATTATATGAACTCTTTAAACTCTATGAATGGAGATTTTTATTCACTATTGAATTATGAAAATGGAAGTTCTACTGTAGATAAGTACAGTTATGAAACATTAGAAAAAGTTGCAACGATAGTTGATAGTAAAGATCTAGCTGGATTAAAATATTTTCAATCATATAGTTTTAATAATGATGAAACTAAATTAATTTTAGGAACAAACTTCAAACAAATTTTCCGTCACTCATATTTAGGTACATTTTATGTGTATGATATTGCTAAAAAATCATTAGACTTAATTGGTACAGATATTCAAGAACCAACTTTTTCTCCTGATAGCAAAAAAATAGCATACGCTAAAGACAATAATTTATTTATTAAAGATTATTCAGATGCCAATGTGGTAATTCAAATTACCAATAGTGGTAAAAAGAATGAAATCATTAACGGTATTACAGATTGGGTTTATGAAGAAGAATTTGGTTTCGTAAAAGCATTTGAATGGAGTAAAGACAGTAAAAACTTAGCATATTTACGTTTTGATGAAAGTAAAGTTAAAACTTTTTCAATGGACGTATATGGAAAAGGAAAATACCCAACACAGCATGTGTTCAAATATCCAAAGGCTGGTGAAGAAAATGCGAAAGTAGCATTACGTATATTTTCATTAGAAACGAACAAAACTGCAGAAATTAGAGTTGGAGACTATGAATACATTCCAAGAATTAACTGGACAAACAATCCAAATATTTTAGCAGTTAGAACATTAAACCGTCATCAAAATGATTTAAAAATGTATTTTGTTGATGCGACTACTTTTAATAGCTCTGTAGTTTTAAATGAAACTGACCAAGCTTATGTAGATATTACAGATGATTTAACTTTTTTAGACGATAATAGTTTTATTTGGACAAGTGAAAAAGATGGATACAACCACATTTATCACTATGATAAGGACGGTAAGTTATTGAATCAAGTAACTAAAGGAAACTGGGAAGTTACTTCTTACTACGGATACAATGCTGACAAGAAAACTATTTACTATCAATCAGTAGAAAATGGATCTATTAATAGAGGAGTATACAGTATTTCTTTAGACGGAAATAATAAAAAACTGTTAAGTAACGCTTCAGGAACAAATAATGCTTCTTTTAGTAAAAATATGCATTACTTCATTAATACTTTTTCAGATGTAAATACACCTCCTGTGTATACGCTAAGAAACGATGAAGGGAAGGTATTAAAAACTATAAAAGATAACGCAACTTTAAAAGAAACTATTGCAGGATATAATTTAAGTAAAAAAGAGTTTTCTACAATTAATGTTAACGGAAACGACTTAAATATGTACACTATCAAGCCTGCAAATTTTGATGAAAATAAAAAGTACCCAGTTTTAATGTATCAATATTCTGGACCAGGTTCTCAAAATGTAAAAAACAGTTGGAATAGTTCTAATGATTATTGGCATCAAATGTTAGCACAAAATGGTTATATAGTTGTTTGTGTTGATGGTAGAGGAACAGGTTTTAAAGGACGTGATTTTAAGAAAGTTACTTATATGAATTTGGTGAAGTATGAAACTGAAGACCAAATCTCTGTAGCTAAAGAGTTAGCAAAATTACCATATGTTGATGCGAATAGGATAGGTATTTGGGGATGGTCTTTTGGAGGTCATATGAGTACTAACTGTTTATTAAAAGGAAATGACGTGTTTGCCGCAGCAATA
Source organism: Tenacibaculum ascidiaceicola (assembly GCF_047470925.1). Taxonomy (NCBI): domain Bacteria; kingdom Pseudomonadati; phylum Bacteroidota; class Flavobacteriia; order Flavobacteriales; family Flavobacteriaceae; genus Tenacibaculum; species Tenacibaculum ascidiaceicola. The sequence goes on from NZ_JAZKJP010000013.1 coordinate 267,943, forward strand.
GCAGTGGCACCAGTTACTACATGGCGTTTTTATGATTCTATTTATACAGAACGTTACATGCGTACACCAGAGGAAAATCCAGCAGGATATGATGACAATTCACCTTTAAATTACCCAGAATTATTAAAAGGAAAATATTTGTTAATTCACGGAACAGGAGATGATAATGTGCATGTTCAAAATGCTTATAGAATGGCTGAAGCTTTAATTCAGGCAAATAAACAATTTGAATGGGGTATGTATCCAGATAAAAATCATGGTATTTATGGAGGAAACACTCGTTTACACCTATATACTAAAATGACTAACTTTATTAAAAATAACCTATAAAATTCGATAACTATGAGTACAGTTAAACAGGCACATGAAAAAGAACTATTTGGGCAACCAGTAGGTCTTTATATACTATTTTTAACAGAAATGTGGGAGCGTTTTTCTTATTATGGGATGAGAGCTTTATTAGTACTATATATGACTACATCAGCTATGGGAGATGATCCAAGAGGAGTTGGTTTAGGCTGGACTAGTCAAGAAGCACTCGCTCTTTACGGGTGGTATACAATGCTTGTTTATGTAATGTCTATTCCAGGGGGAATGATAGCTGATAAATTATTAGGACAAAAAAAATCTGTTTTATGGGGAGCTATTATTTTATGTTTGGGACATGGAGTATTAGTGTTAACTGATATTTGGGCTTTTTATACAGGATTAGGTTTAGTGATTTTAGGAGTTGGCTTATTGAAACCAAACATTTCAACAATGGTTGGAGGTTTGTATAAGGAAGGAGATATTCGTAGAGATAAGGGGTTTTCTATTTTTTATATAGGGATAAATTTAGGATCTCTATTAGCGACTATGATCGTTGGATTAGTTGTTGCAGAGTGGGGATGGCATGCTGGATTTGGATTAGCAGGTGTGGTTATGGTTTTAGGTTTGATTAATTATTTATATGGTCAAAAATACTTAAAGAAAGTTGGTAATTTTGTACCAAGCAATAAAGACGATAATTCAATCTCTTATGGGGAGTTGTATTCAAAATTATTTACTTCACCAAAACACTTAATCCTTACAGCTATACTGTTATGTGGATCAGCATTAGGATGGTATAAACTGGGATGGGGTTATGGTTTACTTTTTTTATTTTTAACAGGAATAACAGCTTTGTTAATGATGATATATAAAGAATTAGAAACTCAGGTTTTTAAAGATCGCTTTTTAGTTCTTTTGTTATCATTTATAATGGTTATAATATTTTGGGGAGCGTTTGAACAAGCAGGAGGTTTGATGAATTTGTATACAGAAACAAATACAGATAGAAATTTATTTGGATGGCAAGTTCCTACAGTTATGTTTCAAAGTCTAAATGCTGGGTTTATAATTTTATTTGCAACTGGAGTTGCAAGCTTTTGGGCTAAAAGAAAATTGAAAGGAAAAGAAGCTTCTTCGTTGTTTAAAATGGCTTTAGGTATCATAATAATGGGGTTTGGTTTCTTGTTTATGGTTTTTGCAGCAATGGAATTTGACAAATCAGGTTCATCAAGTATGTTATGGTTAGTACTAGCATATTTATTTCATACCATAGGAGAGTTATGTATTTCTCCAGTAGCATTATCGTTTATAACCAAACTAGCCCCTGTAAAATATGCAGCATTAATGATGGGAGTATATTTTGCAGCTACAGGTTTAGGGAATAAAGTAGCTGGAATTGTAGGTGAGTCTGCTTCGGAGTTTGGAGAACTAACTATTTTTTCAGGAATTTTAATCTTTACTGTAGTAATAGGAGGGTTATTCATTTTAATGTTAAAACCGTTGAAACGACTTACACATGGAGCTGAAGAGAAAGAGAGAGACTTGACAAATCAAGAAGCAGAAGGATTCGAATTAGCAGATAATAATTAAGAAAAACATACAAAAAGCCTAAGTAATAATTAGACTGTTACTTAGGTTTTTTAATTTATTATAAATAAGGATATTCATGAGTGAAACATCAAATGATTTTTTTAAATCAAAGGTATTAGGGCACCCATCTGGGTTATTTGTACTGTTTTTTACAGAAATGTGGGAGCGTTTTTCGTTTTACGGAATGCGTGTATTATTAATAAACTTTTTAACAGCAGCAGCAGTTGGAGCTAACCCAGGTTGGGAGTGGTCAGCTGAAAATGCAGGAGCGCTATTTGGTACTTATGCAATGTTGTTGTATTTAACACCAATTTTAGGAGGTATTATAGCTGATAAATTAACGGGGTATCGTTGGGCTGTGGTTATAGGGTCGATAGTTATGACTTTAGGGCATGCAGCTATGGCTATTGAAACTGAATTTTGGTTGTATGTAGGTTTAGCTTTATTAGTAATAGGTACAGGTTTCTTTAAGCCTAATATGACTTCTATTATTTCTGAAATGTATAAAGATTTACCAGAGAAGAAAGACGGTGCTTATACCATTTTTTATATGGGAGTAAATGCAGGAGCTTTCTTTGGAATGATGTTGTGTGGATACTTAGCTGAAAAAGTTGGTTGGTCTTGGGGATTCGGTCTAGCTGGAATCTTTATGTTATTAGGAACACTACAGTTCTGGTTAGCTAAGCCGCTATTTGGTACTATTGGTGATGTTCCTTCAAAAAATAAAGAAGAGGAAACTAATGAAGCGTCGGTTACAGAAACATCTAATGATAGTGATAAAGAAAATCCTTTTACAAGTTTAGATAAAATTTTAATTGTAATTTCTTCGGTAATTGGTTTAGGATATGCAATTAATGATCCGTTATCAAAAATTGGAGGAATCGATATTTTTGGAGCATTAAAAGTTGGAGATTTTGATGGACAGTACGTAGCTGTATTGTTTGGTTTAGCAGTATTCTTATTTTTAACAATTTCTCGTATTTCACGATACACCAAAGTTGTTAGAGATAGAATGATAGCAGTAATTATTTTTGCATTTTTTACTGTTTTCTTCTGGATGAGTTTTGAACAAGGAGCAACGTCATTAATACTTTTTGCCCGCGATAATGTTGATAGAGTTTTAACAGGTAACGCTCAAACAATATTTAATATAGTAAATACACTATTAACTGTAATTCCTTTAATAATCATTACTTGGGTATTATATTTATTAGGAAAAGAAACAGGTAAAAGAATTCCAGTATCAAACATTGTATTAGCAATTTGTTTTCTTGGTGTTTGGGCATTAGTAGGATGGATGTTATATGTTGAGTTCTCAGCTGAGGCTTCAGAAATCACAGTATCATGGTTCTCAATCTTAAACTCATTCTTCATTATTGCTTTTGCTAATTTATTCTCAAAATGGTGGGATTCAAAATATAATCCATCTGCAGCTGTTAAATACGGTTTAGGTTTAATTATCATGGCTGTTGGTTTCGGCTTATTAGCTTTTGGAGCATACGGAATTACTGATGGAGTTAAAGTAAGTATGGTTTGGTTAATTTTAGCATACTTATTCCATACATTAGGTGAATTATGTTTATCTCCTGTAGGGCTTTCTTATGTATCTAAATTGGTACCAGCGCGTATGATTGCATTTATGTTTGGTATGTGGTACTTAGCTATTGCGATAGGAAACAAGTTAGCTGCAGTATTTGGAGGTCAGATAGAAAATATTACAAAAGAGTATAGTTTATCAACATTCTTTTTAATTTTTACCATAGTGCCAACGTTAGCTGGATTATTGGTAATCGCATTAAATCCTGTGATTAAAAAATTAATGCATGGAGTTAAATAACTCTAAATAAACGTTAAAACAATCTTTTACAACCTGTCAATTTTAAATGTTGGCAGGTTTTTTTGTAAATTTGGAACACTTATTGAGACTTAAGAAGTATGAAAAAAATAATATTAGTAGCAGTTTTAACCTTTATTTCATTAGGGGTCAAGGCACAAGATAAAGTAAATTGGTTAAGCTTTGAGCAAGCGATGGAAATGAGCGAGAAAGAACCAAAACCAATTTTAGTAGATATTTATACTGATTGGTGCGGTTGGTGTAAAAAAATGGATAAAACGACATATAAAAACAAAGTAATTATTGAGTATATCAATACACACTATTATCCAGTAAAGTTAAATGGAGAAACAAAAGATGATATTACATTTCAAGGAAAAACGTTTAAGTATCAAGCTCAAGGAAGAAGAGGGTATCATCAATTGGCAGCTGCTATAATGAAAGGACAGTTAAGTTATCCTTCAACAGCTTTTTTTAATACAGAAAGACAGTTGTTACAAAATGTTCCTGGTTACTTAGAAGAAAAAAGGTTTGAAAAAATACTAGCATATTTTAACAAGGATAATTACAAGAATACACCATGGAAAGAGTTTGAAAAAAACTTTAAAAGCGCGATGTAAAATCTATTCTTTAAAAATATAAGCACCATTTTGGCCAGTATACCAAAATGGTGTTTTTTGTTTATAACAAGTTTCTATCCATCTAGTAATATATGATTTATAATTACTACCATCAGCAATAATTTGTTGAGGTTTTAAGGTAGTAATAAGTCTATCTAAATTAATTTTAGGGCTGTCTTTCAGAATAACTATTGGGTTTTCAAGTTCTTTTATTTGATAAACACTTAGACTATCTACAATCAAAACATGTTTGTCCATATAGGAGGTTATATTTAAAATTGAATCAGTGCTTTTAGAATAAACCTCTTCATTAACTCTATAAGATTGTAGTAGCTTTTGATGATGAAGAACAGAATCATTCAAAGAACTAAAAATGTTTATTTCGTTACCATTTCTTTTTCCTATAATAGAATGTCTACTTTTATGAAATACAATGAATTCACTTTTTCTGTTAATTTGAAACTTTTCATAAAAATAAATTCCCTGAATTAGGAGAGTAGAAACCAAAAGTAAAAATACACGTTTATAAGTTTTTTGAATCCAAGTTAAATATAAGAAAATAATAAAAACATACCAAGCTAACATTGCTTCAAAAGACATTGAGAGTTCTTTCAATAAAAAACCTTCTTGGTGAGAAATCCAATCAACAAAATAATTCATTGTTGAGATTATAAATCCGTAACCATCAGTTATAAATTGAGGTAGTATGCTCAGTGTAGCTAATAAAATAATTACAATTCCAAAGAGTAAAATTGCTCCTAAAAAAGGAATGATTATTAAGTTAGATAAAATAAATAAACCTGGAAATTGATGAAAATAATACAAACTTATTGGTAATATACCTGCTTGTGCTGCAATTGAAACGGTAAATAAACTCCAGCCTTTATCTAGTAACCAAAACTTAGGCTTCCATAGATTGTAGAGTAATGGTTGCACCCAAACAATACCAAAAACAGCTAAGTAGCTCAATTGAAATCCAACATCGAATAAAAACATCGGTTTTATTAAGAGTAAGAAGAACATCGAACTGACTAATGAATATTCAATAATCTTTTTCCGCTTGAATGATTGTCCAATAGCAACAAAAGTAAACATCATTACTGCACGAACTACTGAGGCTGATAAACCAGCTATAAAGGCAAAACACCATAAGAGTAATACAATACAGATGATTTTTACGAGTATTCCGTTAGGAAGCTTTTCTATGGGTTTAAGTAAATAGGAAAGAAGTAGTAGTAAAATACCAATATGCAGCCCAGAAATGGCAAGAATATGAATAGCACCAGCATTTGTGTAGCTTTCTAACAAATCTTTTGAAATTTCTTGTCGTTGACCTAGTAATAAAGCATTTATTACGGCGAACTCATCATTGGTAAAATGATATTTTTTTAAAGAGGTTTGTACGCTTTCTCGAATATTAGCCGATAAAGTGATTAAAGTAAAACTAGCATTGTTAAGCTGTTGAAACTGTAGTTTGTTTAAAAATACCTGATGATAAATATACTGTTTGGCTAAATATTGCTTATAGTCAAATTGATGCGGATTTAAAGGAGGAATTAATTCTTTAAAAGGAGTTTTAATTAAAATACGATTACCTACCTTTAATATAGGTGATAAACTGTCCTTTTGAATGTTCAGAAGAATATATCCAGTGGTTTTGGTAGAATCTACTTGTGAAACTTTAGCAACATATTTTGTATAGTAGTTTCCTGGTTTTAATACTTTTTGTACATCAAGTATATAAGTAGAATTCTCAGTTGATTTATGGTTATAATAATTCGCGTAATTTCTCGGGTTGTGAATATACGCGGTACTAATTCCGATAAAAACAAAGAACAGCAGTGTAGCTATACTAAATGCTTTTCGCATTTCAGTTCTTTTTAAGAAATAAAGAATAATTAAAAATCCTATTAAAGAATAAGCCAAGTATGTAAAATTATACTGCCAAATTTGTGTATAAAATTGGAATGTTATGCCAATAACAAGGCACACCAAAAAATGAAATGGAGGGTATTCAAATAATTTTTTCATAGCTTTTTAAAGTTATGAAAAAACTGCGAATATGAAAAGTTTAGTTATTTTGGATAGTTAAATCCGTCGTAATTACTGTTATAAAATGTTAACCATATTTTATAGTTGTAAGTATTATAAGCAGGTAGTGCATTATTTAGGTTATTGTAGTTGACGTTATTGAAGATATGAGCTTAATTTGATAACTTATATCCGGTTAGTAGCTAATTTACCCAAAATAGCATAAAAACAAAACAAAAAAGCAACCTCAAATGAGATTGCTTTTCAATTCTATTTAGTTTGTGAAATACGTTATACGATTTCTACAAACAAACCTTCCTCTGTTTTTTCAACCTTTGCAAGATTATTTTTAGTTAAACCTTTAATGGTTTTGTCCCACTTTTTGTTAGATAAACCGCTTTGAGCTTTTAACTCGTTTAAATCTATTTTTTCAGCTTTTTCTATCAATGTTAACAATGCTTTTTCGTCATCGTTTAATTCAACAGAAGGAGCTTGCTTCTCAGGTTTCATTTGTGGGAAGAATAATACTTCTTGAATTGAAGGATTGTTCGTTAAATACATAATTAAACGATCCATTCCAATTCCTAATCCAGAAGTAGGAGGCATACCATATTCTAACGCACGTAAGAAATCTTGATCGATAAACTCACCAGCTTCATCATCACCACGAGCAGCTAACTTTAACTGAGCTTCAAAACGCTCACGTTGGTCGATTGGGTCGTTCAATTCAGAATATGCATTGGCAATTTCTTTACCACAAACCATTAGTTCAAAACGCTCTGTTAATTCAGGATTGTCACGATGCTCTTTACATAACGGAGACATTTCCTTCGGATAATCTGTGATAAACGTTGGTTGAATGTAGTTTCCTTCACATTTCTCACCAAAAATCTCATCAATTAACTTTCCTTTACCCATCGTTTCATCCACTTCGATACCCATGTCTTGAGCAGCTTTACGGATTTCATCTTCCGATTTTCCGCTGATGTCAAAACCAGTAAAGTGTTTGATAGAATCTGCCATAGTAACACGTGCATACGGAGCTTTAAAGTCAACTTTATGCTCTCCAAAAGTAGCTTCAGTAGTTCCGTTTACAGCTAAAGCACAGTGCTCTAATAATTTTTCAGTGAATTCCATCATCCAGTTGTAGTCTTTGTAAGCTACATAAATTTCCATTGCGGTAAATTCTGGATTATGTGTTCTGTCCATTCCCTCGTTACGGAAGTTTTTAGAAAACTCATACACACCGTCAAAACCACCAACAATCAAACGTTTTAAGTATAACTCATTTGCTATACGCATGTATAATGGAATGTCTAATGCGTTATGGTGCGTAATAAATGGTCTCGCAGCAGCACCACCAGGAATTGGTTGTAGAATAGGTGTTTCTACTTCAAAATATCCTGCATCGTTGAAAAACTGACGCATGGCGTTGAATAACTTTGTACGTTTTACAAACACGTCCTTTACTTGCGGATTTACCACTAAATCAGCATAACGCTGACGGTAACGCATTTCAGGATCAGTAAAACCATCAAACGTATTTCCTTCCGAATCCACTTTAGGTAATGGTAATGGTTTTAAAGATTTACTTAATAATTTAAAATCTTTTACCATTACAGTGATTTCTCCAACTTGAGTTTTAAATAACTCTCCTTCAATACCTACAAAATCACCAATATCTAATAATTTCTTGTATACTTCGTTGTACAAAGTTTTGTCTTCACCTGTACAAATTTCATCTCTGTTAAAGTATACTTGAATGCGTCCTTCACTATCTTGCAATTCAGCAAAAGAAGCTTTTCCTTGAATACGACGAGACATTAATCTACCAGCAATAACTACCTTCTTACCTTCCTTAAACTCCTGTTTAATCTGTTTGGAATTCGTATCTAATGGAAATAAATCTGCTGGATATGGATTGATACCCAATTCACGTAATTTTGATAGTTTTTCTCTACGTACAACTTCTTGTTCTGATAATTGCATTGACTTAATTTTTAAGTAATTTTTGTTTAAAGGTGCAAAGATACAATCTATTACAAAATTAGACAACGGTAGTATCATATAGATTTTATAAAAAAAGTAATTTTTATTTGTAGGTTTTAAAAAAGGATGTATATTTGCAGGCTGTCTAATTTTAAAAGGACAGCATTTAGTTGTGTTGTTAGATACTTTAAATAGTATCATGGTTTTGTTAACCAATGGAAAGCTTCCCTTAGATGGGTTGCTTTTTTTTTTGCAGTTTAGTTACGTGTTTTAGTAGCTGTTTCCCGCTTTCCGCACTCGCTCTCTACGAGGAGCTCAAACAAATGCTTCAATCGGGGCTAAATAATTAATCGTCATTTCGACCGAAGAGAGAAATCTTAGAGTTATTAGTTAGAATTAAAATGTAAAAAAAACTTTTTCCTAAAAAAAAGCGGTTTTATACTCCCAGAACTTAACAAAAAACAGTACTAAGAATACCATAGATATAGAAAATTTAATAGTTGCAGAAGCTAAAAACCCTAAAAAAGCACCAAATGATGCTTTGATTGCTCTGTTAGTGTCTTTACTATCATAAATTAATTCACCAACCAAAGCACCTACAAAAGCGCCAATTAAAATTCCGAAAGGAATAGGAGAGAGTAATCCAATAATTAAACCGATAGTAGTACCGTATACTCCATATTTCGTACCTCCAAATCGTTTAGTTCCCATTGCAGGGATAAAGTAATCAAGAAAAAATATAATGACAGCAATAGCTAAAGTGATTCCTAGAAACGTCCAGTTTTGAGGAACTGCTTTTGTTAAGTGTAACAATAACAAACCTACCCAGCTAGTAATAGGGCCAGGTAATACTGGTAAAAATGAGCCAATAATTCCTAAACAAGCAAATACAAAACCGAGTATAACTAAAAATATATCCATTAACTTTTTTATTGATAAGACGAAGATATGAAAGCTTTGTTACACATTTATTAACTAAAAAATTAGTTTAAACTAATTTTTTAGTTATATTTGTTTCAGAACATTTCATAAAAATATATAATGAGTAAACAATTAACGAAGGCAGAAGAGCAAATAATGCAGGTGTTATGGAAGTTGAAAAAAGCTTCAGTAAAAGAAGTTATAATCGAATTACCAGAACCAAAACCAGCATACAATACAGTTTCAACTATTATAAGAATTTTGGAGACAAAAGAGTTTGTAGGGCATGAGGCAAAGGGGAGAGGTTATGTGTATTATCCGTTGGTAAAAAAGTCAGAGTATAGTAATGAGAGTTTACACAAGTTAATGAACGGATATTTTGGAGGCTCATTTAAAAGTATGGTGTCATTTTTTATGAAAGAAAATAAAATGGATATCCAAGAATTAGAAAGTATTTTAAAAGAGGTGAATAAAAATAAGGAGTCATGATAAACTATATTATCCAAGTTATATTATTTCAAGTACTTTTTGTAGCGGTGTATGATTTCTTTTTAAGTAAAGAAACTTTTTTCAATAAAAATAGATGGTACTTGTTAAGCACTGCATTACTTTCTTTTATGTTGCCTTTATTTAAAATTTCGACAGTTCAAAAAGCTGTTCCTCAAGAATATTACATTTTATTACCAGAGGTAGTGTTATCACCTCAAAAAGTGATCGAAAAAGCTGCTTGGTATCAATCTGTTAATTATTTAGATCTACTATTTTGGATTGGATGTTTATTGTTTTTTGTAGTGTTTTTAATAAAGTTAGAACGAATCGTACGATTGGTCTTACAGTATGGGGTTGCTAGAAAAGAAAATTATAAATTGGTATTACTACCAAAAGAAACTAAGGCGTTTTCATTCTTCAATTATATTTTTTTAGGAAACGAAATTCCTTCTTCGAAAAGAGAAAAAATTATTCAGCACGAATTGGTACATAGCAAACAGAAACATACGTTAGACCTGTTGTTTTTTGAGTTCTTGAAAATAGTCATGTGGTTTAACCCAATGGTGTATGTATATCAAAACCGCATTTCTCTAGTTCATGAATATATTTCAGATGCTGTAGCCAGCAAATTAGATAAAAAAGAAAATTATATAAACCATTTACTCGCTGATATTTTTCAGGTCGAGCATATTTCATTCATTAATCAATTTTACAAACATTCATTAATCAAAAAACGAATTATTATGATTACGAAAACACAATCAAAAAAAGTTAAACAATTAAAGTATTTATTACTAATACCTCTCTTAGGAAGTATGATTTTGTACACAGCTTGCTCAGACGAGAATAAAGGTAGTCAAGCTATTGCGAAAAAAGAATTAGTAACTATTTATAACAGTAAAGATGGAGAAATTACTTCAGTTAAAGGAGAAAAGAGTACGTATTTAGATCGTTACTTTGGAGAGAAGATAGACTTAGGTAAAGAATTATCAATTAATGATTTATCTGAAGAAGAAAAGAATGAGTTTTTAGCTCTTAAAGAGAGTCTAGAGGACGAGGGTTCAGTGTTGGGAGTTAAAGTATATAAAGGAACAAGTAATAGGAAGATTATAGCTTATGACTTAGTTAAAATAAAAGTAAAAGAAATGGCTGATAAAGGTGGAAGTATACCTTTTTCACTTTTAGATAAAGCACCAACTTTCCCAGGGTGTGCTGAAGGAGATAAAGATTGTTTTCATAAAAGTATGAGCAAATTTGTTCAAGAAAACTTTGATACATCTATAGCTAATGAATTAGGTTTAGATTCAGGTAAAAAAAGACTTTATATTAAATTTAAAATAGATAAAGAAGGTAAAGTAATAGATGTAAAGGCAAGAGCACCACATCCAATATTACAACAGTATGCCGAAGAGTTGGCACAAAAATTGCCACAAATACAACCAGGAGAAAAAGATGGAAAAAAAGTAGGAGTTGGTTATGTATTACCAATCACATTTAACGTAGAATAAATTAATTATATTGGTCACAAATAATCAATGAACAATACCAAAAATAGAAACGTGAGAAATAAAATTTTACTTATTGTTTTTGTAATAGGAATTTTAAAAGTCGAGGCGCAAGTTTCGACTTTTAAAACTATTGATAGTTTAGTAAATATAGGACGCTACCAAACAGCATTAGCAAAGTTACAAGAGTTAGATACTACTTTTCAATCAACTTCAAAAGTAGCATCTATTTACGCTTCAATTGATAATTATAAAAAAGCCTCTTTATATTATGAAAAGGCATTGGAGTTAAAAGATGATTATTCAGTAAAAGTAAGGTTGGCAAAAGCATATAAAAAAGAGAAAAAGCTACAAAAAGCTATAGATGTTTATGAAGGTATTATAAGTGAGGACTCTGAAAACTTATTTATTAAGTATCAGTTAGGAAAATTGTATGTACAAACGAAACAACCAGCCAAAGCGATTGATACTTTTAAAAACATTATTAAACAAGATAGCACGAATGCAAATTATCATTACCGTTTGGGAATTGCTTATGGAATGTTGAAAAAACGAAACCTAAAAATAAACAGTTTTTTAGAGGCTTATAAAAATGATACAACCCACATTAAATCTATTCATCACTTAGCATTAGCTTATACTTTATTACATGATAAAGATTCAGCAAACATATTTATAAATAGAGGCTTGGTAGTAAACCCTAATCATATTAATCTAAATAAGTTAAAAATTAATAATTTATATAGAGAAGAAAAGTTTACTGAGGCTATTCAATTTTTAAAAAGAATAGATACTATAGAACCCAACGAACATTACACGCAAAAAATGTTAGGGCGTAGTTACTTTAATCTAAAGAAATACGAAGAGGCAAAAAAGTATTTTAATAAAGCCATAAGAATAGATAAATCAGATTTTAAAGCCTATACCTATCTAGGTGATATTAATTTTGAAAAGAAAAAATTTTACAAAGCTCAGTTAGATTATATGGTGGCAACTTTTGCTGGTAAAGAACCCAGAGATGTTGAATATTATCAATTGGCAAGAGTTTATAAAGAATTAGGTAACCCTAAAGAAGAACTTAAATCATATAAAAAAGCTTTTGAAGAGAATAGAAAGAATTATAAAGCATTGTACCAACTAGCAAAAACTAGTGAAGATTATTACAAGGATAAACGAATAGCTTACAAACATTATAAAAATTATGTAAACCGTTTTGAAAGAAAAGATTCTGTATTAACTAAGCATGCTAAAGAAAGGTTAAAAGAAATTAAAAAGTACTATTTCTTACAAGGAGAGATTTTACAATAGTATTTAATTTTGTATATTCATCTTAAAATCAATAAGATGAGTTTTCGCTATGTGGCTTTTTTAATTTGTGCTTTGCTATGTTCTTCTTGCGACTTCTTTTCATACCCAAAAAAGAATAGTGTGCAAGCTTTAGATACTATTGTAGATTTTACAAAAGTAGATATATCTCCTTCTTTTTATAAATGTAAAGATTTACTAGATGAAGCTAAAGCCAATTGTTTTAGAAAAGAAATTCATAGAAGAATAACAACTAAATTAAAACAATATAATTTTGTTACTAAAAATAGCTTAGATGAAGAAGTTTTAATTGATATTTTGATTAATAAGGAAGGGGAGTTTGTTTTAGTTGAACTAACTACATCTGATACTGTTACCAATCAATTACCAGAATTAGATAGTATTGTAAAGTTAGCAATAGAAAAACTCCCAAGAATAAGTCCTGCTACTAAAAGAGGGATTCCAGTAGTAACAAAATATCAATTGCCTATTAAAATTAAAACAGAGTAGTACGTTTATAATTTCAAAAGTTCCTCAACAAAATCACGATTATTTGATAAACGAGGAATTTTATGTTGTCCACCTAATTTTCCTTTTTCCTTCATCCAATCATAAAACAAACCTTTACGGGCTTGATGTATCTTAGGCATTGCTAAAGTCATATTATTATAACGTTTAGCTTCATAGTCAGAATTACAATTTTTTAAAGCATTATCTAACTCTTTAGTAAAAAAGGTAAGGTTTTCAGGAGCTTTTTTAAACTCAATAATCCACTCATGCGCACCATTCTCTTTACCATTCATAAAAATAGGGCCAACAGTATATTCTTTAATTTCACAGTTGGTTTTATCACTCGCTACTTTTAAAGCATCTTCAGCATTTTCAATAATTAACTCTTCGCCAAAAACATTAATATGATGTTTAGTACGTCCAGTAATTTTTATACGATAGGGATCGGTTGAGGTAAACTTAACGGTATCTCCTATCAAATAACGCCATAAGCCACCGTTTGTGGTAATAATAATGGCGTAATTAATATCTTTTTTTACTTCAGAAAGAGGAATAGCCTTAGAGTTTTCTCCATTGTATTCACTCATTGGAATAAACTCATAAAAAATTCCGTAGTCTAACATTAATAGCATTTCATCAGAATCATTTCGGTCTTGAATAGCAAAAAAACCTTCTGATGCATTATAGGTTTCATAATATTTAAAATCGTCTCTTGGAATGAGTTTCTTATACTGTTCTCTGTATGGATTGAAGTTTATTCCTCCGTGAAAGTAAACCTCCAGATTAGGCCAAACCTCTAAAATATTATTCTTTCCTGTTTTCTCTAATACTCTATTTAATAAAACTAACATCCAAGAAGGAACACCAACTAAACTTGTAATATTTTCATGAATAGTTTCATTAATAATAGCTTCCATTTTTGCCTCCCATTCACCCATCAATGCAGTTTCTTGCCTTGGAGCTGAGCTAAAATCTGCCCAAAAAGGCATATTTTCAATAATTATTGCAGATAAATCACCAAAATAAGTGTTGTTATCTTCATATACAGCTGAGCTTCCACCTAAACGTAGTCCCTTACCAGTAAAAAGCTTTGCGTTTTCGTTATTGTTTATATATAAACATAACATGTCTTTTCCTGCTTTAAAATGACAATACTCAATAGCTTCATCACTTACAGGGATAAACTTGCTTTTTGCATTAGTAGTACCACTTGATTTTGCAAACCAACGTATAGGCGTAGGCCAAAATAAATTTTGTTCTCCTTTTCTACAACGTTCAATAAGTGGTTCAATACTTTCATAACGTTGAATGGGAACGTTGTTGGCAAAGTCTGTATAACTTTTAATTGAAGAGAAATCTTGTTGTTTCCCAAACTCAGTATTTTTAGCAGCACTTACAAGCTTTAGTAATAGCTCATTCTGAACATCAATAGGATATTTTAAAAATAATTCCACTTGATGTTTACGCTTTTTTAAGAACCAAGAAATGATGGAATTTATAAATGGAAACGTCATAGATTAACTCTTAATTCAATTTTTTTACTGTAATTTTGTGAAGCTAAATGTAACAAAATTTAAGACATGCAATACCAAGGAGTTTTAAAAAAAATGCCTACTGAAAATTTAAGTACAGTTCAATACTATTTAGATATGGGGGCTGATTTTTTGAATATGAATCAGTTATTGAATAAGGAGTTAACCTTGACTTTTGTTACCTATGAGTGTTTAAACTGTCATTTAGAAAAAAAAATCTATCGTCAAGGTTTTTGTAAAAAATGCTTTTTTGAAACTCCAACTGCAGGTGATTGGATAATGCGTCCTGAATTAAGTAAAGCACATTTAGGAGAAGAAGATAGAGATTTGGAGTACGAAAAAAAGGTACAGTTACAACCACACATTGTGTATTTAGCAAATTCAAGTAATGTAAAGGTGGGAGTAACGAGAAAACAACAAGTACCAACTCGTTGGATAGATCAAGGGGCACATGAGGCCATTGAAATTGTTGAGGTACCTAATCGTTATTTAGCAGGGATTACCGAGGTAGCCCTAAAGGAGCATGTTGCTGATAAAACAAATTGGAGAACTATGCTGAAAAACGATATTAAGGATGAAAACTTGGTTGAATGGCGAGAAAAATTACAAGAGTTTATTCCTGATGAAGCTAAAGAATACTACATAGCTAATAATACTGAAACGAATATTCAGTTTCCAGTTGAAAAGTTTCCTAAAAAACCTAAAAGCTTAAATTTAGAAAAGGAAGAAACATACACAGGTAAATTGGTAGGTATTAAAGGACAATACTTAATATTTGAGGATGAAACAGTGTTTAATGTTCGTTCTAATGAAGGGTTAGTAGTTAAAATTGAGCTGTTATAAAAGCTCAATTTCTCTTTGAATATTTATACGAGCAGTTTCTTCAAACTTTAGATAAAAATATTCTGTCTTAAATATATTTTCCATCCTTAGGAAATGCTGTAATGCTTTTTTTCTACCTGAGTTATAAACCATATTAGGATAAATGGCGTATTCTTTTCGTACATTTTTATAATACTGAGTGTATCCTTCCCAGTCTTGACCTAAAATAGATAAATCAGCATCAATAAAGTAATTGGTATCTGAATCTTCAGAGGTTTTATGAGATTTAGTAGCTAAAATCTGAGAATAACAATTTTCTATAATTTTTGTGGGTACTAATAGTTGTTTCATTCTTTTAATAGCTAATTCAGCGCTTTTTTCTTCATTATTACTTTTTAAAGAGTTGTAAATGATATCATGATAAAACAGCGTGAATAAAATTGTGTCCCAATGATTTATTTCGGTTTTTATTTTAGTAAGTTGAATAAGTAAACTCTCAAGGTGTTCTAATGTATGATAGTATCTCTTTTTATCAGAATAACTCTCAACTATTTCTTTCCATAACAAGATGTTGAGACTGTTATCGTTTGAGTAGGTAGCTAACAAGTTTAAAAAAGTGTTTTTTAGCATAAAAAGAGTGAAAAAAGAAAAAGGGTTCATTTGAACCCTTTTTTTTAATGTTTTACAGCAACATGGTTGTTGTTCATTTTTAATTCGCTTAGTACGTTTAGCGCTTCATTTATGTATATATCTTTCTGAAGGTTTTTATGCCATGCAACACGTTTTTCTTCTAAAACAGTATCCTTTTTAAATAGGTTTAACTCGTATTTAGGTGAAACAAATGTTAAGTGTGAATCAAATTTAAAAATGTCTTTAAATTGTTCTCCTTCTTTAGTTTTAGCTTCGCTTTCCTTTTTAAAAGCATCATAGTTTAAAGAGTACACTCTTTCGTCTTGGTTTTTCTTTAACCACTTAGCATAGTCATTTATTTTATTAAATTTTTCGTTGTTCATTACACGTTGCTTACTATTGTATACAACATCTGCAAAATTACTATATGAGTTGGTAGTGGTATATTTAGCTTGTTGCACCTTATCCCAAGGTAAAGCACCATCTAAATCACGTTCTCCAAAATCCATATAACTATATCTGGTAGGTAAAGAAATATCAGAATATACTCCTTCAATTTGAGTAGAACCACCATTGATTCTATAAAATTTTTGAATGGTCATTTTTAAAGCTCCTAAATCATTAGGATATTGCTCATAAAAACGGTTTATAGGTAAAACATTTTGTACAGTTCCTTTTCCATAAGTTTGTTTGCCGCCAATAATAACACCACGCTTGTAGTCTTGCATTGCTGCAGCAAAAATTTCTGAAGCAGAAGCAGAAAATTCATTTACCATTACTACTAATGGTCCTTCCCATTGAATTTTTGGATCAGTATCAACTTTTACTAAAGGCTCTTCACCACGATATTTAACTTGAACAATAGGTCCTTTGTTGATAAATAAACCACCAATTTCAATAGCTGTTTTTAACGATCCTCCTCCATTATCACGTAAATCAACAATCAAACCTTGAACATCTTCTTCTTTCAAACGCTCAATTTCTTTTTCCATGTCTTTTGCTGCATCTCTACGGCTTAAGTCGTTGAAATCTATATAAAACCTAGGAAGGTTAATGACTCCGTATTTTTTACCATTTTTTTCAACTATACTAGATTTTACAAAAGTTTCTTCAAGCTCAACCACATCTCTAATAATTGGGATGACTTTAATAGAACCATCAATCTTTTTCTTTACAGTTAAACGAACTTCTGTTCCTTTTTTTCCTTTGATAAACTTTATAGCATCATCCAAACGCATTCCAACAATATCTAAAGGTTCTTCATCTCCTTGAGCAACTTTTAAAATAATATCATCAGCTTCTAATTCACCTTGTTTCCATGCAGGTCCTCCAGAAATTAATTCAACAATGTGAGTGTAAATTCCTTTTTTCTGTAAACGAGCTCCAATACCTTCTAATTTACCAGACATCTCTTGGTCGAAACGTGTTTTAATTCGAGGAGACATATAAGTTGTATGTGGATCAAAACCGCTTACTACGCTGTTTAAAAACGTAGAATACCAGTCAGAGTTTTCAAGTTCACCTATACGCATGTATAAGTCGTCCATATTTTTTAAGACTTTTTTTCGTGCCTCAGCTTCTAAAACTTTAAAACTTTTCTTTTTAAAGCTCTTATCTTTTTTTGCTTTCTCGTTTTGTTGATTTTCAGCATCTTCAATATTACTTAAAATAGATAATTTTAATTGCTTTCTCCAATAGTCAATCAACTCGGTTTCGTTTTTAGCATACGGAACTTTGTCATAATCAATATCAATAACTTCCTTTTTCTTATAGTTAAAAGGTTGCTTTAATAATGAACGATAGGTCTTTTTACCTGACTCCATCTTTTCTAAAAAACGGTTATATACTAATTTGTAAAAATCAATATTAGATTCTCTTAGTTGATTATCTATTTGATACTTGTATTGAGAAAATTCTTTTAAATCTTCTTGAGTAAAATAACGCTTATTAGGGTCTAGACCATCAATAAATGTAGTATATACGTGTTCAGAAAAATCGTCATTTAACTTTTTTTGAACGTAATGGTATCTACTTAAAATATTTTTTAAAACGTAAACAATAACACGGTCTTTTTCAGGATCGTTATTAGGAAGTGTATTCGAACTAACAGAGTTAGAAAATAAAAGGGTGATTGCTAAAAATGGTATAATAAACTTCGTCTTCATAAAACCTTCTGTCTTTTTAATTTGTGTTGAGTCGTTGTGTTGCTAAGCTACTAAAATAATGCCAATTTTTTAGTTTTATTGCTTTTTATAAATGCCTCTAAAAACTTCTTTAGTCTTTTTAAGGTCTTCATTGAGATAATCCCAAATTTGAGTTACAGAACCATCTTTGTTTTTTGTCCAAGTAATTTGGTTGTAATAATTGCCTTTGTCATTTTTTACAAGATCACTTTTTAAAGTCATAGTATTATCTTTAAAATAACCTTTTAAAACTAGTGAAAATCCAGTGTTATCAATCCAAACTTGGTTCCAAGTATTATCTGTTTTGTTATAATAGTTATAACTAGTTCCTTGACTTTTTGATGTTTTAGAACTCCAATTTTCTTGAATAGCACAAGCATTGGGCATTTTTATAACGTTGTTATGACCAATTAATTTTCCTTGTGTATTATAAACATTCCAATTTCCGACCCAAAAATCAAACTGGGTATAGTTTACTTCATTACAAGGTTTTGTTGGGGGATTTTGTGCTGAAATAATTGAAAAAAAAGAAGAAATAACAAAAACTGTAACATAAACAATAATCCGTACCATAACGCTTGAGTTTGATTACCACAATTTTACACATAAAATGAACCAATCTGTCTTTACAAAATGTTAAAAATAGAATCCTTTTTTTATGTTACATTTGTTGTAAAACTTACTTACTATGCAAGATAGACCTTTGATTTTAGTTACGAATGATGATGGAATTACTGCTCCTGGTATTCGTATGTTAATTGAAATTATGAATAAAATTGGGGATGTAGTTGTAGTTGCACCTGATAGTCCGCAAAGCGGAATGGGACATGCTATTACTGTGAATAACGTGTTACACTGTAACCCAATTACTATTGATGAAGGTCCACAAATTGAGTATAGTTGTTCGGGAACTCCAGCTGATTGTGTTAAAATGGCAAAAAATGAAATTTTAAATCGCACACCAGATTTATGTGTTTCAGGAATTAATCATGGGTCAAACTCATCAATTAATGTAATTTATTCAGGAACCATGAGCGCTGCTGTTGAAGCTGGTATTGAAGGTATTCCTGCAATAGGTTTTTCTTTGTTAGATTTTGATTGGCATGCCGATTTTAGAGCAGCACGTAAATTTATCGAAAAAATAGCGTTAAATGTTTTGTTAAATGGATTACCAGATGGTGTAATTTTAAACGTAAACATTCCTAAGTTAAAAGAAAACGAGATTAAAGGAATTCGTATTTGTAGACAGGCGAATGGATATTGGAAAGAAACGTTTGATAAACGTAAAAGCCCTTTTGGGAAAGAGTATTATTGGCTCTCTGGAGAATTTATTAACAGAGATAAAGGGCAGGATACTGATGTTTGGGCATTAGAAAATGGTTTTATATCTGTTGTGCCAGTTCAATTTGATATGACAGCTCATCATGCAATTCAAAAATTACACACATGGGACATATAAAAAAAGAAATATTAATAGGAATTATAGTTTCATTGTTGGCAACAACTTGTGGCTTTTTTATTTATGTAGAGTACATCTCAGAACTTAGTATTTCAGAAACGATTTCTATGATAAGAGAAGGAGGAGTATTAGGATCTGTAATTGCTTTAGCAGCAATACCTAATTTATTTGTTTTTTGGGTATTTTTAAAAAAGAAACAAGATTATAGAGCAAGAGGAGTGTTAATAACTACAATTGCTGTAGCTTTATTAACAGCATTTTTAAAGTTTTTCTAATTTTAATACATGAAATATTACATTCTTGTAGGTGAAGCTTCGGGTGATTTACATGGAGCAAATTTAATGAAGGCCTTAATAAAGGAGGACCCAAAAGCAGATATTCGTTTTTGGGGAGGAGATTTAATGCAAGAAGTTGGAGGTACACTTGTTAAGCATTATAAAGAACGTGCTTTTATGGGGTTTGTTGAGGTGTTGATGAACTTACGTAAGATTTTAGGAATGATTTCTTTTTGTAAAAAAGACATTGCTCAATTCAATCCTGATGTAATTATTTTTATTGATAACTCAGGCTTTAATCTTCGTATTGCTAAATGGGCAAGAAAGCAAGGTTTTAGAACTAATTATTATATTTCACCTCAAGTTTGGGCAAGTAGAGCGAGTAGAGTTAAAGATATTAAACGAGATATCGACCAAATGTTTGTAATTCTTCCGTTTGAAAAAGAGTTTTATAAAAAGCATGGCTATAATGTTCATTTTGTAGGACATCCTTTAATTGATGGAATTGCAGGAAGAGAACAAGTTTCTATCGAAAAGTTTAGGAAAGAATATAATCTGGGACATAAAGAGGTTATAGCACTGTTACCAGGAAGTAGAAAGCAAGAAATAACAAAAATGTTATCGGTAATGCTCTCATTAGTACAAGATTTTCCACAATATCAGTTTGTAGTGGCAGGAGCACCAAGTCAATCTTACGAGTTTTATCAAGAAATAATTGGAGATTCAAATGTGAAATTCATTAATAATAAAACTTATGATTTATTGAGTATTTCACATGCTGCTTTGGTAGCGTCAGGAACAGCAACTTTAGAAACAGCATTGTTTAAAGTACCTCAGGTAGTGTGCTATAAAGGAAGCAACATTTCATATCAAATAGCCAAACGAATAATAACATTAAAATATATATCGTTAGTTAATTTAATAATGGATAGAGAGGTGGTAAAAGAGTTAATACAAAACGATTTTACTAAAGAAAAAGTACAATATGAATTAACTCGTATTTTAGAATCAGAACATCGTCAGCAATTGTTTTTGTCATACTTTGATTTGGAACAAAAATTAGGAGGAAAAGGAGCCTCTGCAAAAACAGCAAAGTTGATTGTTGCTGGGTTAAAAAAATAAAAATTAGCATGATAAAAAAAGTCTTCTTTATATGTTTGGCATCATTTTTAATGATTTCTTGTGGATCATCAAAAAATATTAGTACGACTTATCAAAAAAGAGTTTCAACAGTTACTCCTAAAAAAGTAGAAGATACGGATACAAAAACCAGTGAAACATTAACAAAAAAAGAAGATGTAACTGTTGCTGATAAAATTGTATGGACTGCAGTAACTTATAAAGGTGTGCCATATCGTTTTGGTGGAATGACTAAAAGAGGAATGGATTGTTCTGGGTTAATTTTTACATCGTTTAAACAACGAAACGTACCCATAGCAAGAACATCACACCAAATGTACGTACAAGGAGAAAACATTTCGTTACGAGAGGTTCAAAGAGGAGATTTACTATTTTTTAAAACTTCAAGAAAAAGAGGTAGAGTAAATCATGTTGGGTTAGTAACTTCTGTAGATAATGGAGATATCCGTTTTATACATTCAACTACATCACGGGGGGTTATTGTAACTTCACTACACGAAAACTATTGGAAACGTGCTTTTATTAAAGCAAAGCGAGTGTTGTAATAATCGTTAAACCAAGTTTTAACTTCCATAATTAATCCTAAAATAGATTTCTTTATTAGGTGTTGTTTGTCTTTCAGCTAAAAAGTAACTGTTTATAAGTTAGCATAAACATAACTTTTAATTAAAGATGAAAATAATTTAATACTTTTGAGCATACCTCTTAAAACCTAATTTAGAAATGAAGACATTGGATGTAGTTATTATAGAAGATGAAGATTTAGCGGCATCTTCTCTAGAAAATTTATTGCTTAAAAGTTCACATCCAATTTCTGTAAAAAAGCGGTTGGAAAGTGTTGAAGATTCGATTCTTTGGCTTCAAAAAAACACTTGTGACTTAATTCTAAGTGACATTCACCTTGGCGATGGTTATAGTTTCGAAATTTTTGAGAGTTTGAAAACTTCAATTCCTATTATTTTTACAACAGCTTTTGATGAGTACGCAATCAGATCCTTTCAGTTTTTTGCTATAGACTATCTATTAAAACCGTATAGTAAAGAGTTACTTAACAAAGCGATAGAAAAATATATAAATCTTAATGAGAATAAAGGTTATACTGATAAGCTAGAGCAATTACTATTGCAAATGAACAGCAAAATACAGCAGCAAAAAGAAAAAGAACGTTTCTTGGTGTCAAAAGGAAGCCTATCTATTTCTATAAAAAGAGAAGATGTAGCTTATTTTATGGCGCAGGGAAAATATTTATTCCTATTTACTTTTGATAATGAAAGTTATCTTTATGACGGGACAATTTCTAGTTTGGAAGAAGAGCTATCTGAAAAATACTTTTTTAAAATTAATAGAAAATACATTATTCAACATTCAGCGATTAATAGCATATCAAAATACAGCAATAATCGTGTAAAAATAGAATTACAACCAAATTTAAATATAGAAGAGATGCTTTTAGTGAGTGCTCAAAGAATTAAAGAGTTTAAAAAGTGGCTGGATAATTAAATTTCATGAAATTTCCGTTAAAAAAAAGAAAGCACCAATATTACCTTTTAGCAAGTGTATCATTAATAGTATTGTTTTTTATTGGGTATAGATTAATAACTAATAAAATAACTTCAGAAGCAGAAGGTTTGATGGAGGTTGTTATAAAGCAGTATGCAAAGGAAAAGGAAAGTATTTTACAATTTGACTTTAATGAATTTAATAAATTCATTATTGACACTCAGAGAATTATTGAGAGTAGTGCAGGCTTAGATAAAAGTGAGCTTAAAAATAGATTGCTTTTTAATAGTGAGTTAGCTTTTTCTGAAGAAAACATAGATGTAAGCTTTGTTTATTTTTTAGAAGATAAAGAGGTTTTAGATTCTTATTTTTTTGGTAGCATCAATGCAGGTAAAAATATATTAGAAAAAACAAAATCTCTTGAAGATAAAAATCAAATTTTTGATACAGTTTTAAATTTAGGAGGTAAAACATATTACCGAAAGATTATCAAACATCAATTGCAAGATGGCACTTTTGTTGTTTTTGGTTATGATATTAACTTGTTAAAATACTGGAATTATTTCTCACAAAAATATAGTGGAAAAGGAGGGTATGTTACTTTAACGAATAATGAAGGTGTTTGTATGCTACATCCTGAAATAGGGTATATAGGAAAGCGTGAGACTTCTTTTTTTGATAAAGTTTCGTTGAATCAGGTTATGAAAAACTTTGAACAGGAAGATTACAAAAAGAAAAAACAAGTTAAAGTAGCTGCAATTTCTGAATATTTGAAATTAGAGGTGATGCGCTATTATGATGTTATACAGGTGGGTAATTCTGAATTAATTTTAATAACAAGCTTTCCTTTAAATATTTTTATTAAAGAGTCAGTAAATAATATAAAGCAGTATTTACTTTGGATGAGTTTATTGGCATTACTAACCTTTATGTTAATATTAGCTTTTTCCCGAAGCCAATTAAGAAGTCAGCACTTAAAAACACTTCAGTATGAGCAAGAAAGAAAAAGGTTAGCTATAAGTAATGAACAATATCAACAAAAAAACGCACGATTACAGTTAAGTCAGTTACGAAAAAAGTTAAACCCTCATTTTTTATTCAACACATTAAATTCTTTACATGTTTTAATAGGTTTAGATAAAACAACATCTCAGCAGTTTGTACTAAGACTATCTGAAGTTTATAGATACTTGTTAAAAGACAGAGAAGCTAATTTTGCTACTGTTAAAGAAGAATTATACTTTTTAGAACAATACTTCTTTTTGCAAAAAATCAGATTTAATAATAGTATAAACTTAAGTATTGTAGATAATAGTGAAGATAAAGCACTGTTGAAGAAGATTCCTTTTTTAGCATTAGAAACATTAGTGGAAAATGCTATTAAGCATAATGAAATAACAAAAAAGACCCCCCTTTTCGTTAAAGTTTTAATTGAAAAGGATGTAATTGTAGTTAGTAACAATTATAATCCAAGAAAAGGTGAAAAAGAAGCAAGCTATAGTGTGGGGTTGAATTATTTGAATAATTTTTATGCATTTTATAGTGTAAATTCATTTAAGACGGAAATAATTGAAGGTGAATTTAAATGTTATATTCCTTTATTATCAAAATAATAAAATTCACTCCTTAAAAAAACTACTTCACTCTTATTTAATTTTTAAAACGCATCTTCAGTTCTACATTTGGTTTCTTGTTAATCAAAATAATTTAAGAAGGGTTATTCTCAAATGAAGCATGTTAATTTAAAAACGCTTAGTTTACTTTTTGTAATTTTTACGACTTCTGTTTTTGCACAAAAAAAAGAAGAAAAGAAAGATTCTATAAAAGATAGTGGTGGTGTATCTTATTCGAAATTAAAAAAAGAAGGAAGTAAAAAAGAAGGATTGTTTAATATTTATAGATTAAAAGAAGATATCTATTTTGATATACCAGATTCATTATTCTCAAAAGACTTTTTAATTGTCAATAAAGTTTCTAAAGTTCCTTATGCACTAAACGGACACGGATTAAATAAAGGGATGGCTTATGAAACTAAATTAATTAGATTTTATAAAGACACAGTATTAAATAAGGTTTGGGTAAAAACAATTAACCCAAGAGTAACTTCACCAAAAAATAATGCAATTACACTTTCGGTACATGATAATTTTGGGGAATCTATTATAGAGGAGTTTAAAATTGAGTCAGAAAATGAAAAGAAAACATCAGCATTAATCAAAGTAAACAGAGTTTTTAATGGAAAAGATAAAAGTTTTAATGATTTATTGTCAAATATTGGTTTAGGTGGTAGTATTAAAACAAAATTATCTAAGGTTGAGAAAGTAAAAACTTTTTCTAAAAACATAGTAGTAAAATCTCTTTTAACAACTTCTGTATCTGAAGGGAAAAGTGCAGCACTACCTTTATCTATTGGAGTTACGACTAATATCGTTTTGTTACCAACTAATATAATGAAGCCTCGTTTTGGAGATAAAAGAATAGGGTACTTTAGTAAGCCAATGGATTATTATTCTGATAGTCAGCATGAAGTAGAACATAGAGAATTAATTACACGTTGGAGGCTTGAACCCAAAAAAGAAGATATCGAAAGATATAAAAAAGGTGAATTAGTAATTCCCAAAAAACAAATAGTGTATTATATAGATCCTGCAACACCAAAAAGATGGATACCATATATTGAAAATGGAGTTTATGATTGGAATAAAGCTTTTGAACAGGCAGGGTTTAAAAACGCAGTAGTTGTAAAACAAGTTACCAAAGAAGATGAAAATTTTGATATTGATGATGTTCGTTATTCGGTAATTACCTACGTAGCTTCAGAAAGACAAAACGCTATGGGGCCATCAATAGTAGATCCTAGAAGTGGAGAAATTTTAGAGTCAGATATCATTTGGTGGCATAATTTAATGAAAGGGCTACACCAATGGATTCGCGTACAAACAGGACCTATAAACCCAGAAGCAAGGGCTAATGTTTTTTCAGATCAAATAATGGGAGAGTCTATAAGGTTTGTATCCTCTCATGAAGTAGGTCATACCTTTGGATTAAAGCATAATATGGGAGCATCATTTAGTTATCCGGTAGATTCGTTGAGATCAGCCAGTTTTACTGAAAAAATGGGAGGAACGGCACCATCTATAATGGATTATGCACGATACAATTACGTTGCACAACCGGGTGATAATGTAACCGAAATTAGCCCGAAAATAGGAGTGTACGATAAGTATGCTATTAACTGGGGATACCGTTGGCTAGATGAGAAAACACCTCATGAAGAGTTACCAATTTTAAACCAGTGGATAAGAAAACATGAAAATGATCCATTATATTTTTATGGTCCCCAGCAAAGAAAAGTTATAGACCCAAGGTCTCAAAGCGAAGATTTAGGTGATGATGCAGTAAAAGCAAGTGAGTACGGGCTGAAAAATTTACAAAGAATTGTACCAAACATTTTAAGATGGACAAAAGAGGAAGGTAAAGATTATTATAGAGCGTCAAAGTTATATAAAGCAGTTATAGATCAATGGGTGCTATACAATAATCATGTTATGGCAAATATTGGAGGGATTTATATTAATAATACTATTTATGGTGATAATAAAAATACCTTTGTACCAGTCCCTGTAGAAGTTCAAAAAAAATCATTAGAGTATATAATAAGTAAAGCAATTTTACCGCAAAAATGGCTGTTTACTCCTGATTTAATTCATAAAGTATATCCAGTAAGAGATGCACCAGATGGAGAACGGTTTTACTCTCCGGTCTCTATGCATCGAGCCTATCAGACAAACATGATTTTCCGTCTTGTTGAAACAGATAGATTAATGCGAATTACAGAAAACAAAGTGTTAATGTCTGATGATAAAAAAGCTTTTACAGAAGAATACTTATTCGATGAACTTTTTAAAGCTGTTTTTAAGAAAACAATTAATAATAAAGTTTTAGACATGTTTGATCGTATGACTCAAAAAAATTATGTAGACGTATTAACTGTAGATAGAAACATATTATTAAAGAAAACAAAACAAACAACATTAACAAGCCAACAGAAGGAATTTAAAAATGTACACTTTACTTACATACCTAGAGTGTCAGATGCTGGTTCAAATAAAAGAGCAGAATTAGAAAGAATCTTAAAATTATTGAAAAAGAAAAGAAAGAAAGGGGATAAGTCTACTCAAAATCACTACAATGATTTAATAGCCAGAATAGAGTATAATTTGAATAATTAAGATGATGAATAAAAAAATAATTTACCTACTGCTTCTTATACCATTTTCAGTTTTTGCGCAGAACACAAAGACAATAAGTGGAACAGTTATCGATGAAGCTAGAAACGAAACCTTGCCAGGAGTTAGTATTTATGCTTCAACTAAAGTAATTGGGAATAAAACCAATATAGATGGTATCATTCAAGCTTCTATGATTGGTACAACTACCGATTTTGACGGAAACTTTTCATTCAAAGCGCCTAAAGAGACAAAGTATATCATAATTTCATACATAGGTTTTGAAACTGAAAAAATTAATGTAGAAAATAGAAGTACCAACATGATAATAACACTAAAAGAAAAAGAAGAGCTTTTAGGAGAGATTGTTGTAATGGGGTATCAAAAAATAGAAAAGAGAAAAATTACATCGTCGTTTGCCAAAATAAAAACAGATGATGTTAAACGAGCAGGAACTGCTAATATAGATCAAATGCTTTCGGGAGAAATTTCAGGAGTACTTGTTCAACCAACTAGTGGAGCACCAGGAGCGCCAGCAAAAATTCAAATTAGAGGTACTTCAACTTTAAATGGTTCTTCAGATCCTTTATGGGTTCTAGATGGAATTCCTTTACAAGGAAACGATATTCCAAAAGACTTTAGAGATAAAGATAATATTGATAATTTAAAATCTTTTCCTATTGCAGGAATTAATCCAGAAGATATTGAAGAAATTACGGTATTAAAAGATGCCTCAGCAACTTCTATTTATGGAGCAAGAGCTGCTAATGGAGTAATTGTAATTACGACTAAAAAAGGTAAAGAAGGAACAATGAGAGTTAACTTTAATGCAAGTACTTTCTTAACCTTACGACCTGATTTTGATAAGTTAAATTTAATGAATGCTTCTGAGAAAGTAGATTTTGAATTAGGTTTAGCGAGCAGACCAGATTTAACTTACCAAAGTAACAGAGGAGAAGTAGCTCGTATTTTAGATGCTTATGGAGAATACGATAATTTTCAAAACAACGGATTTTCTAGCATAAATCCATTAGCTCAAAATGCAATTAATAACTTAAGAAATCAAGATGTTAATTGGGGTAATAAGTTGTACCAAGCTGCTATTAATCAACAATACGGCTTAACTCTTTCAGGAGGTAGTGAAAAATCAAGATATTACTTCTCTTTAGGATATTTTGATGAAGAAGGAACAACAAAAGGTACTGGTTTAAATAGATACAACCTTACGTTTAAAAATGATTATGATGTAAATGATAAGTTAAATGTAGGAGTATCGGTTTTTGCCAGTAGAAATAGAAGTAGATCTTATATTACTGGAGCAGACGCTTACACAAACCCAGCTTATTATTCAAGAAGAGTAAATCCTTACTTTACGCCATATAATGCAGATGGAAGTTTTAATTATGATCCTGATTTAATTGAAAGGTATGATTTAAGTGTAAGTTTTAAATATAACCCTCTAGAAGAAAGACAAAACACAAATCAAGAGCTAACATCATATTCTATAAAACCTATCATAGATCTTACATATAAGTTCAATAGCAACTTAAAACTATACACGCAGTTTGGGATGCAGTTTGATTTTGATAAAACAGAGAAATTTTCAGATAAAGAGAGTTATTATACAAGAAAATACAGGTTTAGATCTAGATATCAAGACGATAAAGGACAAAATGCTTTTTTCTTACCAGAAGGAGGTATAATTCAAAACTGGAACAGCGACGCTTTTCAATACAACTGGAAGAGTACGTTAAATTACAATACTTCAATCAATAATATCCATGAGATTGATGTAATGTTAGGAACTGAATTTAGAGAAGATAAGCGTACAGAGATTCATACAAAAGGATTTGGTTTTAATCCTAATACATTAAGTACTCTACAAATAACTGATGAAAGAGCATTGAAGAATAAGTTATTTGAACCGTATAGAAAGACAGTTAACGAAAACGCATACGCATCTTTCTTCGGAACAGCTTCGTATACTTATGATAGAAAGTACACAATCTTCGGAAGTTTACGATATGATGGTTCTAATTTATTTGGTGTAAATCCAAAATTTAGATACTTACCATTATGGTCTGTAGCAGGGTCTTGGAACGTAGCAAAAGAAGACTTTTTTAATTTGGATGCAATTAATGAACTTAAAATAAGAGGTTCGTACGGTGTACAAGGAAATATAGATAAATCTACCTCTCCTTACGTTGTAGGTCTTTATGACGAGGTAACCATTTTACCAGGAACAACAGAAGAAGGAATTAATGTTATTTCAGCTCCAAACAAAGACTTACGCTGGGAAAAAACGGTTTCATCAAACGTTGGATTTGATTTAGGGATGTTTAATAATAGAGTATATGTGTCGGCAGATTACTACTATCGCAAAAGTACTGATCTAATTGGTTTACAAGCCATACCGTTAGAGTCTGGTTTTAACTTTATCAATACAAACTGGGCAACGTTAAGTAATAGAGGAGTTGAATTAGCTATAAATACGAGAAATATTGTAAAAGATGATTTTACATGGACAACAAGCTTTAATATTTCTCATAATAAAAATACTGTAGAAAGAATTCAAACCAGAGATAATGATTTTAAACCTTCTTTATTAGGATATGGAGTTAACGCAGTTTTTGCTATAAAAACAGCAGGTTTAGATAGTAATGGGTTGCCATTATTTTGGAAAGATGGTAAGAAAGTAACAGCGGTAGATTTTTATAACTTATCAGAAGGAGTTGATGGAAATCAGTTAACAAGAGAAGAGCATAGAAATTTATATACCTATGTAGGTAATGGAGCCCCTGAGTTTAGTGGAGGTTTCATCAATAAATTTCACTATAAAGATTTCAGTTTAAGTATAGCTACAAACTTTAACTTAAATCAAACAGTAAAAAGAACACCTTCGTATCACCCAACACAAGTAAGTCCTAACTACAACTTTAACAAAGAAGTATTACAAGCAGGTACAGGGAATTACCCAGCGTTGATAGGAAGTGCAACACCAGGTTTTGAAACAGATTTAGTTTACAGTTGGTATCATACTTATGATTCAGGTAATACGTTTAGAGATTTAGATATTTGGGTAGATAAAATTTCATACATAAGAGTTAATAGCATAAAGTTTGGATACAATGTGCCAAGTAAGTACTTAGAAAGTATGAATGTTTCAAGATTAAGCTTTAACCTAGAAGGAAGAAATCTATTTGTTTTCGGAACAGATTACGATGGATATTTCGACCCTGAAACTTTTGGTAGCCCATATTCACAGCCAATACCAAAAATTATTTCTTTCGGATTCAACCTTTCTTTTTAAAAAATATAGAAATGAGAAAACACATATACATATTATTCATAGCAGTAGTGAGCATGGTTTCGTGTGATGATTACTTAGATGTAGAACCAATAGGGCAAATAATTCCTAAATCGGTAGAAGATTACCGAAGCTTTTTAACAACCGCTTATGGTATAGAAAAAAACAACCATGTATTAACAACATATAGAAGTGATGAGCTTCAATTAACCAAAGCATCTTTTGCGTCTGAACTGTACGAAGACCTTTTTATATGGAATGATGAAAGTGCGTCGCCATTAACAACAGCTTTTTCGTATGCTAGTTTTTACAAAATAATCTTTCATGCAAATCACGTCATAGAAAATCAAACTGAAATAATAGGAGACGCCACTCAAATTAGTCAGTTGGTAGGTGAAGCTTATGCTTTAAGAGCCTTGCAATATTTTCAGTTGGTTAATTTATATAGTAAAGCTTATAACGGTGCAACTGCTAATAGTGATGGAGGAGTGCCAGTAGTAACTGAGTATAATTTAGATCAGAAATATGATATTCAATCGGTTGAAGAAGTTTATAAGCAAATCTTACAAGATATTACAAATGCTGAAACACGTTTAAATGTTGCAGAACAAGAAACAGGATTAAATTATAGATTCTCAACAATAGCTTTAAAAAGCTTAAAAGCCAAGGTGTTTTTATCTAAAAATGAATGGCAACAAGCTATTGATGCAGCTAAAGAAGCATTAGCTATAAAAAATACCGTTCAAGATTTAAACTCAGATAGCTCTATAATGCCTTCAGAATTTAATTCAGTAGAATCTGTTTTGGCGTTAGACATGGTATCTTCTGATAATATCACTACCGATGCTTCTATGTCCGATGATTTTTTAAGTAAATATGATAGAACAAATGATTTAAGATTCAATATTTATTTTAGGAAAGACGGAACAGTTTATAGAGCTGCTAAAACAGCTGATATTAAGTACAGATCTACCTTTAGGGTGGCAGAACTGTATTTGATTTTAGCAGAAGCGTATACGCAACAAAACGAATTAAGTTTAGCAAAAACAGAATTGTTAACGTTTGCAAAAAACAGATATACTCAGTCTAAAATGACAACGTATACTACATATATCAACTCTTTAAACAAACAAGAGTTGTATGAAGAAATATTAGATGAGCGTGCACGTGAATTTGCTATTGAAGGTCAACGTTGGAATGATTTAAAGAGAACTACACAACCACAAATTGTAAAGTGGTATGAAGGAAAAAATTACACATTACAACAAAACGACAGTAGATACGTAGTTCAGTTTCCTAACGATGCTAAAATAAACAACCCAAACTTTTAAAGTATAGTCCGTGATTATCGAACGGAACAAAAGAAGTCGATAGTAAATTATTAATTTTTAAATTTTTACATTATGAAAAAAGTTTTCCCTTTTTTGTCTTTAATTATAGCACTTGTAGTAGTAAGTTGCTCTAGTGATGATAGCGACAAAGTAGTACAATCATCATTAAACAGTATTACAAGTTTTAATATAGACTTTGAAGGATTAACTGAAGATGATGTTGTTTACGATTTAGGAAACAATATTACAATCAGTGTTCCTTTTAAAACTAATCTTACAGGTTTAATACCTAATATTACTATTTCAGATAAAGCTACAATTTCTCCAGCACCAGGAGAAGAGGTAAACTTTGTAGACGGTGAAGCTATGCCTTTTACTGTTACTGCTGAAAACGGTGATGTAAAAGTATACAATGTTACTATTAATATTCGTGGTGAAGTTGGTAGTGGTTCACAACTAAAATCTTATGGAGAAGCATCTGTATTAGGTGATCTTTTAATAGAGTATTCTTATGATGAAGCTTCAAACTTTGTTAAATCATATGATTATACTGAAGCTGGTAATAAAACTACTTATACATTAGTGTACAATGATAAAAATCAAGTTACCGAAAAGAAAGCTGATAGAGAAAGTATTATTTACACATATAATAACGAAGGTTTAATTATAAGCGCTATTAAGAAAGAAGAAGGAATAGAAACGTATACATATACGTATACTTATAATGCAAACAATCAGTTAGAAAAAACTGTTAGAGTAACAAAAAAAGATGATACAACAACCAATACAAGCTATACCTATGATGTAAAAGGAAATGTTGCTAGTTTAACTATTGGAAATGAAAAGTATGAAAATACATACGATGAGAAGAATAATCCTTTCAAAGGAATCTATCCAGAAGCGTACGCTAAAATTAACGTAGGAGCAAGGTTAGACGGAGTTAACGTAAACAACCCTGTTAATGGTACTTTTTCTTATGGTACAGATGTAGTTTTCGAATATAATACTGATGATTACCCAATATCAGCTTCTTATATGATATTTGGTGAATACACATTCAATATTACATACACATATTATTAATTAATGTTTATTCCCCAGTAAAGCACTCTTAGAATTTATTTCTGAGGGTGTTTTTTTATTCTAAAATTTATGAAAAAAATAATAATACTTATCACAGCTTTTTTAGTAGTAAGCTGTAATACAAGTGAAACTAAAAATGAAGAAGTAGTAGAAAACTTAACAAAAGAAGAAAAATTAAAGGAACTATATTTAAAAACAGTAAAACCGCTGTTTAAAGAGTTTGCTGATGTTGATATTCCAGATGAGTTTAGAATAGATAAACACGATACTTCTGTGAATGCAGGAGCAGCAATGAGCTATATTGAAGTAAGCCAAGGATTAGTAGATTATGATAAAGATTATATAAAAGTTTTTGTATTGGCACATGAGTTAGGACATATTGTAACGCTAAAACAAGCAGAGCAATTTAATTTGGGAACAGAAATACCTAATGGAACCAAAACAAACGCGTATAAAAAAGCAGAATATCTTGCAGATATTATAGCGGTTCATTTAATTATTACACAAGAGGTAGAGTTAGGAAATGATTTAAAAACAAACTTTGAGGTTTTACAAAACTTGTTAGGTCCAGAAATTTTCACACATCCAAGGGCAGTTGATAGAGTAGCATTAATGAAAGAGTATGTAGAGAAAAGTACTAAAGAGAATGCAAAAACTGCCTTTCAAGAAATGTTTATAAGGATTTGGAAGATGGAGTAGAAGAACAAAAAAACACCTCTATGAGGTGTTTTTTTATAGTGTTATTTTAAACGAAAACTAATTCAACATTTGCCAGAGTTTATCTTTTAACTCCATTAAGCCCTGTTGAGCTACAGAGGAGATAAATAAGGCTTCAATACCTTCTGGTAAATCTTGTTTGATTTCTTCTTTAAGTTCATCATCTAACATATCCGATTTTGAGATAGCTAACAAACGATCTTTATCCAATAATTCAGGATTGTGTTTACGAAGTTCATTTAGCAAGATTTCATATTCCTTTTTTATATCCTCGCTATCTGCAGGAATTAAAAAGAGTAGGGTAGAGTTACGTTCTATATGACGTAAAAAGTGATGCCCCAAACCTTTTCCTTCAGCGGCTCCTTCAATAATTCCAGGAATATCAGCCATTACAAAACTCTGATGATTACGATACTCAACAATACCTAAGTTAGGTTTTAAGGTAGTAAAAGCGTAATCAGCAATTTTAGGTTTTGCAGCTGTAATTACTGATAATAAAGTAGATTTTCCAGCATTTGGGAAACCAACTAAACCAACATCAGCTAAAACTTTTAACTCAATACGGTACCAACCTTCCTGTCCGTCAATACCTGGTTGAGCATAACGAGGAGTTTGGTTAGTAGATGATTTAAAATGCCAATTACCACGACCACCTTTACCACCTTCTAATAAGATGATTTCTTCTCCGTCTTCAATAACTTCATATAAAATTTCGTCAGTATCAGCATCACGGATAATAGTTCCCAATGGAACAGGAATTATAACATCTGCACCATCATGTCCAGTACTTCTACTGCTACTTCCATCACCACCGTGTTCAGCTCTAAAATGACGTTTAAATTTTAAATGGAAAAGTGTCCACATATTTTTATCGCCACGTAATATTATGTGACCACCTCGACCACCGTCACCACCATCAGGTCCACCTTTCGCAATATATTTTTCGCGATGTAAGTGTGCAGATCCACGACCACCTTTACCAGATGATGCGTAGATTTTAATATAGTCGACAAAATTTCCTTCAGTCATTGTTTGTTGTTTATTTGTTGAATCTTTAAAAAAGCGATAATTATTATTGCTTTAATGATTAAACAAGTTCTTGTTATAATGTATCAAATACGTCTGATAAACGTTGTGTGATCTCTTCAATAGAACCAACTCCGTTTACGCCGTAGTAATTACCTTGTGCTTGGTAATAATCTTTTAAAACAGCTGTTTTAGTGTTGTACTCGTTAAAACGATTGCGGATTTTACTTTCATCCATATCGTCAGAACGACCACTGGTTTTTCCTCTTTCTAAAATACGCTTAACTAATAAATCTTCAGGAACCTCTAAAGCAACCATTCCGTTAATACGTTCACCTTTTTCAGCTAAAAAAGCATCTAAAGCTTCTGCTTGCGATTCTGTACGAGGGAAACCATCAAAAATAAAACCAGCAGCATCTGTATTTTTGTTTACCTCTTCTTTTAGCATGTTAACCGTAACTTCATCGGGAACTAAATCACCAGCATCAATATATTTTTTCGCTAATACACCTAATTCAGTTTCATTTTTAATATTAAATCGGAATACATCTCCTGTTGAAATGTGTACTAAATTGTATTTTTCTTTTAAAACTTCTGCTTGAGTACCTTTTCCTGCTCCAGGAGGGCCGAATAATACGACGTTTTTCATTTTGGGTTGTGTTGTTAATTGATAAATAGCAGGCAAGTTTCTACCATACCCTTTGTAATCTAATCCGTAGCCTACAATAAATTTATCGTCAATACCTTTTCCGATATAATCTATGTGTAACTCTTTACGGTAAACATCAGGCTTGTAAAAAAGTGTTACTATTTTTAATTCTTTTAAATTTTTAGTTTTAAAGATTTCGTAAATCTCTTGTAAGGTTGTGCCAGTATCAATAATATCTTCTAAAATTACAACGGTACGACCAGATAAATCTTCATTAAGACCTATTAAACTCTTTACATTTTCTGTTGAAGCTGTGCCTTGGTATGAAGACAACTTAACAAAACTAATTTCACAGTTTCCTTTATATTCACGTAAAAAATCTGCAGTAAAAACAAAGCACCCATTCAAAATTCCTATGAAAATAGGAACTTCGTTAGAAGGTAAATCTTTTTTTACTTGTTGAGCTAAAGAGCTAACAATTTTAGAAATTTCATCAGCTGAAATAAATTCTTTAAAGTATAAATCGTGGAGTTTTGTAATTTTCATCAGACTGCAAAGATAGTTGCTTGATATTAAATGAAAAAACCGTTTTGAAGTTTATTCAAAACGGTTTTATGTATGCTTTTATATGAGTTACTTGTTTTCTTCTTTTTTAGAAACGTCAAACATAATTGGCGTTGCAACAAATAAAGAAGAGTAAGTACCTACTACCACACCTACGATTAATGCAAACATAAACCCTTTAATACTGTCTCCTCCAAAGAAGAAGATAGCTAACATTACTAATAATGTTGTTAAAGATGTGTTGATAGTTCTTCCTAATGTACTGTTTAATGCTTTGTTTACTAAGCTAGCAGTAACTGAGTTTTTACCTTCTGTAAACTCTCTAATTCTATCAAAAATTACCACGGTATCGTTCAATGAGTATCCTACTACTGTTAATATAGCAGCGATAAACGATTGACCAATCTCCATATCAAATGGCATGAATTTGTATAGTAAAGAGAATACACCTAATACAACTAAAACATCGTGGAAAACAGCTACTACCGCACCGATAGAATAAGCCATTTTTCTAAAACGTAATAAGATATATAAGAAAACTACAATTAATGAACCTAAAACTGCCCACAAAGCTGATTGCTTAATATCATCTGCAATAGTTGGTTCTACTTTCATATAGCTCATAATTCCATTTCCTGCTTTTTCAAAACCAGGTTTAAAGTTTTCATATGAAGTATCACCTAAATATGGTTTTAAACCATTGTATAGAGCATTTTGTACAGTTTCATCAACATCAGTACCTTCTTCATCAATTTTGAAGGCAGTAGTAATTTTTAATTGATGATCAGAACCATAAGTTTTTACTTCTGGAGCTGTACCAAATACATCTTTTAATTGTTCAGCTACTTCGTTTCCTTTCATAGCTTCATCAAAACGAACTACATAAGAACGACCTCCTTTAAAGTCTACTCCTTGTTTTAAACCTACAGTAAAAATAGAAACTAAACCAACTATGATAAAGAATCCTGAAATAATGTAAGCAACCTTACGCTTTTGTAAGAATTCAATACTAATATTTCTAAACCAATTTTTAGAGAAACCAGTATTGAAAGATAATTTAGTACCTCTTTCAACAGCACCGTCAATAAATAAACGAGTAATAAATACAGCTGTAAATAAAGAAGTAGCAATACCAATCATTAAAGTTAAAGCAAAACCTTTAATTGGTCCTGTACCGAAAGTATATAAAATAATACCTGTTAATAAAGTAGTAATATTGGCATCAATAATTGCAGATAATGCACCTTTAATACTAAAACCTTCATCTACAGATTCACCTAAGTTTTTTCCTCCATATAATGCTTCTTTAATTCTTTCAAAAATAATTACGTTCGCATCTACCGACATACCTATGGTTAAGATAATACCTGCGATACCAGGTAATGTCAATACAGAGTTAAACGAGGCTAAAATTCCAAAAATGAATAAGATGTTAACTACTAAAGCAATGTTGGCATAAATACCAGCTCTTCCGTAGTATAAGAACATCCAAACTAGTACTAAAATAATAGCTAATCCAAATGACCACATACTAGCATCAATAGATTCTTTACCTAATGATGGACCAACAACCTGTGCTTGGATAATACGAGCTGGAGCAGGTAGCTTACCAGCTTTTAAAATGGTTGCAATATCTTGTGCTTCGTTAACGGTCATAGAACCACCAGAAATAGAAGAGCTACTACCTAATTGTTGATTAATAACTGGTGCAGTATAAACATAGTCATCTAACACAATGGCAACAAATTTACCAATGTTTTCTCCTGTTAGCTTAGACCATTTCTTAGTTCCTACTGCGTTCATCATCATAGAAACTATTGGCTTACTAACTTGGTCGTATTCTTGTTTTGCATCAGCAATCACATCTCCTTCAATAGGAGCTTGATCTTTTCTGTTAGATTTAATAGCATATAAACCAATAAGCTTAGTTCCATCAGCACCAGCTTGAGACTTATAGTCCCATAAAAACTTAGTGTATTTTAAATTGTTAGGTAACAAAGCTCTTACCTCCTTGTTGTGTAAGAAGCTATTCACTTTCGCAGTATCCTGAACTCTAGCTTGTGCGACTAAAGAACTTATTTGTTGTTGGCTTTGAGCTACATTAGGATATAAGTAAGAAAATAAATTCTTTTGAGTTTCAACTTTTGTTGAATCAGCTGATTCACCTAATAAATCATCAATATCATTGTCTGCCTTAGCAGTATCTTTAACTTGTTCAGTAGCTGAATCATCTTTTAACATTTCAGCAACCTTTGCATTTGCGGCAAAGAAAAAGTTTTGAACGTCTGCATTTGTGTGAACTTCCCAGAACTGTAATTCAGCAGTACTCTGTAACAACTTCTCTACACGGTCAATGTCTTTAGCTCCTGGTAATTCAACTTGAATTCTACCAGAAGTTCCAATACGTTGGATATTTGGTTGAACAACCCCAAATTTATCAATACGGCTACGTAATACTTCAAAAGCAGTGTTGATAGAAGTGTTGATTTCTTCTTGTAAAGTCGATTTAACCTGCTCGTTGGTTTTGTTGAAGTCTATTTTATCACGTAAAGCTTTAGTTCCAAAAATGCTTGGATCGCTTAACTTAACGCTACCGTTGCTTAATTTTTCGAACTCGTTGTAGAATAAATCTAAGTAATTCTCTTGACTATTCTTTTGAGCTTCATCAGCATTTGCTAACGCTTGCTTAAAAGTTGTGTTTTGAGAATCGTTAGATAATCCGATTAAGATATCTTTTACCGATACTTGTAAAATTGCATTAATACCCCCTTTTAAATCAAGACCAAGGTTCATTTCCTTATTCTTAATATCGTTGTAAGAGTACTTTGCAAATCCTAAGTTTACTACCTCTTTGTTAGCTACGCTATCTAAGTATTTTCTTTCATATCTAGCCAAAGCTCTACCATTGTTATCACTAACATTAGCTTTAGCATACTGTTTCGCACTATCTTCTACCTTATTGGCGAAGAACGTAAACGATAATTGATAAATACTTACTAAACCAAAAAGTATAGCAAATAATTTAATTAATCCTTTGTTTTGCATTGTAAATAATTTAAATCGACTTTATTTTAAAAACGTGCAAATATAGCGTTTCATTAAAAGAAAAGCCAATTCTTTTACCATATTTATGTCTTTAGATAATAATTAAGGAATATTTGCTAACAAATGTCAGTTTTCATAGGGATTATATTACGTATATTTACCTGCTTTTTTAGTACAACAAATAACTTAAAAATTTAAATAATTTGCCATGGCGCATTTAACCGATATCGAGATTGCTCAAGCAAAAGAATTACAACATATTAAACATATAGCTAGTAAGTTACAAGTAAGAGAAGATGATTTAGAAATGTATGGAAAATATAAGGCTAAATTACCTCTAAACTTAATAGATGAAAAGAAAATAAAGCAAAACAACCTAGTGTTGGTAACAGCGTTAACTCCAACACCTGCAGGAGAGGGGAAAACCACTGTTTCTATAGGTTTAACTGAAGGATTGAATAAGGTAGGGAAGCAGGCTACAGTAGTATTAAGAGAACCGTCATTAGGACCTGTTTTTGGAATAAAAGGAGGAGCTGCTGGAGGAGGATACTCACAAGTTGTGCCTATGGAGGACATCAACCTACATTTTACGGGAGACTTTAATGCTATTGAGAAAGCGAACAATTTATTATCAGCTTTAATAGATAATAACCTACAAAGCAGGACTAATAATTTAAATATTGATCCGAGAACAATTTTATGGAAGCGTGTAATTGATATGAACGATCGTTCGTTACGTCAAATAACAATTGGTTTAGGAGGTACAGCTAATGGAATTCCTCGAGAAGACGGATTCAATATTACACCAGCATCTGAAGTAATGGCTATTCTTTGTATGGCTACAAGTTTTAATGACTTGAAAGAGCGATTAGGGAATATTTTTATCGGATTTACTTTTGATAAAAAACCAGTGTTTGCTCGTGATTTAAAAGCACAAGATGCAATGGCTATTTTGCTTAAAGATGCGGTAAAACCAAACTTGGTACAAACGTTAGAGGAAAACCCAGCAATTATTCATGGTGGACCTTTTGCAAATATAGCACAAGGAACGAATACAATTATCGCTACAAAAATGGGATTATCTTTATCAAATTATGTAGTAACTGAAGCTGGTTTTGGAGCTGATTTAGGAGCCGAAAAATTCTTGAACATAAAATCACAATATGCAGGGTTAAATCCTAAATGTGTGGTGTTAGTAGCAACAATCCGAGCGTTGCGTCATCATGGAGGTTCTCCAAAAGAGGAATATAATACACCAAGTTTAAAGCGTGTGCAAAACGGATTTAAAAATTTAGAAAAGCATATTGAAAATATTAGAAAATTCAATATTGAGCCTGTAGTAGCAATTAATTCTTTTATATCTGATTCAGATGAAGAAGTAAAGTTTGTTATTGATGCCTGCAAGAATTTAGGTGTACAAGCTGTCGTTTCTGAAGGATGGGCAAAAGGAGGAGAAGGAACTAAAAACTTAGCCAAAGCTGTAGTTGATGTAGTTGAAAATAAAGCTACACAATATAAGCCTTTGTATGATTGGAAAAGTCCTGTAAAAGAGAAAATAGAAAAAATTGCTAAAGAAATTTATGGAGCAGATGCTGTAACCTATGATAAAAAAGCTGAGTTAAACTTACGAAGAATTGATCGTTTAGGATTTAATGATTTTGCTGTATGTATGGCAAAAACTCAAAAATCATTTTCCGATAATGATAAGTTGATAGGAAGACCAGAAGGATTCACAGTAAATGTTAGAGAAATTGAAATTGCAGCAGGAGCACAATTTATAATTCCAATTTTAGGAAAAATGATGCGCATGCCTGGGTTACCAGCAACACCTGCATCTGAAAATATGACGATTGACAATAACGGAGTAATCTCAGGATTATCATAAATAATAGAATTGTATTCAGAAGTTTTGAGTAGAAACGAATGTTGAGATTAAACAGATCTTATAGTTTTTACTTTAAAATAAAATTGTTTGTCCAATTGATATCAGCAGTTTTTAGCGTAAAATATAATCCCGAGTAATGAACTCGGGATTTTTTATAGTTTATTCCAACTTATTTATAATTTTATCTACAGTATTTTTTAAATAACTATGGGTTTTTTCATCTTTTTTATTAGTAACAATAAAAACACCTATTTGTTTTTTGGGAATTAGAGTTAACCAGCTTGAAGTGCCAAAAGCCCCACCGTTTTGAAAAACTATATCAGGTTTGTTTTCATTGATTAATATTTGCCAGAAAAAACCATTATCAAAATCTTCCCAAAGTCCAAGTAGTTTTTTGTGAGAGATTTTAATTACTTCGTCGTTTTGATTTAAATGGAACCTCATGTATTTATTCATGTCTTCTACAGTGGATAGAATACCTCCTGCAGCTTTCATTGGCATTTCAGGTTCAAAAGGCATTTTTTGATTTTTACCGTTGTATCCTTGTGCCAAGAATTTTTTTTCTTCTTCAGTTAATACTATTTTGGTATTATCCATTTTTAAAGGAGTTAATATTTTCTTCCTTAATAACTCTTCAAAAGACATTTTATAAATATTCTCTAAACAATACCCTAATAAGTTAGCCCCTGGATTTGAATATCCAAACTTGGTTCCCGGAATTGTGTCTATTCTTACCTTATGAAGTTCGGCAAAAAAATCTTTTTTTGTAAAACCTTTTTGCAAGTCTGTAATGAGAAAAGGAAGCTTTTCTTTGTTTGAGGGAGAGAAGATTTCAGGTTTGTTTGGGAAAATAATTGGTAAACCACTCCTGTGAGTTAATAAATTACGAAAGGTAATAGGGTGTCCTTGATATTCTAAATTAGGAAAATTACCTTTTAAGTAGTTTCTGATGTCATCATCTAAAGAAACTTTTTCTTCATTTATTGCTTGAGCTAATAGAATACCACTAAAAGTTTTTGTCAAAGAAGCTATTTCATATATTGTATTTTTGGTAGGGGGCTTGGTATCTTCTTTGTTTAAATTACCTTTATGAAATTCATAAGTTTTTCCTTTGTAAAAAACTCCTGCAGATACCCCGTTTATTTCAGGATTAGAAATTAAAGTATCTAGCTCTTTTGAAATCAATATAGCTACATCATCTGTTTGTTGGTGTTTTTTTGTTTTGCAACTAATAATTATACTGCTAATAATTAAAGTAAATATGACTGTTTTGAAGTTTAGTACCATTTTATTTTTGGACTAAAGACGTATGTTTTTTTTTAATGTTGCAAAACACTAAAGTAATTTTTTCTACACATTAAAAAGAGTAGAGCATAATAAAGAAAAAAGCAACCTTATTGAGGTCGCTTTTTTATGAGTTATAAAAATTGTAGGTGTAGGCAGCTTAACTTACACCACGTTGTTTGTTAATCTCGTCTTGTAACTGTCTACGTAGTTTTTGCTCTTTTTCAATAGACTTTCTTTTGTACTGTTCAAACTCCTCTTCAGTATCAGCTAGTAAACTTTTGGTTTCCTTAGTAACCACATTGCTGTTTTTAAATCTGTAGATAAAGAAAGCTAATCCAGCAAGTAAAACAAAAATAATCCCCCATACTATAGAGTTATAGGTAGGCTTGTTTAAAGGAATACCAATAAAAGAAATAGCATCTTCTTTATCAATAGAAGTAGCCAAATCTTTATTCAATGTATCTATTTTAGTTTGTAACTCAGAAATGTTTTTTTGCTGTTCATCTATTTTTACCTGTTTAGCAGCAGCATCTGTTTTAATAACTTTTATACTATCTAAAATACTATTCTGTAGTCTTAAATATTCATTCTTTTTTACAACCTTGTAAATTTGATAGTTGTTTGATTTTTTATAAAGCTCTTCAAATTGATTTTCAACTGTGTTAGGTTGATCAGGAGTGCTATTTTGAGCGATGATACTTTGAGTAAAGATAAAGACGAATACTATTTTAAAAAATTTCATAGGATTGATATTTTAGTTCAATTGATGAATGTGGATGGTTTAAAAAAACCCAAACGTTAAGGTTTGGGTTTTTAGTATAAGCAAGGTTATGAAACTTATTTTACTTTTTCTACAATGGCCTTAAAAGCTTCTGGGTTGTTCATAGCTAAATCAGCTAAAACCTTACGGTTTAACTCAATATTATTAGCTTTTACTTTCCCCATAAACTGTGAGTAAGACATTCCGTACTGACGAGCTCCAGCGTTAATACGTTGAATCCATAATGAACGGAAGTTTCTCTTATTGTTTTTACGGTCACGGTATGCATATAACATTCCTTTTTCAACCGCATTCTTTGCTACTGTGTAAACGTTTTTACGACGTCCAAAGTAACCTTTTGCTTGCTTCAAGATTTTTTTTCTTCTATTTCTTGAAGCTACTGAATTTACTGATCTTGGCATAATTCAAATGTGTTTTTGTAGTAGGCGACTTATTTAAAAGTTCTTAAATGAGCCTAACTCCATGGTTAATAATTAAATTCCCTGTGCTAACAATTATTTTAAAACTAATTGTTGCTTAATGTTTGCTTCATCTGACTTGTGTACTAAAGTCGAATGAGTTAATGCAAGCTTACGTTTTTTAGACTTCTTTGTTAAAATGTGGCTTTTAAACGCGTGCTTTCTTTTGATTTTCCCAGAACCAGTTAACTTGAAACGTTTCTTGGCACTAGACTTTGTTTTAATTTTAGGCATCTTTGTTCTTAGTTTTATCTTGCTTATATTATCGTTGTATTTGTTTATTTAACCTTTTTAGGAGCAATAAACATAATCATACGTTTTCCTTCTAGTTTCGGCATTTGTTCTACCTTACCATATTCTTCTAATTCTTGAGCTAATTTTAATAGTAAAATTTGTCCTTGTTCTTTAAATACAATAGAACGCCCTTTGAAGAATACAAAAGCTTTTAATTTAGCCCCATCTTGTAAGAACTTAATAGCATGCTTCTTTTTAAATTCGTAATCATGTTCGTCAGTTTGAGGTCCAAAACGGATTTCCTTAACGGTAACCTTAGTAGCTTTAGCTTTTAAAGCTTTTTCACGTTTCTTTTGCTCATATAAGAACTTTTTGTAATCAATAACTTTACAAACAGGAGGAACAGCTTTAGGTGAAATTTCAACTAAATCTAATTCTAACTCTCGTGCAATCTCTTTAGCTTTAGCTAATGGATATACACCAACTTCCACGTTATCGCCTACAAGACGAACTTCATCAACATGTCTAATTTTTTCATTAATTCTATGTTGATCTTCTTTAATTACTCTCGCGGGTCTTCTACCGCCTTTTCTTCTAATTGCTATGACTTATAAATTTTAAATTACTATCTTATTTTTTTAACTTCCAAAAGGAACTAATGTTTTACTAACTTCTTTCTGTATTAGAGAAATGAACTCTTCTATAGTAAATGTTCCTAAATCACCTTCACCATGTTTTCTTACAGATACTGTGCCATCTTTTTCTTCTTGTTCACCAACAATAACCATAAAAGGTATTTTGCTAACTTCGGCATCACGTATCTTTCTTCCTGTCTTCTCGTTACGGTTATCAACGAGGGCGCGAATTTCGGAATTTTCTAACAAAGTTAAAACTTTTTCGGTATATTTTTGATATTTCTCACTGATTGGCAGTACAATAACTTGCTCAGGGGTTAGCCAAAGAGGGAAATTACCTCCTGTATGCTCCAGTAGAACTGCAATGAAACGCTCCATAGAACCAAATGGTGCACGGTGAATCATTACCGGACGATGCAGTTGGTTGTCGGCACCTTTATAATGTAAATCAAAACGTTCAGGTAAGTTATAATCAACCTGAATAGTTCCTAATTGCCAACTTCTACCTAAAGCATCTTTTACCATAAAGTCTAACTTCGGTCCATAAAAAGCTGCTTCA
Source organism: Tenacibaculum ascidiaceicola (assembly GCF_047470925.1). Classification (NCBI taxonomy): domain Bacteria; kingdom Pseudomonadati; phylum Bacteroidota; class Flavobacteriia; order Flavobacteriales; family Flavobacteriaceae; genus Tenacibaculum; species Tenacibaculum ascidiaceicola. The sequence continues at coordinate 312,377 of NZ_JAZKJP010000013.1, forward strand.
CCTTCTTCAACTACATAATCTAAACCTTTATCTTTAGCTGCATTGATAATTGCTTGTTCTGCTTTTTCCCAATTTTCAACCGAACCAATATATTTATCAAGGTTCTCCATGTCTCTAATAGATACCTGAGCAGTAAAATCTTCAAAACCTAAAGACCCAAATACATATAGTACTAAATCAATTACATTTTTAAACTCTTCGTCTAATTGCTCTGGAGTACAGAAAATATGAGCATCATCCTGAGTAAAACCACGAACACGAGTTAAACCATGTAATTCACCACTTTGTTCATATCTATATACGGTACCAAATTCAGCAAAACGTTTTGGTAAGTCTTTATATGAATAAGGTTTGTGGTTATATACCTCACAGTGATGTGGGCAATTCATAGGTTTTAATAAAAACTCTTCGTCAGCTTTCGGAGTAGTAATCGGCTGAAAACTATCTTCACCATACTTCGCATAGTGACCAGAAGTAACATATAATTCTTTCTGACCAATATGAGGAGTCATTACCATTTCATAACCAGCTTTCTTTTGAGCAGCTTTTAAGAAGTCTTCTAAACGACCACGCAAAGCAGCACCTTTTGGTAACCACAAAGGTAAACCTTGACCTACTTTTTGAGAAAAAGTAAAAAGCTCTAATTCTTTACCAAGTTTTCTGTGGTCACGCTTTTTAGCTTCTTCAAGTAGTTCTAAATATTGTTTTAATTCTTTTTGTTTAGGAAAAGAGATGCCATACACACGAGTAAGTTGATTGTTTTTTTCATCACCACGCCAATAAGCACCAGCAACATTCATAATCTTCACAGCTTTGATAATCCCAGTATTTGGGATATGTCCTCCACGACATAAATCAGTAAAGTCACTATGATCACAAAAAGTTATATCACCATCCTCTAAACCTTCAATAAGTTCTACCTTATATTGATTGTCTTGAGCTTTATAGTAAGCTAACGCATCAGCTTTAGAAATAGAGCGCATCTTAAATTCAGCTTTTTCACGAGCACGCTCCAAAAACTTCTTCTCTATTTTGTCAAAATCTTTCTCAGAAATAGTATCCTCACCAAAATCAACATCATAGTAAAACCCATTTTCAATAGCAGGACCAATAGTTAACTTTGCATTAGGATAAAAATCTTGAATAGCTTGTGCTAATACGTGAGCAGATGAATGCCAAAAAGCTTTTTTACCAGCAGTATCATTAAATGTATATAAAACCAACGAGCCATCTGTGGTTAAAGGAGTAGAGGTTTCAACAGTAGTTCCGTTAAAACTTGCAGAAATAACATTTCTAGCTAAACCTTCACTAATACTTCTAGCAACATCCATTGGAGTGCTGTTCATTTCAAATTCTTTGACGCTCCCGTCGGGTAATGTAATCTTTATCATTATATAATATAGTTGTTATAAATAATTTCCTTACAAGTGGAAATTTTGAAACGCAAAGATATTGTAAAAGCGTATTTCATACAATATATATATAATGTATTTCAAATAATGTGATTTGTTGGAGTAGGCGTTTCACTTTATTGTTTGTTTTCGCTGCGCTATAACATAATAAAGTGTCGGGCTTTCCGCTGTATCTTTTGTT
>NZ_JAZKJP010000014.1:0-3241 GCF_047470925.1 Tenacibaculum ascidiaceicola
CCACAAGTTCATTGACATATTGGTAAAATGATATCGTAAAGAATCAAGATAGAGAGTTAGATAATATCTAACAAAATATTTTTATAAGAACAAGAATTATAAAGAGCTCGTTGTAGTAGAGATGCTACAGCAAAAAGTACAATAAGCTAAATAAGGGCGTATGGAGGATGCCTAGGCTTTCAGAGGCGAAGAAGGACGCGATAAGCTGCGATAAGTTACGGGGAGAAGCACATATTTTATGATCCGTAAATTTCCGAATGGGGCAACCCGGCATGTTGAAGACATGTCACACCTACGGGTGAGCAAACGTGGTGAACTGAAACATCTAAGTAACCATAGGAAGAGAAAACAAAAGTGATTCCGTTAGTAGTGGCGAGCGAACGCGGATTAGCCCAAACCAATGTTGTTACGGCAATATTGGGGTTGTAGGGCTGCGACATTAGAATCTTAGAGAACTAGAATCGTTTGGAAAGACGAACCGCAGAGAGTGATAGTCTCGTATAGGTAATCGAAGAGGACATAGCAGTACCCTGAGTAGTGCGGGACACGTGTAATCCTGTATGAATCCACCGGGACCATCCGGTAAGGCTAAATACTCCTGAAAGACCGATAGTGAACTAGTACCGTGAGGGAAAGGTGAAAAGAACCCTAAGTAAGGGAGTGAAAGAGAACCTGAAACCGTACGCCTACAAGCGGTCGAAGCACATTTACTGTGTGACGGCGTGCCTTTTGCATAATGAGCCTACGAGTTACTGTTGCTAGCAAGGTTAAAGATTTAAGGTCTGGAGCCGTAGCGAAAGCGAGTCTGAATAGGGCGCCATAGTTAGTAGTAGTAGACGCGAAACCGAGTGATCTACCCATGGGCAGGTTGAAGCTGTGGTAACACACAGTGGAGGACCGAACCAGTTGACGTTGAAAAGTCTTTGGATGACCTGTGGGTAGGGGTGAAAGGCCAATCAAACTCGGAAATAGCTCGTACTCCCCGAAATGCATTTAGGTGCAGCGTTGAGACAAAGTTTTATAGAGGTAGAGCTACTGATTGGATGCGGGGGCTTCACCGCCTACCAATTCCTGACAAACTCCGAATGCTATAAAATGTTTCTCAGCAGTGAGGGCATGGGTGCTAAGGTCCATGTCCGAGAGGGAAAGAACCCAGACCATCAGCTAAGGTCCCCAAATATATGTTAAGTTGAAAAAACGAGGTTTGACTGCCCAGACAGCTAGGATGTTGGCTTGGAAGCAGCCATTCATTTAAAGAGTGCGTAACAGCTCACTAGTCGAGCGGTCGAGCATGGATAATAATCGGGCATAAACATATTACCGAAGCTATGGACTTTTAAAGTGGTAGGGGAGCATTCTATATGTGCTGAAGGTGTGCTGTGAGGCATGCTGGAACGTATAGAAAAGAAAATGTAGGCATAAGTAACGATAAAGGGGGCGAGAAACCCCCTCACCGAAAGACTAAGGTTTCCTCAGCGATGCTAATCAGCTGAGGGTTAGTCGGGACCTAAGGCGAATCCGAAGGGAGTAGTCGATGGACAACAGGTTAATATTCCTGTACTTCTTATAATTGCGATGGGGTGACGGAGTAGTGAAAGCACCGCGAACTGACGGAATAGTTCGTTGAAACATTTAGGTATTAGACTGGTAGGCAAATCCGCCGGTTTAGCTGAAGTGTGATAGTACCACAAGTCTTCGGATGCGTGGATAGTGTGCCTAAAAACTTCCAAGAAAAACCTCTAAGCTTCAGATTATAAGAACCCGTACCGTAAACCGACACAGGTAGTTGGGATGAGAATTCTAAGGTGCTCGAGAGATTCATGGCTAAGGAACTAGGCAAAATAGACTCGTAACTTCGGGAGAAGAGTCGCCCTACTCCGGTAGGGCCGCAGTGAAAAGATCCAGGCGACTGTTTATCAAAAACACAGGGCTTTGCTAAATTGAAAGATGATGTATAAGGCCTGACACCTGCCCGGTGCTGGAAGGTTAAGTGGAGTTGTTAGCTTCGGCGAAGCAATCAAATGAAGCCCCAGTAAACGGCGGCCGTAACTATAACGGTCCTAAGGTAGCGAAATTCCTTGTCGGGTAAGTTCCGACCTGCACGAATGGTGCAACGATCTGGATACTGTCTCAGCCATGAGCTCGGTGAAATTGTAGTATCGGTGAAGATGCCGATTACCCGCAGCGGGACGAAAAGACCCCGTGAACCTTTACTATAGCTTCGTATTGACTTTGGATAAGTAATGTGTAGGATAGGTGGGAGACTTTGAAGCGGCGTCGCTAGGCGTTGTGGAGTCATCCTTGAAATACCACCCTTTGCTTATCTAGAGCCTAACTCAGCAATGAGAACAGTGCGTGGTGGGTAGTTTGACTGGGGTGGTCGCCTCCAAAAGAGTAACGGAGGCTTCTAAAGGTTCCCTCAGCACGCTTGGTAACCGTGCGTAGAGTGCAATGGCATAAGGGAGCTTGACTGAGAGACATACAGGTCGATCAGGTACGAAAGTAGAGCATAGTGATCCGGTGGTTCCGCATGGAAGGGCCATCGCTCAAAGGATAAAAGGTACTCCGGGGATAACAGGCTGATCTCCCCCAAGAGCTCACATCGACGGGGGGGTTTGGCACCTCGATGTCGGCTCGTCACATCCTGGGGCTGGAGAAGGTCCCAAGGGTTGGGCTGTTCGCCCATTAAAGTGGCACGCGAGCTGGGTTCAGAACGTCGTGAGACAGTTCGGTCTCTATCTGCTGTGGGCGTTAGAAATTTGAGTGGATCTGACTTTAGTACGAGAGGACCGAGTTGGACTGACCTCTAGTGTATCTGTTGTCTCGCCAGGGGCACTGCAGAGTAGCTACGTCGGGAAGGGATAAGCGCTGAAAGCATATAAGCGCGAAACCCACCACAAGATGAGATTTCTTTAAAGGGTCGTGGAAGATCACCACGTTGATAGGCTATAAGTGTAAGTGCAGTAATGTATGTAGCTGAGTAGTACTAATAACCCATAGGCTTATGTACAGTCTTCCCCTCCTAGTGGGGGGAAGCGCAACTCTTTGATGAATTTATGATATGATTTTACTAATATGTTAACTTATACAGTTGAAATATACTGAAACGATTTAAGGTGATTATCGCAATGGGGCTCACCTCTTACCATTCCGAACAGAGAAGTTAAGCCCATTAGCGCCGATGGTACTGCCACTGGTGGGAGAGTAGGTCGTTGCCTTTCTTTTAAACCTCAATCTTTTA
>NZ_JAZKJP010000015.1:0-1517 GCF_047470925.1 Tenacibaculum ascidiaceicola
CTGTCACTCTACATTTAAGCCCTGGTAAGGTTCCTCGCGTATCATCGAATTAAACCACATGCTCCACCGCTTGTGCGGGCCCCCGTCAATTCCTTTGAGTTTCAATCTTGCGATCGTACTCCCCAGGTGGGACACTTATCACTTTCGCTTAGTCACTGAGAATAATCCCAACAACTAGTGTCCATCGTTTACGGCGTGGACTACCAGGGTATCTAATCCTGTTCGCTCCCCACGCTTTCGTCCATGAGCGTCAGTATATACGTAGTAGACTGCCTTCGCAATCGGTATTCTAAGTAATATCTATGCATTTCACCGCTACACTACTTATTCTATCTACTTCCGTATAACTCAAGTCAACCAGTATCAAAGGCAGTTCCATAGTTAAGCTATGGGATTTCACCTCTGACTTAATTGACCGCCTGCGGACCCTTTAAACCCAATGATTCCGGATAACGCTTGCACCCTCCGTATTACCGCGGCTGCTGGCACGGAGTTAGCCGGTGCTTATTCTTACAGTACCGTCAGTTAGTTACACGTAACTAAGTTTCTTCCTGTATAAAAGCAGTTTACAACCCATAGGGCAGTCTTCCTGCACGCGGCATGGCTGGTTCAGAGTTGCCTCCATTGACCAATATTCCTCACTGCTGCCTCCCGTAGGAGTCTGGTCCGTGTCTCAGTACCAGTGTGGGGGATAATCCTCTCAGACCCCCTACCTATCGTTGCCATGGTAAGCCGTTACCTTACCATCTAGCTAATAGGACGCATAGTCATCTTGTACCGATAAATCTTTAATTAAAAGATGATGCCATCTCTCAACATTATGGAGTATTAATCTTCATTTCTAAAGGCTATCCTCCTGTACAAGGCAGATTCTATACGCGTTACGCACCCGTTCGCCGGTCGTCAGCAAAAAAGCAAGCTTTTCCCTGTTACCCCTCGACTTGCATGTGTTAAGCCTGCCGCTAGCGTTCATCCTGAGCCAGGATCAAACTCTTCATTGTATAATCTTTAATATTATAAATGTTAAGTTCCAAAAGAATTTTTAACTTCGAAAAGTTATGGTTATTCTACTCTTTGTTTTACGCTGTCAATTTCAATATTTTCAATGAACTTGGTGAGCCTCTATATAACAAGTATTACTCGTATCTTTAACTCAACCTTTTGTAGAAATACTAGACTCGAACTAGTGACTTGTCGTCTTCCAAAATTTCTGTGATCGTATCGCTTTCTCAAAGCGGATGCAAAACTACAAACTATTTTTAATCTGACAAAACTTTTTTTAAAGTTTTTTTCGTTTGTTTTTCGCACTATTTTAATGAACTGTTTTCCCTAAAAATCGGACTGCAAAGATACTCACTTTATTTCTTAATAAACAAGAAAAATTTAAACTATTTTTTAACCTTTTCTTTAAATATCTTAAACCCTATTTTAATGAACTCACACTAACTTCCTAGCTTACCGCTTATCCGTTTGCGGGTGCAAATATAGATACCTTTTTCCATTCAACAAGTACTTTT